>CBJNFW010000012.1:0-58591 GCA_966435935.1 uncultured Nocardia sp.
CCCACCCACCGCGGTGGGTTGAACACCTGCGGTCGCCCCTGCCCCCCCCCCTCCCCCCTCCCGTCGCCGGTCGGCGTGGCTACGCGGCGGTGGCCACCTGTGCCTGCCACATCCAGTGCAGTTGTTCCAGTCGCGCGGCCATCTCGATGAACAGGTCCTGGGTCACCGGATCGGCCTTCTCGGTCTCATCGATCCGCTCCCGGAGCCGTGCGATGACCGCGGCCAGATTCTTCACGATCGCCTCGATGATCGCCCGGTCCTGCTGCCATCCCTCGGAAAGCCCTGTCGCCGAGGACTTCTCGGCCACCGTGGCCGCGCGGCCGTCCGGGCTGACCCCGATCGCCGTCGCGCGCTCGGCGGCGGCGTCGGTGAAATCCCTTGCGGCGGTGACGAGTTCGTCCAGAGCCAGGTGGACCGAGCGGAAGTTGGGGCCGATCACGTTCCAGTGCGCCTGCTTGGCGATCAGAGACAGGTCGATCAGGTCGACGACCGTCCCGCGCAGCGCGTCTCCGGTGACCCGCTGGGCATTCTCGTCGAGTGTGCTCGTAATCGGTTTCGACATCGCGATGTCGCTCCTTTCATCGATGTCCGGGCCATTCGGCCGGAGCAGGTACGTGGCGGGTCGGGCAGGAGGTCAGGAGTAGGCCGGGTACGCGTTCGCGCGCAGCAGCCGGGCCAGATGCGCGGCGTTTCGCGCGAGCGCCCGGGTGGTGGTGGCGACGGGCTCGGGCGGCTTGTCCAGGTCCTTGTAGTCGACCGATCCCATGGCTTCGCCGGTCCAGTACGTGGATCCCTGGGCCGGAATGGAAAAGCCGATATCGTCCAGCCCCTGGAACAGGTCCGCGGTCACCTTGTGGGCGCCGTCCTCGTTGCCGACGATCGCGGTGACCGCCACCTTGCCCGCCATCAGAGGGCGGCCCTGTTCGTCGGTCTCGCCGTTCTCCGCGTTCAGGCGCTCGAGCGTGCGCTGCGCGACCGAGCACGGATGACCCAGCCAGATCGGCGTGGCCAGGACCAGTACGTCCGCCGCGGCGACCTTCTCGCGGATGCGCGGCCACTGGTCGCCGTCGCCCTCGTCGGCGGTGATACCGGGGTGCACGACGTGATCGGCGACGCGGACCAGCTCGCCGTCCACGCCGTTGCCGGAGAGTTCGGCCAGTACCTGTTCGGCCAGGAGCTGGCTGCTGGAGGGGGCCGGCGACGGTTTCAACGTGCACACCAGCGCGACGGCCCGGAGGCGGTCGGAATCGCTTGCGGTGCTGTGGTTCCGGGGCATCGAAACTCCTCTCGCCGACGACAGTCGCAAACGCGCCGTCAGCGTTCGGTCTCTGCTGCGACTCTCGCCGCAATACCCGGCCCGGTGCCGCCCAAACTGCCGCGATCGGCGCGCGTACCCGATTGGGGCGGCTCGGCGGGGGTAGTGCGTCGTCGGGTCCGGTCGGGGCCCTCGGCCGTGGCGGCGACGCGATCGTCCGGCCGAACCGGCGACGAAAGGACAGACCTGTGCCCGCAACGCAGGAGACCGGCCGACACACCGGTATGAAGGACAAGGATTACGACCTGATCTGGTTCACCGATCAGGCCAACACCACTCCCGAGAATCGCTGAGCGGTAGTCATGAAAGCCGTGACGTGGCAGGGACGCCGCCGGGTGTCCGTCGACGAGGTCCGGGATCCGAGCATCGAGGCGCCCACCGACGCGATCGTGCGGGTGACCTCCACCGCGATCTGCGGTTCGGATCTGCATCTGTACGAGGTGCTCGGAGCGTACATGAGTCCGGGGGACGTGCTGGGCCACGAGCCGATCGGCATCGTGGAGGACGTCGGTTCGGAGGTGACCGAACTCACCCGAGGAGACCGGGTGGTGATCCCGTTCCAGATCAGCTGTGGCGGGTGCTACATGTGCACGGCCGGGTTGCCGACCCAGTGCGAGATCACCCAGGTGCGTCGATATGGAAGCGGCGCAGCGCTTTTCGGCTATTCGAAGCTGTACGGCCAGGTGCCCGGCGGGCAGGCGGAGTTGCTCCGGGTGCCGCAGGCCGACGCCACGCACATCAAGGTGCCGCACGGGCCCGGCGACGAGAGGTTCCTGTACCTGTCCGATGTGCTGCCCACCGCCTGGCAGGCGGTGGAATACGCGGCCGTCCCCGAGGGCGGCTCGCTGACGGTGCTGGGGCTGGGGCCGATCGGGGACATGGCGTGCCGGATCGCGTTGCATCGCGGTCTGCGGGTGATCGGGATCGACCGGGTGCCCGAGCGCCTGGCCCGCGTCGCCGCCAGCGGTGCGGAGGTGATCGATCGGTCGGCGGTGGACTCGAGCATCGGTGAGATGGTGCGCGGTATGACCGACGGTCGCGGAACCGACGCGGTCATCGATGCGGTCGGGATGGAGGCGCACGGCTCGCCGGTGGCCGAGTGGGCACAGCGGTCGGCCGCCCTGCTTCCGGATGTGTTGGGCCGCAAGGTCTCCGATACCGTGGGCGTGGACCGCCTGTCGGTGCTGAACGACGCGATCGACATCGTGCGCCGCGGCGGCACCATATCGCTGTCCGGAGTGTACGGCGGCATGGTGGACCCGCTCCCGATGCGAATCCTGTTCGACAAGCAGATCCAATTGCGGATGGGGCAGGCCAACGTCACCCGGTGGGCCGGGGACATCCTGCCGCTACTGACCGACGACGATCCGCTCGGCGTGGAAAGCTTTGCCACCCACCGGCTTCCGCTCGATTCCGCGCCGGATGCCTATCGGATGTTCCAGCAGAAGACCGATGGCGCGGTGAAGGTCGTCCTCGATCCCACCGCGCGTGCCGCCTGACGCGTTCAACCGGTCCTGCGCCGCCGCCGATGACTCGTATCGCACAGGGGATAGATCTTCGAGCGGCGGCACAGGCACACCGCGACCTGGAAACGGTCGCAGCGGACCACGGTCCCGTCGTCGGTGACCAACTCGACCGGCCCTTCGATCAGGGCCGGCCCTTCCGCGGTGAGGTGCACCCGGCGGGGTTCACCGGTTGATTCGGTCGGCACGGATGACCACCAGCTCCTCGTTCGTCTCGTCCGGTGCGATCAGCCCGGCCTCGCGCAGCCATGCCGCTCGCCTGCGGAGCACGGGTCCGAACGCGGTCGTCTCGCGCGCCACCACGGCGGCCTTCAGCCCGCCCGCCCGCAGCCGCTGGATCGTGGAATCCGTTCCGCACAAAGCCGATTGGACGATCAGCGCGGTGCCGTCGACGTTGAGCGCGGCGGGCAGCAGATCGCACAGCGGGTCCAGGACGGCACGCCCGGTCGGGCCCGCCTCCCAGGCCCGGGCGCGGCCCCGCGCCGGCGCCGTCGACGGGCCCGGAACGTAGGGCGGGTTGGCCAGGACGGCATCGAAGCGGCGGTGTCCGAGTATCTCGGCCAAGTCCAGCTTCAGCAGCTCCACCGAGATTCCGCGCAGCCGCGTGTTGCACCATGCGGACAACAGCGCCCTTCGGGAGATATCAACGGCCGTAACAGTTTTCGCACCCATGAGGTGTGCGTGCACGGCAAGCGCGCCGGTTCCGGTGCACAAGTCGAGCACATCCCGGCCCGGCGGGATCGCCGCCGCCGTCATGGCCCGCATCAGGAGCCGGGTGTCTGCTTGTGGCCGGTAGACGCCCGGCGTGCGGATCAATCTCATGGCGCGCGAATACCCCCGTGGCGGCGTTCAATCGGAGACGAGGTCGTCGGTGCGCAACGAGCTGCGGCCCGCGCCCCAGCTGTCCTCGAGCAGATGCCGTTCGATCCGGTCCTCCAGCAGGTTGGTGACCTGGATGCCGAGGACGATCGAAGCGGCCTGATCGGGCTCCTGCCGGAGCAGATCGCCGATCACCTCACGGCGCATGACCTGTTCGTGCACGGCGTCGGCCTCGACGTGTTCGGTGTAGAAGCGAATACAGGCCGGGTCGGCGTTCATCCGGCGCAGCGCGTCGGTCAGCTGCCGCGCCGCGGGCGGGGAGGTGATCTCCACGGTGGCGAAGTGGCCCACCAGCGCCCCGCGCCAGCGGCCGTGCAGGCCGAACAGCGACATCATGTTCACCAGGGCCAGCATCGGGGCCGGGACCATGTCCAGATAGTGCAGGTAGTCCGGGCACAGTCCGGCTCCCGCGAGCAGGTCGGCGAACAGCCGCGCGTGCACCCGGTCTCCGCGTCCGCCGCCGAACTCGTCGAATTCCACCGCGACCAGAGCGGCCTTGGCCTGCCCGCGCAGCCGCGGAATCGCCCACACGTATGGATCGGCCTCTTTGTGGTGGTAGATCGAGCGATGCGCGAAGTACTCGCGCATCTGCCACCATCGGCCCTCGGCCGACAGGTATGCGCCGACCCCGCCCGGTTCGGCCGGTGCGGCGGTCAGCGCGTCCAACTCGCGGTCCAGGTCATCGCCCCCGGCGACGTCGCGCAGCAGCGTGGTCGCGAAACGGTCCTCGAGGCTCGCGCGCAGGCGCAGCACCTCTGGATCCCATTCCCGGTCCGGGTGCACCGATTCGAAGCCGTGGTAGTGCAGCTCGTAGCACATGTGCAGGGCCAGGTGCAGGTCGTCACCGTACGGGTCGGCCGTGTCGATCCGGGGCACGGGCTGCGGGGGATCACCGCGCAGCAGGGCGCGCACCCCCGCGGAGATCGGCCCGCGCGGTCGCGGCAAGGCCGCGGCGGCGGGGTCGAGGACGACGGACGGCGCGTTCGCGGGGCGGTCGGCCGGGGATTGATCGGCTTCGACGGCAGTGGAAGTCATCACGAGGCTCCTCACGGTCGGAAATCATGCGCCGGGCAGCGTGGGCTCGACCGCAACGAGTGCGTGTTACCCAGGATCGGCGCCGGCATGCACGCACTTCGCACCCGGCGGGGGAGTCTCAGCTCGGGAGCGCTTGCTCGCGCAGGGCGGTCAGGGTATGGGTGAGGATGCGGCACACCTGCATCTGGGACAGGCCGATCTGTTCCCCGATCTGGGTCTGGGTTCGATTCTCGAAGAACCGCAGTCGCAGCACTTCGCGCTCGCGGGAGGGCAGCTCGCGCAGCAGCGGGGCCACGGTGAGCGCCTCCTCGGTGATCCGGTATCCGACGTCCTCGGTGCCGAGTTCGTCGGCGATGCGGGTGGCGGCGTGGTCGCGCTCGGTATCGCTGGGTGAGGTATCGATCGTGTCGGCGGTGTAGGCGTTGGCCGCCAGCAGCGCCTGGGTCATGTCCAGGCGATCGACACCCAGTTCGGCGGACAACTCCGAATTGGTGGGCATGCGGTGCAGCCGCTGCGCGAGCCGTTCCACGGCGGGGCCGATATCGGCCTGCAACTCCTTGGCCGGGCGCGGCACCCGCACCGCCCAGGTGCGGTCGCGGAAGTGCCGGCGCACCTCACCCATGATCGTCGGCACCGCGAAGGAGACGAACGTCGCGGCCTTGGCCGGGTCGTAGCGGTCGACGGCGAGAACCAGTCCGAGCGACGCGACCTGGTACAGATCCTCGAAGGACTCCCCGCGCCGGGTATAGCGACGGGCGATGTGCTCGGCCAGGGGAAGACACTGGTCGATGATCTCCACGCGCAGCCGGGTGCGCTCGGGATCGCCGTCGGGCAGGCCCGTCATCTTCTCCAGCCACGGCTCGATGCCGTCGTACGGGTCGTTTCCGCGGTGAGAACGTGCGCTGGGCGCCGAACGGGTGAGCGTTTGTGAGGTCATAGACACCTCCGGAGCGACGAGGTCGGTTGCGGTTCGGTGCGCTGTTGGTTTTGAACGTCACCACATCAGAATGTCGCGGCCTCCAGTATTGCCGAAACCGCCCGCCACGTCAGCCCCCGCGTGACGTGCGGAACACCGATCAGCGGCCACCAATTGCGGTTCCGACCGGCCGAATGCCGGCTCGCCACTTCCTCCCCGCGGGATCGCCGCTGATCGCTTCCGGGAGGGACGGCGGGAGGGAATACGCAATACATCCGGTCACGCCGAGTTCTTGTGCAACCACGTTCGGGCGATCATCGCGCGTGCGGGCGGCGAGGGCATCAGGAGTCGGGGGCGGCCGGCGCCGCGCCGAACATGACGCGCTGCCACCAGTCGTCCAGCGGACTCGGTTGCGGCCACCGGACATCTTCGGTGCCGCCGGGGGGTTCGGTTGCCGCCGTACGGTTTTCGGAATCCGTGCGGTCGAGACGCATCGTCGACATCGCTCACTCCAGCTTGCTAGGGGTAAAGGCAGCGGCGTATTTCCCGAACGTGCGTACTTGAAACCGATTCGCCGAGGTGGCGGACCCGGGCACGGTTGCGCGCGGGCGTGTAGGAGGCCCGATTGCGGGTATCGCGACGCCGGGCGTGGCGTCGCCCTTTTTCGCCGTCCGATGCCGCGCCTACAGCTTGCGAGCCGGGGGTTGCCCGGACACGTCGGACGACGCAGGAGGTGCGTGGTGCAGATCGGATACAAGCTGGCCGCCGAGGCGTTTGGGCCCACCGAGCTGATCCGGCAGGCGGTCCGCGCCGAAGCGGTGGGATTCGATTTCGTCGAGATCAGTGATCACTTTCATCCCTGGCTGGACAATCAGGGCCACTCGCCGTTCGCGTGGACGGTGCTCGGTGCGATCGCCGCGCGCACCGAACGCATCGGGCTGGCGACGGGAGTCACCTGCCCCACCGTCCGCTATCACCCCGCGATCATCGCGCAGGCCGCCGCCACGGTGGCGGTGACGTCCGGAGGGCGGTTCACCCTCGGTGTCGGGTCGGGGGAGCGGCTGAACGAACACGTGGTGGGTACCGAGTTCCCGGACGCGGTGCGGGTGCGGCACGACAAGCTCCGGGAAGCGCTCGACATCATCCGGCTGCTGTGGCGCGGCGGGTACCGCTCCTACCGAGGCGAATATCTGCAGTTGTCCGACGCCCGGATATTCGACCTGCCCGATGAGCCGCCGCCGATCGCGGTGGCGGCGGGCGGGACCGCGGCCGCGCGCCTGGCCGCCGAGTCCGGCGACGGCATCTTCGCGACCGAGCCGTCGGCGGACGTCGTGGCGAACTATCACCGCTTCGGCGGCGACGGTCCCTGCTATGCGGAGGTTCCGGTCGCGTGGGCGCGGGACGAGCAAGCCGCCGTGCGCGCGGCCCTGGACACCTCGCGGTGGGCGGTGACCGGCTGGAAGGTGATGAGCGAGCTGCCGAATCCCGCCAATTTCGCCGCGGCCACCACCACCGTCCGCGAGGACGACATTCGCGGCCAGTTCACCTGCGGCTCGGACCCCGAGGACTACGTCCGGGCCGTCCGGCAGTACCTCGACGCCGGGTTCGATCGTCCGGTGCTGATGAACGCCGGGCCGGACCCGGACGGATTCCTGGACCACTTCCGTGATGAACTGGGTGACCGGCTGCGGTTGTTGAGCGCCGACGCGGGCCGCCGATGGCCCACACCGGACTCCGTCGACGCCGCACCCCGCTGATCCGATATCTGCGCGCCACCGGTCGCTGATCCGCCGGATATGGACCGGTTCCGGACGATTGACCGAGGATCTGCCGGGTACGCGCAGAAAGAAGCCGCACATACCGCCGCTGTCGTCGACGAAGACGAAGATCCTCAACGACGAGAATCGCCGAGCGGGCCGGCCGGCGGCTTCGGTGGCATCGCGTAGCGACACGTGCAAATCTCCGAATCGATGGGAATCGACCGTGATGAACCGCCCATCCTTGCCGCGCAGACTCTGGCGTACCGCGCCCTGGAGTTCGAACCCGCTGATGCGTGGTTCGGACCGCTGGGAGGCGGCAGCCCGCATCATCGCCGTCGTACTGCTGTTGGCCGCCATCCCGCTCGCGGTGCACGCGGGGACGGCCCGCTACGAACAAGCCCTCGTGCAGGAACGCGCGGATGCCGCGGCGGCGACCACCGTGACCGCGATCGTGACCGAACACCCCACGGCGGTCGTCCAGGACAGCGCCGCCACCCCGAAAACGTGGCAGACGCGGGTCGCGTGGACCCGGGCCGGCCGCACGCGCACGGCCGTCATCGACGTCCCCCCGACCGTCGTGCCGGGTGACCGGCTCCCGGTGCGGGTCGGCGGGGACGGCCGCCCGATGCAGAACCTGTCACCGGCGGATCTGGCCATGGGCGACGGCGTGGACCGGGCGATGAAGGTGTTCGGCTGTACCGTCCTCGGGGTCGGCGCGCTGATGGCCGTGGTCAGTGCGTCCTGCGCGGTGCGGCGCCGCGCCGACTGGAGCCGGGAGTGGCTCGGTCTGAGCCGGACGGTCAATCGCGGATGGGATGTGCGACCCGGCGAATAAGCCGGTGAGCGCAGGGTAGGTCGCGGATATGCACACAGGGATCGATCAGCTTCTGCACACGGTCACCCGGGTTGCGAATACGCTGCAGAGCGAGGACATTCCGTTCGCGGTCGCCGGGGGATGCGCGGTGTACGCCCGGGGCGGGCCGGCGTCGGAACACGACGTGGACATCTTCATCAAACCCGGCGACGCCCAGCGCGCCCGCCAGGTTCTGGTGCGGGCCGGGCTGCAGGCGGTCGATCCGCCGGAAGACTGGCTGACCAAGGTCTACGACGGAGAAACGTTGGTGGACTTGGTCTTCGAGCCGAACCAACGAGCCGTCACCGACGCCTTGCTGGCCCGCGCGAGCACCCTGCGGATCGGCTCGACGGTGGCGCCGGTGATCAGCGCCACCGATCTGATCATCGACAAACTCATGGTGCTCGATTCGCACCGGCTGGATTTCACCGCGCTGCTGCAGACGGCGCGGGAGCTGCGCGAGCAGGTGGACTGGACGCGGGTCGCCGAGGAGACCGGGATGTCACCGTATGCCCGGGCCTTCCTGGGGCTGCTCGAGGATCTGCACATCAGCCGTGACGGCGACGCGGTCACCGACGACCTGTTGCCGCAATATCTCGCGGCCAACCTGCGCCGGGTGCTGGCGGAGGACCCCCGGACGGCCGAACTCGGCGTCCAGGTGAGCGTCCGGGACAACGCGGTGGTGCTCTGCGGTGAGGTGAGCAGTATGCGGAGGCGCGCGCAACTCGAGGACGTGGTGCGCCAGTACGCACCGAAAATGCGGGTGCACAACGATATTCGCGTGAGTGTCCCGGACGTCCCGGCCGATCACGAGCGGCTCGACTGATGGCGGGAATCATTCGGATCGGCGCGGTC
Organism: uncultured Nocardia sp.; assembly: GCA_966435935.1. Lineage (GTDB taxonomy): Bacteria > Actinomycetota > Actinomycetes > Mycobacteriales > Mycobacteriaceae > Nocardia. The sequence continues at coordinate 9,137 of CBJNFW010000012.1, forward strand.
GGCGACGTCCATCTGGGCGAGGATTCGGCCGGATCCCTGCGGCCCGCACTGGCGGCTCTGCCCGATCACGCCGATGTGCTGCTGCTGGCGGGCGATCTGACCCGGCACGGCACGGTGGCCGAAGCGCGGGTCGTGGCAACCGAATTCGCGCGCATCGGCGTCCCGGTGATCGCGGTGCTGGGCAATCACGACCACCACAGTGACGCCCAGGACGAGATCGCCGCACTGCTCGACGATCACGGCATCACCGTGCTGGAGGGCAGTGCGGCGACCATCGGCGTCGGCGGGTACACACTCGGCATCGCGGGAACCAAGGGATTCGGCGGTGGCTTCGCGGGCCGGTGCGCCAGCGCGTTCGGAGAAGGCATCATGCGTGAATTCGCTTCGTACAGCGTCGATCTGGCCGATTCGCTGTGTGCCGCGCTGGATGGGCTGCAGACCGACGCCAGAGTCGCGCTGACGCACTACGCCCCGATCGAGGGCACCCTGCACGGCGAGCCGCGCGAGATCTATCCGTTCCTGGGCTCGTACCTGCTCGGCGAGGCGATCGATACGTGCGGAGCAGAGTTGGCGCTGCACGGGCACGCGCATGCCGGCACCGAACGCGGGACGACACCCGGCGGGGTCCGGGTGCGCAATGTCGCTCAGCCGGTCATCCACTCGGCCTTCGCAGTCTACGACCTGCCGGTGCAGGCACAGGCCCGCACCGCCTAGTCCTGGTGGGCATGTTCGGGCATCGCGCGCGCCGGACGGGCCCGAGAAGGGGATCGATGTCCAACTGCATAGCGCGGGAGCGGCGGGGTAAGGCGCTGTTGTGGTGATGGAAGCCACTGCGCGGCAGCGGTTGTCGCGCGCTCCAACGATGAAGGAGGTCCAGCGATGCCGGATCGTAACAACCCGGGTCAGTTCGGGAACCGGAAGGATACCCAGGAGCAGGCCAGTCGCGGCGGCCGAGCGAGCACCGGAAGTTTCGGTCAACCCAATGCCGCCGATCCGCGCGAGGCGGGCCGCAAGGGAGCCCAGGCGCAGCCGGTGGAGGCCAAGGCAAGGGGTGGCCAGCACAGCCACAGCGGCCGGTGATGCGCACGACGAGACCGGGCGGCGCGCGCTGCCAGGTCTCGTCGGTGTCGCGCGGCGTGCCGGTTCGGGGAGTGCCGATCGGGTAACCGGCCGACGTACAGCTCATCCGGGAAGGAGCCGAAGTCATGGGTGCCACCCTCGCGCACAAGCTGATCGGATCGCACCTGGAGTCCGGGGAGATGACCCCGGGTGCGGAGATCGCGATCCGAATCGATCAGACCCTGACCCAGGACGCCACCGGCACGCTGGTCATGCAGGAACTCGAGGCCCTCGAACTCGACCGGGCGCGCACCGAGGTCAGCGTGCAGTACGTGGACCACAACCTGTTGCAGGCCGACGCGAAGAACGCCGAGGATCACGAGTATCTGCGCACCGCGGCACAGCGATTCGGCCTGTGGTATTCCAAGCCGGGCAACGGGGTGTCGCATCCGACCCATATGCAGCGGTTCGGAGTGCCGGGGAAAACCCTGGCGGGCTCGGACTCGCACACGCCCGCCGCCGGTTCGCTGGGCATGCTCGCGATCGGAGTGGGCGGATTGGAAGTGGCGCTGGCGATTTCGGGTCATCCGCTGCGGCTGCGGATGCCTCGGATATGGGGTGTTCGGCTGGAAGGTGAACTGCCGCAGTGGTGTTCGGCCAAGGATGTGATCCTCGAGATGCTGCGGCGGCACGGCGTGCGCGGCGGAGTCGGCTCGATCATCGAGTACCACGGCCCCGGTCTGGCCGGGCTGTCGGCGATGGATCGCCACGTCATCGCGAACATGGGCGCCGAACTGGGCGCGACCACGACGGTCTTTCCCAGTGACGAGGCGGTGCGGGAATTCCTGCGGGCGGAGGACCGCGAGCAGGACTGGACCGAGTTGGCCGCCGACGCCGACGCCGAGTACGACCATCGCGAGACCATCGATCTGGCCGCGCTCGAACCGCTCATCGCCCGTCCGAGTTCGCCCGGCGACGTGGTGCCGGTGCGCGAGGTCGCGGGCGAGCCGATCGCGCAGGTGGTGATCGGATCCAGCGCCAATCCGGGACTGCGGGATTTCGCCGTCGCCGCGGCCATTGTGGCCGGACGCCAGAGCGTTCCGCAGGTCAGTTTCGATGTGAATCCGACCTCGCGGGAGATCCTGTCCGACCTCATGGCGATGGGGGCCACCACCGACCTGGTCACGAGCGGCGCGCGGATCCATCAGGCCGGATGTATGGGGTGCATCGGCATGGGCCAGGCCCCGGCCAGCGGCGCCAACTCGCTGCGGACCATGCCGCGCAATTTCCCCGGCCGCTCGGGCACCGAGGAGGACTCGGTATGGCTGTGCTCGCCGGAGACCGCGGCCGCCTCGGCGCTGACCGGCGTCATCACCGATCCCCGGGACTGGGCCCGCGAAGAGCACGTCGAGTACCCGGAACTCGCTCTGCCGCAACGGCATTCGGTCAACACCGCGATGCTGGTCGCGCCACTGGACCCGGCCGCCGCGCGAGCTGTCCGGCCGGTCAAGGGGCCCAACATCTCCAGCCTGCCCGAATCCGGGGAACTACCCGATCAGCTGCGCGCGCCGGTGCTGCTGAAGGTCGGTGATGACGTGTCCACCGACGAGATCTCCCCGGCCGGGGCGCGGGCACTGCCGTTCCGCTCCAATATCCCGGAACTGGCGAAGTTCACCTTCACTCGGATCGATGCGTCGTATCCGCAACGGGCACAACAGCTTCCCGGTCCGGGGCATATCGTCGTCGGCGGCGGCAACTACGGGCAGGGCTCCTCCCGGGAACACGCCGCGATAGCGCCGCGCTACCTCGGCCTGCGGGCCGTCATCGCCAAATCCTTCGCCCGCATCCACTGGCAGAACCTGGCCAATTTCGGGGTCCTGGCCCTGGAATTCGACGACCCGCGCGACTACGACACCATCGACCGCGACGACGAACTGCTCCTGGACGACCTGCGCGACACCCTGCCCGCCCAGGACACGCTGCGGGTGCGCAACGTGACCAAGGATCGGTCGTTCGTCGTTCGGCACCGGCTGTCACAGCGTCAGGTGCGCGATGTGCTGGCCGGTGGCCTGATTCCGCGGCTGGCGCACTCGCGCTGATCCGGCTCGGCGCCGGCCCGGATCATTCCGGGGGTACCCGCTCCTGCAGGGTGAGCAGGAGGTGGTCGAATTGCGTCACCACCTCGGGCGATGGTTTGGCGACTGTGGGCAGTTCGGCGATCAGCTGCTCGGCCAGAGCGCGCAGCTTGATGTTGGTCTCCTGGGAACGCCAGGTCAGCACCTTGAAAGCCTGGGCGGAGTTGATCCGGTACATGCACATGAGCACGCCCTTGGCCTGTTCGATCACCGCGCGCGAGGCGACGATTTCCGGTAGGCGCTGCTCCACCGTTTCGCGTTCGGCATCGGCGATGGCGTCGGACAGATCGATGTAGAAACCCGCGGTGCCCACGGGGCGTGCGTCGGCGTCGAGGATGCGATCGGCGACGACCATGACGGTGTGCTCGGTCCCGTTGGTATCGATGAAGCGGTGCCGGCTGGAGAACGGCTCCCCGTGCTCGGTGGACCGGGTGATCGCCTCGGCGACGTTGTCACGGTCGTCGGGGTGTTTGTGAGCGAGGAGTACCTCGGTCGTGGGCTCGATCTCTCCGGGCTGGTAGCCGTGCATCCGGTAGATCTCCGGCGACCACTCCCAGCGTTGGTTCGCGAACCAGAATCGGAAACGCCCGGCCGAAGTCCGCTGCCCGGCTGGGGAACCGGGTAACGGGTACTGATCTTCGGCATCGGGCGCCGCGGAAAATGGGGAACTCACCACTGAATTATGTCCTGGGTCGGTTTCGGCCGCGCACGGGCGTCGTCTTTCCGGCAGTCCTGCGACCAGCCGGAGAACAGCACGTCGTAGCGTTCCCCGGCCTACCCGGATCGGACGGTCAGTCGCGCAGCGCTCGCTCGCGCAGACCGGCGAGTGTTGCGCTGAGCAACCGCGAGACCTGCATCTGGGATACTCCGATGCGCTCCGCGATCTCGGTCTGCGACCGGTTCTCGAAGAATCTCAAGCGCAACACCTCCCGCTCGCGCGGCGGGAGGTCGTTCAGCAGCGGCGCGATCGCCAGCGCGTCATCGGTGACCTGGTAGCCGTTGTCCTCGCTGCCCAGCTCTCGCACGACACGGGCGGCGCCGGGGTCGTGGTCGGGATCGTCCGGGGAGGTGTCGATGGAATCGGCGCTGTGCGCGTTGGCGGCCAGGAGTGCCTGGGTGAGTTCGGTCCGGCTGACGTCGAGTTCGGCGGCCAGCTCGGAGGTCGCGGGCATGCGGTACAGCCGCTGGGTGAGTCGCTCCACGGCCGGGCCGATGGCGCCCTGCAACTCCTTCGCCGGGCGCGGCACCCGCACCATCCAGGTCCGGTCGCGGAAGTGCCGCCGGACCTCACCCATGATCGTCGGGACGGCGAAGGAGATGAACGAGGAGCCCTTGCCCGGGTCGAAACGATCCACCGCGAGCACCAGGCCGAGGGAGGCGACCTGGTAGAGGTCTTCGAAGGCCTCCCCGCGCCGGGTGTAGTGGCGGGCGATGTGCTCGGCCAAGGGCAGGCAGCGGTCCATGATCTGCTCGCGCAGCGATGCGCGTTCGGGATCGCGGGCGGTCATGGCCGCCATCTTCTCCAGCCACGGTTCGATGTCGTCATAGCTGTCGTTGCCACGATTGGACCGTGCGGTCGGAGCTGTCGCGGGGGCAACTGTCGGGTGCGAGGTCATGAATACCTCCGGCGACCATGTCGGCTGCGGGCCGCGCTCCAGATTTTGAACGCCATCGCATCAGAAGGCCGCACCAACCAGTATGCCTGGATAGTCCCGCTGGGTCACCCGCGCGGAGTCACCGAATTTGGAAATCGCGCTCCAGGTCCGTGAGCAGCACCGCCACCCGATCGCCGCCGTCGAGGGGTTCGACCTCCGCGTACGGGACCGGCCCGTGCCGGACCACGCGTACCCGCATCGGCGAACGGCTGCCCACTCCGTCGGTTCGGGCGACAACTGTGCCTCGGGTGATCATCTGCATGATGTCCTCTCCGCTTTCGCCGACGAATTCAGGAGTCCGACTGGGAGACGGCGGACACCACCAGACCGGACTGTTCGTTGCCCACTGTGCGAGCGATGTCGGCCTGCGCGATGATGCCGACCAATTCGTTGCCGTCGAGCACCGGGACGCGCCGGATCCGATGTAGCGCCATCAATCTCAGCACCGTGGTCACGTCGTCGTCCGCGTGCACCATCACCGGTGTGCCCTCGGCCAGTTCTCCGGCATGCACTCCTCGCGGATCATGCTGTGTCGCAACGACTTTCACGACGATATCGCGGTCGGTCAGCATACCCTTCAGCTTCCCGTCCTCGCCGCAGATGGGTAGCGACCCGACGCCGAGTTCGGCCAGTGTCCGAGCCGCCTCGAGTACGGTGTCGCTGGCGCGCACGCAGCGCACCCCGGGAGTCATGACCTCTCGTGCGGTTGCCATCGGATCTGTCCTCCTGTGGTCCCGCGGGCGCGGGTCAGTCGCGGCCCAGGGCGTGGGCGAGCTGGGATTTGGTCATCTTGGAGCGGCCCTCGATATTGCGTTGGCGCGCTTCGTTGTACAGCTGGTCGCGGGTCGGCCCCTGGGCGCCCGAATGGGAGCGCTGTCCGCCGCGCCGCTGTGGCGAGGTGTCCCGGACCGTGGAACGGCTGGCGGTGCGCGTCTGGCCGGACTGGGCGCGGTTCTTGTTCACGGTCCGTGCGGCGATCTCCTTGGCGCGCCGATCACTCGCGCCGCGGGACTTCTCCGAATCGCGGATGTGATCGTATTCGCGCTCCTGTTTGTCGGTCCAAGCCTTGGGCATGACATACCTCCTGGATGGCAGGACCCGCGGATCGGGTCCGCTCGGCACTACTACTCGCCGCCTACCCGCTGATCGGCGATCGACACGCGCCGCGCCGATCGAATTGCCGCATTTTTTCCGTCCGTCTCGCCTCGTGCCGCTCGACGCCGGAAAGTGCGCCGTTACCAGGCGGGCGGCGCCGGATCGGGCACCGGCGGAAGTATCGGGCGGGGGTCGGGCTCGGGGCGCGAGGGGTACGGATCCGGCGGTGGCGACGGATCCGGGATCGGCGGCCGGGGAGCGGGATCCGGCACCGGCTGCGGCGGGGCGGGGTCCGGATTCGGCGGCAACGGGGCAGGGTCCGGGTTCGGTGGCAACGGGGGGCGAGTCATATCGGGCGGCTACCCCTCGCCCGGCTACGTAATCGGGCGGTACGACATCTCGACCCGCCCGTTCGGACCTCAGCGCAGCGCCGGCAGGATCTCCTTCTCGTAGGCGTCGAAGAAGCCGTCGAGATCCGGGCCGATCTGCTGGATGTACAGCTCGTCCACGCCGGCGTCGAGGTACGGCCGCAGCACCTCCAGGTGGCGTTCGGGATCCGGGCCGACGGCGAAGTGCCGCCGGGTGTCCTCGCGGTCGACCAGCGTCGTGGCCGCCTCGAAATCCGCTGGGCGGGGCAGGGTTTGGGCGATCTGACCGGGAAGCAGATCGTTGGCCCACAGCCGGTGCGCGGCGTCGAGCCCCTCGTTTTCCTGTGCGGCCCAGGACACCTTGACCCCGGCCTGGACCGGTTTGTCGCCGCCGCCGCTGTCGCGGAAGGTGTCCACCAGCTCCCGGTCCGGCACCACGGTGCAGTAGCCGTCGCCGATGCGGGCGGCCAAAGCCGTTGCCTGCGGGCCGAATCCGGAGATGTAGATCGGCACCGGCTGCTCGGGCAAGGTGTAGATCCGCGCCTCCTGTACGCGATAGTGCGGCCCGTCGTGGCTGACGGTGCCGCCGCAGTGCATCCGGCGGATCAGCTGCACCGCCTCGTCGAGCATGTCCAGCCGGGTCGCCGGATCCGGCCAGCGATCGCCGAGGATGTGCTCGTTGAGCGCTTCGCCGCTGCCGACGCCGAGCGCGAACCGGCCGTGCAACTGCACCGCGGCGGTGGCGGCGGCCTGGGCGATGATCGCCGGATGCATGCGCACGGTCGGGCAGGTGACCGCCGTCGTCACCGGCAGCGTGGTGGCCTGCGACAGCGCCCCGATCGTGCCCCAGACGAACGGGCTCTGCCCCTGGGCGTCGTGCCACGGATGGAAGTGGTCGGAGATCCACAACCCTTCGAATCCGGCCTCCTCGGCACGTCGAGCCTGGTCGACGAGTTCGGTGGGGCCGAACTGCTCACTGGAGAGAAAGTATCCGATGCTGACCATGTCGCCCGGTTACCCCGGCGGCACGGTGGTATTCGCCGGGCATGATTCCCGATGCCGCCGCCGCGCCCCATGTCCTGCGTGAGTACTCGTTCCTGGCCGACGGGCAACGGGGAGCGCTGGTCGGGCCGCGCGGCGACATGTCCTGGCTGTGCGTGCCGGGGTGGGACGACGACGCGGTGTTCGCGACGTTGCTGGGCGGTCGCGGCATGTACTCGATCACGCCGGTGACGCCGTTCGTCTGGGGCGGGAGTTATGAACCGGGCACCCTGCTGTGGCGTTCGCGCTGGGTGGCCGGCTCGTCGGAAATCGGATGCCGTGAGGCACTGGCCTTTCCGGGCGATCCGCACCGCGCGGTGGTGCTGCGCCGGATCGTGGCCGAACGCGGCGATGCCGAGCTCGATGTATTGCTGCGCCCCGCAGCCTGTTTCGGAGCCCGGCCGTTGGCGGAGCCGCGCCTGGGCGCGGACGGAGTGTGGCGGGCCCGGTCCGGACCGCTGCGGCTGCGCTGGTCCGGTGCGCCGGAGGCGACCGTCTCGGGTTCCGCGGACGATCTGTACTGGAAGACGCGGATCCGGGTGCCCGCGGGCGAATATCGCGACCTGGTGCTCGAACTCGCGGACATCGAGCTGCGGGACTCCGCCCCGGACCCGGAGAACCTCTGGGCCGCAACGGAATCCGCGTGGAAGCGGCAGGTCCCCGCGATCGCGCCGAGCGTCGCGCCGCGCGACGCCGTACAGGCCTACGCGGTACTGCGCGGGATGACCTGCGACACCGGCGGGATGGTCGCCGCCGCGACCACCAGCCTGCCCGAGCGCGCCGATCAGGGCGAGAACTACGACTACCGGTACACCTGGATCCGGGATCAGTGCCTGGCCGGCCAGGCGGTCGCCGCGGCCGGAGCGCATCCGCTCCTGGACGCCGCGGTGTCGTTCACCGCCGAACGCCTGCTGGCGGACGGACCCGACCTCGCACCCGCCTACACCACCTCGGGCAGGCCGGTTCCGGCCACCCGGGAGATCGAGCTGCCCGGTTATCCGGGGGCGCAGCCGGTGGTCGGCAACCGGGTGCGCAAGCAGTTCCAGCTCGACGTCTTCGGGGAGGCGCTGTCGCTGTTCGCCGCCGCGGGCCGGGCGGGCAGATTGACCGACGATCACCGCCGAGCGGTCCGCGCGGCCGTCGACGCGATCGCCGACCGGTACGACCGGCCGGATGCGGGCATCTGGGAGATCGATGACCGCCTGTGGACCCATTCGCGGCTGACCTGCGCCGCGGGGCTGCGCGCGGTATCGGCTTGCGACGCGACCGGCGCCGAGATCGATCGCTGTACGGCGATCGCCGATCAGCTGATGACCGAGACGTCGCGGACGAGTCTGCACGCCGACGGGGGCTGGCAGCGGGCGCCGGACCTGCCCGAGGTCGACGCGGCGCTGCTGCTGCCGATGATCCGCGGGGTGGTTCCGGCCGCGGATCCGCGCTACCGGGCGACCTTTCGCGCCGTGCTTCGCGAATTGTGTTCGGACCACTACATTTTCCGCTATCGCCACGAGGGATGCCGGCTGGGGGACAGCGAGGGGGCGTTCCTGCTCTGCGGATTCACGATGTCGATCGCCGCGGCGCAGCTGGGCGAGCCGGTGACCGCGATGCGGTTCTTCGAGCGCAATCGGGCCGCGTGCGGAACGCCGGGACTGTTCGCCGAGGAATTCGACGTCACCGAACGTCAGCTGCGCGGCAACCTGCCCCAGGCGTTCGTCCACGCCCTCCTGCTCGAGTCATCGATACGCCTTGCCGCAGTACAGGATTCGCCGGATCGGTGAGCAGCGATCCGGCGCGCCGGAAGGAGAGAATGTGAAGGAATCCCGAGTCGTAGTGGTCACCGGCGCCAGTGGCGGCATCGGCCGCGCGACGGCCCGCCGCTTCGCCGCCGAGGGCGCGCACGTGGCCCTGATCGCCAGGGGCAGTGCGGGATTGGCGGCGGCGGCCGAAGACGTCGAGCGCGCCGGGGGGCGCGCGCTGCCGATCCGCGCCGACGTCGCCGATTTCGACGCGGTGCACGATGCCGCGGACCGCGTGGAGGCCGAACTGGGACCGATCGACGTCTGGGTGAATTCGGCGTTCACGTCTGTGTTCGCGCCGTTCGCCGAGATCGAGCCCGCGGAATTCCGGCGCGTCACCGAGGTCACCTACCTGGGCTCGGTGTACGGCACGATGACCGCGCTGGCCCGGATGCGCAGGCGTGATCGCGGAGCGATCGTGCAGGTGGGTTCGGCGTTGGGGGAGCGGTCGATTCCGCTGCAGTCGGCCTACTGCGGCGCGAAACACGCGATCGACGGTTTCGTCGAGGCGGTGCGGGTCGAGTTGCTGCACGACCACAGCAATGTGCACATCACCCTGGTGCAGTCCCCGGCGGTGAACACACCGCAATTCTCCTGGGTGCTCTCGCGGCTGCCGAAGCGGCCGCAGCCGGTGCCGCCGATCTATCAGCCCGAGGTCATGGCCGAGGCCATCACCTTCGCCGCCGCGCATCCGCGCCGCAAACAGTATTGGGTGGGCGCGAGCACGGTCGGCACGGTTCTGGCGCAGCGGCTGGCGCCCGCGATCCTGGACCGCTACCTCGCGCGCACCGGATATCGTTCGCAGCAAACCGATTCCGACGAGCGGCCGCGCGAGAACAACCTGTGGTCGCCGGTGGATCGCGCGGGCGGTCGAGATTTCGGCGCGCACGGCGTTTTCGACGACCGGGCCCAGTGGCGCAGCCCGCAGGCCTGGCTGGCCCGCCGCATCGAATCGGTCGCGGGATTCTTGGCCTCCGCTCCGCGCCGAAACCCCTTGGAGCCGGCCTTGTTCGGACTTTCGCTTCGGGGGCGGCGCGCAGCCCGACGGAGACGATTCGCCGCTGGGCGCTGATCCGGCCCGCGTCAGGTGGTCAGGCGGAATCCTGCGGCCGACTCCGCCAGCGCCATACCGTGTCCGATGCCGGATGCTTCCGCACCGTGCGGCGGGAGCATTCCGGCCACGACCTCCGGAACGCCTTCCGCCAGAAGCGGTTCCAGGCGCACGTGGTCGGCGAACCATTCCACGTGGCGCAGATTGGGAATGGCGGCGGCCAGCGGCGCGTGCAGGGCCGGGGCGCAGTGCGCGGAGACCTCCAGCCCGTGCGCGGCGGCCAGGGCCGCGCACTCGCGAAAACCGCTGTACCCGCCGCAGCGGGTCACGTCCAACTGCAGGCAGTCGACCATGTCGACCAGGTCCGCGGCGTCGTACCGGTCGTAGATGTATTCCCCGGCGGCGACCTCGCAGCGCACCGCGCCGCGGACCTGCTGCAATCCGCGCGGGTTGTCGCTGGTGACCGGCTCCTCGAACCAGACCACGCCCAGGCGGTCGAGTTCGGCCCCGATCTCGCGCGCCTGGTCGATGGTGTACGCGCCGTTGGCATCGACCATCAGACGCGCGTCGTCGCCGGCCAGACCGGCGGCCAGCGCGGTCCGGCGCAGGTCACGGTCGACCGCCTGGCCCCGATCCTGGCCGATCTTGATCTTCATCGCGGTGCATCCCGCCGCCCGCCATCCGCCGATCTGCTCGGCGAGCTGGTCGTCGTCGAGCGTGGTGAAACCGCCCGAGCCGTATACCGGGGTGGCCGGGCGCACCGGGCCGAACAGGGTCGACAGCGGTGTGCGCAGCAGCCGGGCCTGTAGATCCCACAGCGCGATGTCGACCGCGCTGAGTGCGTGCGCGACCACCGAACCGGTGCCGATGTTGCGGCAGGCGCGCAGCATCGCGGTGCGAATGCCGTCGATGTCGAACGGGGAGCGGCCGTGCAGCACCGGCGCCAGATCGTGCGCCACCACCGCGGCCGTCGAGGCGCTGGTGTAACTCCAGCCCAGGCCCTGCTCCCGGCCCGCCCGCACCGTGACGACCACGGCGGTGGTGGCATCCCAGCTCAGTGTTCCGTCGGCCTCGGGTTCGGGCGTGGGGAACCTGTACGCGGTCGCGGTGACCGGGCCTTCGATGCGAACGTCCGTGGCGGTCACGGCCTTTCCTTTCCGATCGCCTCGGCCAGAAGTTCGGCGCTGTGGCGCGGTTCGGAGCTGGGCAGCAGATGCCGGAGCTGGGTGCGACAGCTGAAGCCGTCGGCCAGCACGCGGGTGCCGGGGGCGCGGTCGCGCACGGCCGGGACGAGCGCGTCCTCGGCGCAGGCGACCGACACCTCGTAGTGTCCGCGTTCGAAGCCGAAATTACCTGCCAGTCCGCAACATCCGGCATCCAGGACCTGCACGTCGGCGCAGACGCCGGCGAGCAGCTCGCGGTCGCGGTCGTACTTCATGATCGCGTGGTGATGGCAGTGTGGTTGCGCCAGAACCTTTTCCGGGAGGGCGGGCGGGCGCCAGTCCGGGGCGCGCTCGGCCAGCAGTTCGGCCAGGGTGCGGGTCTGCCCGGCCAGCCGGTGCGCATCCTCGTCCTCGTGCAGGAGTTCGGGCAGATCCGAGCGGAACACCGCGGCGCAGCTCGGTTCCAGAACCACGATCGGGGTTCCGGCGCGCAACTGCGGCTCCAGGATTCGCAGCGTCCGGCGCAGCACGCGCTTGGCCGTGGGCAGCTGGCCGGTGGAAATCCAGGTGAGCCCGCAGCACACGCTCCGGTTCGGGATCTGAACGCCGAATCCGGCCGCCTCGAGCACCGCGACGGCCGCGTCCGCGATCGCGGGTTCGAAGTTGTTGGTGAAGGTGTCCGGCCACAGCAGTACGGTGCCGTTCGGGGCCGATTCGGAAGTGGTTCGGGGATTGAAGGTTTCGGTGAATCGTCGCGTCGCGAACCGGGGCATGTCGCGGCGCGGGTCTATCCCGCCCGCGCGGGCCACCAGCCGCCCCAGACCGGGTGCGTGGGTGACGGCGTTGGCCAGCGGCGCGATCGCGGTGCCCAGCCTCGCCCACAGCGGAATCCACCCCATCGAATAGTGCGCCATCGGCCGCAGCCGCCGGCTGTAGTGGTGCGACAGGAATTCGGCCTTGTAGGTGGCCATATCGACGTTCACCGGGCAGTCGCTGCGACATCCCTTGCAGGACAGGCACAGATCCAGGGCGTCGAGCACCTCGCCGGATCGCCAGCCGTCGGTGATGACGTCGCCGTTCATCATTTCGAACAGGACACGCGAGCGCCCCCGGGTGGAGTGCTCCTCCTCCCTGGTCGCCCGGTAACTCGGGCACATCACCCCGCCGTGCTCGCCGCGGCATTTCCCCACGCCCACACAGCGATTGGCGGCGACACTGAATCGGTCGCCGTCCTGGGGGAAGCTGAAATGGGTGGCCGGATCCCACGGCCGGTAGGCCACGCCCTGCCGCAGATCGCGGTCGAGCGGATGCGGATCCACGATCTTGCCCGGGTTCATCCGGTTGCGCGGATCGAACAGCGCCTTGACCTCGCCGAACGCGGCGACGACGCGGTCGCCGAACATGATCGGCAGCAACTCGGCACGGGACTGGCCGTCGCCGTGCTCGCCGGACAGCGATCCGCCGTATCCGGTCACCAGATGCGCTGCGGCCTCGGCGAATCGGCGGTAGTTCTCGATTCCCTCGGCGGTGCGCAGATCGAACGGAATGCGGGTGTGCACGCAGCCGTGCCCGAAATGCCCGTAGAGCGAACTGGATTCGTAGCCGAAGCTGGTCAGCAGCCGCTCGAAGTCGCGCAGATATTCACCCAGGCGTTCGGGCGGAACCGCGGCGTCCTCCCAGCCCTCGTGCGTCTCCGGCCCGTCGGGGGGATAGGCGGTGGCGCCGAGGCCGGCCTCGCGCGCGGCCCAGATCTCCGCCTCCCGCATCGGATCGTCGAGCAGGGACGAATCCGCGCCGGTTCGCTCGTGCAGGTCCTCGACCATCGCGTGCGCCTTGCGGTCGGCCGCGTTCTGGTCGTCGGCGTCGAATTGTGCCATGAGCCAGGCGTTTCCGTCCGGCAGCTGCTGTATCGCCCGCTCCGCCAGGTGTTTGCTGTGCTCGAGCTGCACCAGGCGGTGATCGAGGCCCTCGAGCGCCGCCGGTTCGTGCCGCAGCACGTGCGGAACGGCGTCCGCGGCGGCGTAGACGTCTTCGAAGCCCAGTACGACCAGCGCCTTCGCCTTGGGGATGGGGACCAGGGAGATCTCCGCGCGCAGCACCGTCGCCAGCGTGCTCTCGGTGCCGACCAACAGGGTGGCCAGATCGAACCCGTTCTCCGGCAACAGCGCGTCGAGGTTGTATCCGGAAACCCGCCGGGGGATTTGCGGATACGCCTTGCGGATATCGTCTCCGTATCGGTCGGCGATGCCGCGCAAGCCGGATATCAGGGTGTTCAGCCGGTCGTCCGGCCTCGATCCGTCCGTCGCCTCCGGCCCGCCGGAACCCACCCAGGCGCGCAGGCCGTCGTAGGTCACGATCTCCAGGCGCCGCACCGAATCGGCCATCTTGCCGTACGCCTGGGCGGTGGAGCCGCAGGAGTTGTTGCCGATCATTCCGCCGATCGTGCAGCTGACATGCGTCGAGGGTTTGGGACCGACCATCAGCCCCTTCGGCTCGAGTTCCCGGTTGAGCCGGTCCAGCGCGATGCCCGGCTCCACGACCGCCCGCCGCGCCTCGGCGTCGACCGAGAGCACGCGATTGCAGTACTTGGTCCAATCGATCACCACCGCGGTGTTGCAGCACTGCCCGGCCAGGCTCGTGCCGCCGCCGCGCGAGAGCACCGGCACATCGTGCTCCCGGCAGATCGCCACCGTTTCGGCGGCATCCTCGGGGGTGCGGGGCACGACCACGCCCAGCGGCACCGCGCGGTAGTTCGAGGCGTCGGTGGAATAGGTGGCCCGGGTGCCCGAATCGAAGCGGACCTCGCCGTCGACTCGCTCGGTCAGCGCCTCCCGCAGGGCCTGCAGCGGCCACGGCGCGTGCCGGGATGGTGTGTGAGTCGCAGAGTCGGACACGGTCATTTCGGGAGCACCTTCCTGTCGGCGGCACGGTCGCGATGCGTCGCGGCTACCCGCGTGCGCGGATCGCACACGCGGCGATTGAGGCGCGAGTGCCCGGGTATCCGGCCGCCGAAGCGGCGACGCCGCCGCGGCGGACCGGACGACACGGACAGGAGCGAACATGGTTCAACTGGTTGGCGACTACGTCCTGCAGCGCCTGCGGGAATGGGGCGTAAAGCAGGTCTTCGGATATCCCGGCGACGGCATCAACGGTCTGATCGCCGCCTTCGGCCGGGCGGACAACGAACCCGAGTTCGTACAGGCGCGTCATGAGGAGATGTCCGCGTTCGAGGCGGTGGGATACGCGAAGTTCAGCGGGGAGATCGGGGTCTGCGCGGCGACCTCGGGCCCGGGTGCGATCCATCTGCTCAACGGCCTCTACGACGCCAAACTCGACCATGTGCCGGTGGTGGCGATCGTCGGGCAGACCGCGCGCAGCGCGATGGGCGGCAACTATCAGCAGGAGGTCGACCTGCAGTCGTTGTACAAGGATGTGGCCAGCGACTATCTGGTCGAGGTGAACGTCCCCAGTCAGCTGCCCAACGCGCTCGACCGCGCCTTCCGGATCGCCCGCGCGCGACGCGCGCCGACCGCCGTGATCATTCCGGCGGATCTGCAGGAGGAGCGGTACGAGGGGCCGACGCACGAGTTCAAGCAGGTGCCGTCGAGCCCTCCGACCGAGACCGGCGTGCGGGTGATTCCCGATACCGACGATATCCGCCGCGCCGCGGAGGTCATCGAGGCCGGCTCGCGGGTGGCGATCCTGGCCGGGCAGGGTGCGCGCGGGGCCGCCGCCGAACTGACCGAACTCGCCGAGATCACCGGAGCCGGTGTCGCCAAGGCGCTGCTGGGCAAGGATGTGCTCTCCGACGAACTGCCCTTCGTCACCGGTGCGATCGGCCTGCTGGGCACGCGGCCGAGTTACGAACTCATGCGCGACTGCGACACCCTGTGGATCGTCGGCTCGAATCTGCCCTACGCACAGTTCTTCCCGGAGTTCGGCCAGGCCCGCGCGGTGCAGATCGACATCGACGGGGCGATGATCGGAATGCGCTATCCCACCGAGGTCAATCTGGTCGGCGACGCGAAAGCGACACTGGCGGAACTGATTCCACTGCTGACCCGCAAGACCGACCGCACCTGGCGGGAGAAGATCGAGGCCGGCGTGGCGCGCTGGTGGGAGACGATCGAACGTCAGTCGATGCTCGACGCGCAACCGGTGAACCCGATGCGGGTGATCTGGGAACTGTCCCAACGGGTTCCGGACAACGCGATCATCACCGCGGACTCCGGTTCGTTCACCAACTGGTATGCCCGGTGCCTGCGGATGCGCGGCACGATGCGCGGCTCGCTGTCCGGCACGCTGGCGACGATGGGGCCCGGGGTGCCGTACGCGATCGGCGCGAAGTTCGCCCATCCCGAACGCCCGGCGATCGCGCTGGTCGGCGACGGGGCGATGCAGATGAACGGGTTGGCCGAGCTGATGACCATCGCGCGGTACCAGCACGAGTGGAGCGATCCGCGGCTGATCGTGTGTGTCTGCCACAACAACGATCTGAACCAGGTCACCTGGGAGCTGCGCGCGATGAGCGGATCGCCGAAATTCGAAGAGTCCCAATCACTTCCGGACATCTCCTACGCCGACGTCGCACGCTCGTTCGGGCTCAACGCCGTCGCTGTCGACGATCCGGGCGATATCGCCGGTGCCTGGGAGCAGGCGCTGCGCGCCGACCGTCCCACGGTTCTGGACGTGCGCTGTGATCCGGAGATGCCGCCGATCCCGCCGCACGCGACCTGGGAACAGATGAAGTCCACCGCCGAATCGGTGCTGCACGGCGATCCCGAGGCGTGGCACATGATGACCCAGGGCGTGAAAACCAAGGCGCAGGAATTCATCCCGAGCGGCAGAAGCTGAGCTGTCCACACAGCGAGGAGCTCGACATGCAGGACAAGGCCGAACAGGACGTCGTCGAGGTGCTGACCGCGCAGCACGAGCAGATCGCCACTCTGCTCGGGCAGATCCGGGGCCGGCACGAGGACCGGCGGCAGTTGTTCCACGAGCTGGTGCGCCTCCTGGCCGTGCACGAGAGTGCCGAGGAGGAGGTGGTGCACCGGGCGGCGCGGCGTGCCGCGTTCGGCGTCGACGATATGGTGAAAGCCCGTCTCGCGGAAGAGCATCGAGCCAAACGTCAGCTCGCGGACCTGTGCGACATGGATGTGGACGATCCCGGCTTCGGGCCCCGGTTCGCGCAGTTCGCCGATGCCGTCGCCGAGCACGCCGCGCATGAGGAGGCCGAGGAGTTCACCCTGCTGCGCGAGCAGTTCTCGCAGACCCAGCTGTACCGGATGGCCGATACGGTGCGGTTCGCCGAAGCGATCGCCCCGACCCGTCCGCACCCGAGGGCAGGCGAGTCGTCCCTGGCGAACGCCCTGATGGGGCCGCCGTTCGCGCTCTTCGATCGGGTCGGCGACGCCATCCGCAACCGCCGGGAAGGCGGGAGCGGATGAGCGAGCCGGTCTCCGGGGCGCGCACCGGGGCGGCGGTCGAGACGATCGCGTGGTGGTGCGCCTGCGTCGCGATCTGGCAGGCCACCGTGACGACGCCCAGCTGGCAGGAATGGGCGGCATCGGGGATATTCGCGATCCCGGTGGCCGCCTGTGCCCGTCCCGCGCGACGGGCCGCGCGCGGAGCGTGGCGGCTGCCGGCGGATTCGGCCCGGGCCGCGGCGCATCTGATTCCCGCGATCGTCGCCGATGCCGCGGGTGCGCTGTGGCTCGCGGCGCGCCGGCGCGGGGCGGGCGGCGAATACACCTATCTGCCACTGCCTTTCGAACATTCCGCGGCGCGGCGCGACGGTCGCGAAGCCGCCGCCACGGTGCTCACCTGCGCCACCCCCGGCGCGGTGGTGGTCGGCTCCGACTCAGAGCGTCAGCGTTTGGTGGTACATCGACTGCCGTTGCGGCCGACGGCGATGGCCCAGCGGATACGCCGCGTCGCCTCGACGGGAGATCGACTGTGAGCCATGGGATCTGGCTGCTCGCCGCGGCGGTGCTGTTGATCGGCGCGATCGGGCCGGGCCTGGTGGTGACCGCGCGTTCGGCTGCCGCGCACCGCCTGATCGGACTGCAACTGATCGGCTCGGAGGTGACCCTGGCACTGGTGGCCGTCAGCCTGGGGGTGGGCCGGCCGGATTATCTGATCGTGCCGTTCGTGCTGGCTCTGCTGTCCTTCGCCGGAACGCTGGTGTACGCGCGCCTGATCGGAGCGTCCGGTGACTGATCTGGTGCACTGGGCCGCAGCCGCGGTCCTCGGCCTGTCGGTGCTCGGCGCGGTGTGCGCGTCGCTCGCGGCGGTATGGGTCCGGGACGCGCCCACCCGGCTGCACTATCCGGGTATCGTCGGCTCGGCCAGCGGCCCGCTGCTGGCCGTGGCCGTCCTGTTCGACGCGGGCCCCGGAATGACCACGCTGACCGTGGTCGCCACCGTGGTCCTGCTGGGCTTCACCGGCACGGCTCTGACCGCGGCGATAGGCAAACTCAACGCGCCCCGTGCGGTGCGTTCGGCGGGCGGGGCGGGCGGCTCCGGCGAGGAGGAGCGATGAACGTCCTGCTCGTGGTGTCGCTGATCCTGGTGGCGGTGGCCGGGACGATCGTGGTGTGCACCGACGGCCCACAGCGGCAAGCGGTTTCGCTCGCGGTGTACGGCGTGCTGCTCGCGCCGGCGTTCCTGTTGCTCGGCGCGCCGGACGTGGCGCTGTCGCAGATCGCGGTGGGTTCGGCGGTGGTTCCGCTGATGGTGTTGCTCACCGTGCGCATGGTGCGGCGGCAACGCCGATGAGTACGGCGTGGCGGTGGGCGGTGTTCCTCCTCGGCGCCGCGGGCGTGCTGGCGGCGCTGCTGGTCGCGGTCTGGCACCTGCCCGCGTTCGGCGCGGACACCCATCCGTACCGGGACGCCACCGTCGCCGCCGCCGCGCGGCAGAACTCGCCGAATGTGGTGTCCTCCGTCAACTTCGACCAGCGCGGGCTGGACACTCTCGGCGAGGAGGGCATCCTCGTCGCCGCAGTGGTGGGAGCGGCCACGCTGTTGCGTGAGACCGCGCCGGCGCGGCCGAAAAGGGACCGCCGCAGATCCGGGTTGCTCGCCGCGACGGCGTCGGCCGGTTACCTGATGCTGCCGATCACGGTGGTGATCGGCGCGGACGTCGTCGTGCACGGCCATCTGACCCCCGGCGGCGGATTCCAGGGCGGCGTCGTACTCGCCACCGGCATCCATCTGCTGTACATCGCCGGAGACTACGAGGCGTTGCGGCGCGTTCGGCCCTTGAGCTGGTACGAATTCGGGGAGGCGGGCGGTCTGGGCGCGGTGGTCGCACTCGGAATCGCCGGACTGGTCACCGGATCGGGGTTCCTGGCCAATATCCTTCCGCTCGGCCGGGCCGGGGAGCTGCTCTCGGCCGGGACCGTGCCGCTGTACAGCTGCGCGGTCGGCATCGCGGTCGGCAGCGGTGTGGTGGTGTTGCTGGCGCAATTCCTCGATCGGCACGAATCGGCTGGAAAGGACAGTGCGTGAACGTGTTTCCGTACGTGGTGGCCGTATGGCTGCTGCTGGCCGGCATGACCGGGGTGGTGCGCAGCCGCCATCTCGTGCACACGGTCGTATGCGTGTCGATCGCCCAATCGAGCACCTACGTCCTGTTGCTGGCGATCGGTTATCAGAAAGGGGCCACGGCGCCGATCTTCGGTTCCGCGAATCCGCCGGGGTCGCGGGTGGTGGACCCGATCGTGCAGGCGATGGCGTTGACCGACATCGTGGTCTCGGCGACGGTCAGCGCACTGCTGCTGGCCCTGGTCATCCAGGTCTCGAAGCGGCACGGCACGGTGGTTCCCGACGAACTGCACGCGCTGCGCGGCTGATGCTCGCCTCGAATACGCTGCCGCCCTTGGTGATCGCCGTGCCCATCGGTGGCGCATGCCTGCTGCTCGCGCTCGGGCGGCACATCTCGCGTCGCGTGGTCGACGGCGTCGCGCTGGCGGTGGCCGCGGCGGGCGTGGTGGCCGCGGGCGCGCTGCTGTACGCCACCGGCCGGGGGACGGTGGTGACGTGGGCGGGCGGCTGGCGGCCGGGGCCGCATTTCGCGGTCGGCATCGTGCTGGCCGCCGATCGGCTCGGCGCCGGCGCGGCGCTGCTGGTGGCGGTGCTCACCGTGCTCGGACTGCTGTTCGGGTGGCACTACTTCGACAGTCTGCACGCCCACTATCCCGCGCTGATCCTGATGTTCACCGCGGGCATGAGCGGATTCGTGCTCACCGGCGACCTGTTCGACATGTTCGTGTTCTTCGAGTTGATGAGCGTCGCGGCCTACGCCCTGACCGGCCTGAAGAACGAGGAACCCGAATCGGTCCAGGGCGCTTTGAATTTCGGTGTGATCAACTCGCTCGGCGCGTATCTGTGCCTGTTCGGCATCGGCCTGCTCTACGCCCGCACCGGGCAACTGGGTCTGCCGCAGCTGGGGGCGGAACTGGCAGGCCACGGACGAAACGTCGTGGTGCTCATCGGCTTCGGGCTCGTCGTCACGGGCTGGCTGGTGAAGGCCGCGGTGGTTCCGTTCCATTTCTGGCTGGCCGACGCGCACGCGGTCGCGCCCGCACCGGTGTGCCTGCTGTTCTCCGGCGTGATGGCGCCGCTGGGGGTCTACGGTCTGGCGAGACTGTACTGGTCGGCGTTCCGCGGCGTGCTCACACCGGCCGCCGCGCACCGGACGATGCTGGTGCTCGGGGTGGTGACCGCGGTGCTGGGCGCGGTGATGTGCCTGTTGCAACGGCATCTCAAACGCATGCTGGCCTACTCGACGATCGCGCACATCGGCCTGTTCCTGCTCGGCCTGGCCGCGGCCACACCGGCGGGCGTTGCCGCGGCCGCGTTGTACCTGGCCGGCCACGCGGCGGTGAAGGGCGCGTTGTTCCTGCTGACCGGAATCATCTTGTCGCAGTACCGATCTCTGGACGAACACGGCCTGTTCGGTCGCGCCCGCCGTCATCGCGGAACCGGGGTGCTGTATCTGACGGCGGGCCTGCTGCTGTCCGGACTGCCGCTCAGCGGCGTGGGCCTGGGGAAGGCGCTGCTCGAGGAGTCCGCCGACTCGGCCGCGCTCACGGCGACGGTGGTCGTCGTTTCCGCGCTGACCGGCGCGGCCGTGCTGCGCGCCGGATCGCGGGTCTTCTTCGGTCTCGGCGGCCGTCCCGGCGACGCGGAGACCGGTGAGGAGACCACCGGTGCGCACGAACAACCCGACACCACGCCGGTCGGGCGGCCGCCCGCGACGATGCTCGGCGCGGTGATCGCCCTCCTGGCGATCGGGGTGGCTTCGGGGCTGCCGGTGCTCGCGCGAACCGTCGGCCCCGCCGCCGCGCAGTTCTGCGATGCGGGCGACTACCGGGCGCACGCACTTCGCGGTGTCGCCGCGGCGGCCGCTCCGGCGGCGCCGCATATCGGCTGGACCCCGGCCGGTGCCGGGTGGGGCCTGGTGTCCGCGGCGCTGGCCGCGGCGGTCGCCGCCTGCGCACTCGTCTTCGGTGCGAAGACGTTGCCGCGCAAGGTGGTTCGTCCTGTTCGGCTACTCATCACCGGACTGCACGGCGTGCACAGCGGCCATCTGGGGGATTACGCCGCCTGGCTGATGGTCGGGACCGCGGTCATCATTGGTCTGGTGACCGGCGGGTGACGGCCCAGCGGTGGCGTCAGTGCGTGGTCGCCGCACCGAAGGAGGCACCGGCGATCGCCGCCGAGAACGCCTCGAGGTCGCCCGGATTGCGCGAGGTGATGAGCGTGCGGCCGTCCTCCGAGGAGTGCACCACCTGCTGATCGACCCACTGACCGCCCGCGTTGCGGATATCGGTGCGCAACGACGGATACGAGGTGACCGTTTGCCCGTCGGCGAGACCGGCCTCGACCAGCAGCCATGGGCCGTGGCAGATGGCCGCGACCGGCTTGCCCGCCTCCGCGAACGCGCGCACCAGTTCCACCGCCCGCGGTTCCTGACGGAGCTTGTCCGCGTTCACGGTTCCGCCGGGGATGACGACGGCGTCGTAGTCGGACGCGGACACCGAGCCCAGGTCGTTGTCCGGTTCGACGGTCACGTCCTTCTCGGTGTCGTGGACGAAGGTCTGCACCGAACTCTTCTCCGGAGCGGCGTGCACCGCACGGGCGCCGCGCTCGCGCAGCCGTTCCAGCGGTACCAGCAACTCGTCCCGCTCGACGCCGGTATTCGATGTGATGACCAGGATGTTCGGTGTTCCGAGCTGTGATCCCTGCATCGTGCCCTCCTCGACATTCGCTGCTCGTCCGGTATAACTCGGTGAGCGGCTACCCGCGAGGCGGCCCCGAAAACTTCGCGGCCCGGCGGCGGTGCCGGGATTCGCGGCCCGGCGGCGAGGCGCACCGGGCCGCGGCGTTCCTCAGGAGACCTTGACCTTCGCCTCGGTCGTGAACTCCTCGCCCGCGATGATCTGCGAGACGAATCCGTCCGGACCCACCGGGCGGTCGCCGACCACCGTCACCCGGTGCAGGGTCCGCGTCACGTCCAAGTGACCGAGGTCTTGCGGGCCGAGGTGGGCGGTGGCGCGGTTGTCCCAGACGGCGACGCTGGCGGCATCCCAGCGGAACCGGACCGTGTACCGGGGGCTGCTGAGGTGGCCGAAGAACAGCTCGAGGATCTTCGCGCTCTCGACCGGAGACACCCCGACGATGTGATCGGTGAAGCCCGGGTTGACGAACAGCGCCCGCTCGCCGGTCTCGGGATGCACCCGCACCACCGGATGTTCCGAGATCAGCAGGTTGTCGTTGATCCGGCGCGCGTAGGCCTCGTCGTCGTCGAACTTGCGGCCCGCCGAGAACCGGTGCACCGCGGTCAGGCCGTCGGCGAACTTGCGCAGCGGCTCGGACAAACCTTCATATGCCGCAACGAGATTCGTCCACGTGGTGTCGCCGCCGAATTCGGGAACCACCTCCGAGCGCAGGATGGAGATGGCCGGCGGGTTGACCGAGGCGGTGACGTCGGTGTGCCAGCCGCTGTAGTAGCTGTACTGGCGCTCCTGGGAGTCCGGCCGGGCCGAGCCGTAGCGCCGCTGGTAGACCTGCGGGTCGATGGTGAGGATCTGCGGGGCGTCGCTGGGCGGCGCGTCCTCGTGCGGGTGGGCGTGGGTGAGTTCGCCGAAGCGGCGGCCGAACTCGATCTGCTCGGCGTGGCCGAGGTGCTGGTCGCGGAAGAACAGCACCTTGTGCTTCAGCAGTTTGCGGCGCAGTCGCGCGACGGCCTCGTCGTCGAGCGGGCGGCTGAGGTCCAGTCCCTTGACTTCCGCACCGATATGCCCGGCGACCCGCTGCACGGTGAACGCGCCTTCGTTGCCTGCGGTCGCTTCGTTCTTTTCGACAGCCAGCGTCATTTCACTACACTCCATCGGATTCGAACGCACCGGCCAAGAGTTGCCATTGGTGCGGTTGGATGCCGTGGGACGCAGTATCTTCGCGGTCCGCACGACGGTTCCGATGGTAATTTCCGAATCGGGCGCGACGCACTTGTTGGGGTCGCTCTGATTTCAAATATCCGCGATATTTATTTTCTCGATCGAATTAATTCGGGCTCGTCGTAGAATGGCGTTCGGCCGATGCGGGCCACCACCGTCCGACCGATTCGCCCGAGTTCGGATCACGCTGAGGCGGAACGGTCACACAGGCATCTCGGTCTCGTAGTCTCGGGCGGAGACGAGTGGGGAACAGACGGAACCGAGGCCTATGAGAGCGGCGAGAGGATGGCCGACGGCCGCGGGCGCGGTGCTGCGTGCGCTGTTGAAATCGGGGAGTGCATCGCGTTCGGTGATCGCGGCGCACGCGGGCCTGTCCCCGGCGACGGTGACCGGTCAGACCCGGGCGCTGCTCGATGTGGGACTGCTGCGCGAATCGCCGCCGGCGGACCGGTCGCAGCGGGTGGGCCGGCCGCATTCCCCGCTGGAACTCGACCGGCGAAACGCGGTGGCGGCCATCCATTTCGCGGCGAGCCAGACCCGGGTCGCGGTGCTCGACATCGCGGGGACGATCATCGCCGACGCGCTGGTCCCGCACCGCAGCATCGAGGGCGCCGATCTGGTCGCGGACGCGGCCGCCGCGCTCGCCGCACTGCGCCGCGAACTTCCTTCCGACACAAGGATATTCGGCGTCGGTGTGGCGACCGGAGGCTGGGTCGACCCGGAGGCCGGTGTGGTGCTGTCACATCCGCTGCTGCGCCTGCGCGGCACCCCTGTCCGGGAGCTGCTGGCGCGGCTGACCGGACTGCCGGTCGAACTCGACAGCCACGCCCGCGCGATGGTGCACGCGGAGCAGCTCTTCGGCGTCCTGGGTTTCGAAACCTCGGCGGCGGTGCTGTTCGTGGGCAATGTCATCGATGCCGCGTTCGCCGTCGACGGCCGGGTGCACTACGGCCCCGGTTCCTCGGCCGGATCACTGGCCACGCTCCTGCCATCCGGACTCGGACCGCACGCCGAGGGCCCGCTCGACGCGTACTCCGACCGGTCACTCGAAAAGCGCGCTGCCGCATTGCGACTCGTCGACAAACCCACTATTCCGGCGCTGATCGCCGCCGCCGGGACCGATTCGCGGGCGCACGAGCTGTTCCAGGAGCGTGCGCGCGGGCTCGCCGTGGTGGCCGCGACTCTGCTCGACGTACTGAATCCGGAGACGCTCATCATCACCGATCGCGCCTTCAGTCTTCTGCCCGAGGTGCGCGCCACCTACTTCGACGCCATCGCCGCGCGGGCGCAGATGGGTTCGTCCGCGCGGCGCCGCGTCACCGGCACATCGTTTCCGGGGCGCTCGCTCGAAACAGCCGCCGCGACGGTGCTGCTGCATCGCCTCTACGCCGACCCGCTCGCCGTCGCGACGGACGGATTCGATGTGCGCCGAACGGCGGTGACGACGCCGCAGTTCGAGTCCCGGTAATTTTAAATAGACCGAATATTGTGGGACACAACATAATTCGCGACGATCGACGGATGAGAAAGCTTATCGAAGCGCGACCGTCCGCGCACCGGATGCGCCGCACCCGCCGGGTCGGCGCGGCGTCCCTCGCGGTGCTGATCGCCGCCTGTGCCACCGCGGGCTGTGCGACCTCCGGCGGGTCGGCCGATCTCGGTAAGGCGCTACCGGCCGGCGTGCCGCCCGGGACCTCGCTGAAGATCTCCGCGACCGATATGAAGGTCGCGCTGACCAGCAGCGGGCAGATCGGCAAACTGCCGTTCACCGTGTCCGACTGGCCGAACATCTCCGCTGGGCCGGATGTGATCCAGGCATTCAAGGGGCATGCGGTGGACCTGGCGAGCAACGCCGGAATTCCGTCCATTCAGGCGCGCGCACAAGGTCTGGACACCCGCATCGTGGCCGTGCTCTGGCGTAGCAGTCCCAACTACGGCCTGGCCACCGCCCCGGGCACAGCGATCCACACATTGGCGGATCTGCGCGGGAAGAAGATCGCGTTCTCGCCCGGCCAGGCACAGGGCGGGGTGGTGTTGCGGAGTCTGCGGCAGGCCGGGCTGAGCACCAAGGATGTCACGCTCGTGCAGCTCAACAGTCCGCAGTTCCTCACCGCGCTGCAGGCCGGGCAGGTCGATGTGGCGCCGCTGGCCGAACCGTCGCTGACGAAATATCTCACGCAGTACCGCTCCCAGGGCGCGACCACGGTGCCCACCAACGCCGTCGACGCGCTGAGCATTCTGTGGGCGCCGACCTCGGTGCTCGGCGACGACAAAAAACTCGCGGCGATAACGGAATTCGTCAAGTTCTGGTCGCGGGCCAAGGTCTGGGAGTGGGAGAACCAGGACCGCTGGATCGCCGACTACTACGTCGCGAATCAAGGGGTGAGCGAGGCGGACGGCCGCCGCATCATGGCCACGACGGATCGACCGTATTTCCCGGAGAACTGGGATCAGGCCATCGACTGGGAACAGAAGACGATCGATTTGATCACCGGCTCGGGCGCATTCGGGAAATCCTTCGACGCCCACCAGCTGTTCGACCGGCGCTTCGAGAAGGTCGCCGGCGAAGCGGTGGCTCCGAACTATCGCACCATCGCACAGGGGTGAGGTCATGACCGTCGTTTCCGCGCATCTTCCCGCGCTCGCCGCGCCGGGCAGGACGGCTGCGGCCGGTTTCACCGCGCGACCCGCGCGCCGTCGGCTCGGCCTGCGCCGGCAGCTCCCGTTCGCCAGGCTGCTGGGTGTGGCGCTGCTGCTCGCCGCCTGGTCGGCGGGTGCATACCTCGGATTGCTCGATCCGCGGAAATTGTCAGCGCCGTGGACGGTCACCGCGACCGCGTGGCGGTTGCTCACCGACGGGCAACTGCTCGCCGATATCGCGGTGTCCATGCAGCGGGTGGCCACCGGGGTGCTGCTCGGCGTCGTGATCGGCACCGCCCTGGCATTGATCGCCGGACTCTCGCGCACCGGAGAGTCGTTGGTGGACGGCGTGGTTCAAGTCAAACGTTCGATTCCCACGCTGGGCCTGGTGCCCCTGATGATCCTGTGGCTGGGTATCGGCGACGGCTTCAAGATCGTGCTGATCATGCTCGCCGCCGCGGTCACCCTCTACGTGCCCACGCATTCCGCATTGACCGGTATCGATCGGCGGCTCGTCGAATTGTCGGAGATCCAGAGCGTTTCCCGGTTCGAATTCATTCGGCAGGTGGTGATTCCCGGATCACTGCCCGGGTTCTTCCTCGGCCTGCGGCTCGCGGTGAATACGTCCTGGTTGGTGCTGGTGGTGGTCGAATCGGTCAATGCGACCGACGGCCTGGGAAAGATGATGCAGGACGCCCAGAACTACGGCCAGGCCGACGTCATTCTCGTCGCGCTGGCGGTCTACGGGATCTTCGGCCTGCTGTGTGATTCGGGAATCCGGATCCTGGAGCGAAAGGTGTTGTCGTGGCGGCAGACTCTGGCGGACTGACCCCGGCCGAAGATCCGGCCGGTATCGGTGCGGGTGTGCAACTGGCCGGTGTGACCCGCAGGTTCGGCGGCCGGGCGGTACTGGACGACATCGATCTGACGATTCCCGAGGGCCGGTTCGTGGCGCTGCTCGGCAAGAGCGGGTCCGGAAAATCCACGCTGCTGCGGGCGCTGGCCGGAATCGATCACGGCGTCGCGGGCGAGGGCCTGCTGCGGGTGCCGGCGCGCACATCGATGGTGTTCCAGGACTCGCGGCTGTTGCCCTGGAAGCGGGTGCTGGCGAACGTGTTGTACGGGCAGCCGCGTTCGCGCCGGGCCGCGGCCACGCGACTGCTGACCGAAGTGGGTCTGGCCGGACGCGAGAAAGCCTGGCCCGGTGAGCTTTCCGGCGGCGAACAGCAGCGGGCCGCGCTGGCGCGGGCGCTGGTGGGCGAGCCGGAACTGTTGCTGGCCGACGAGCCCTTCGGCGCCCTCGACGCGCTGACCCGCATCCGCATGCACGCGCTGTTGCGCCGCCTGGTCGCGGCGCATCGTCCGACCGTGCTGCTGGTGACCCACGATGTGGACGAGGCCATTTCGCTGGCCGAGCGGGTGCTGATCCTGGACCGCGGCCGCATCGCCGTGGATATCGACATCGATATCGAAGGCCCGCGCGACCCGGCCGAACCGCAGTTCCAACAGCTCCGGCGTTCGCTGCTGAGCGCTCTGGGCGCCGATCCGATCGCGGCGTGAGCGCCGTTTTTCTACTACCGGAAAGAATTCCGCATACCGATGAGCAGAACCCTGCATTTGAACGCATTCCTGATGTCCACCGGCCACCACGAGGCGTCGTGGCGGCTGCCGGAATCGAACCCGTTGGCGCACTTGGATGTCGAGCATTACATCGGTCTGGCGCAGACCGCCGAGCGGGGTAGGTTCGACTCCATCTTCTTCGCGGATTCGCCCGTACTGCAGGGCGATCCGGGCCGACGACCGGTCGGCAAACTGGAGCCGACGATCCTGCTGACCGCGATCGCGCTGCGCACCAGCCGGATCGGCCTGATCGCCACCGCCTCGACCAGCTACAACGATCCCTACAACCTGGCCCGCCGGTTCGCCTCGGTGGACTGGGTGTCCGGTGGCCGGGTGGGCTGGAACATCGTCACCACCGCCGGCGCCGACGCGGCGCGCAACTTCGGCCTCGACGACGTTCCCGACCATCGGCTGCGCTACGAGAAGGCCGCCGAATTCGTCGACGTGGCAACCAAACTCTGGGACAGCTGGGACGATGACGCCTATATCGGCGACAAGGAACTGGGCATCCACTCCGATCCGGACAAGGTGCGCGAGATCAACCACATCGGCGAGTACTTCCGCGTCGCCGGGCCGCTCAACGTGCCGCGTTCACCGCAAGGGTATCCCGTTCTGGTACAAGCGGGTTCGTCCGAGGACGGCAAGGGATTCGCCGCTCGGTATGCCGAGGCGGTCTTCACCGCACAGCAGACCCTGGCAGACGGTAAGCGGTTCTACGCCGACCTGAAGGACCGCGCCCGCCGGCTCGGGCGCGACCCCGATACGGTCAAGATCCTGCCCGGAATCGTGCCCGTCATCGGAGATACCGAAGCGCATGCGCGTGAACTGGACGACCAGCTCACCAACCTGATCCGGCCGGAGTACCAGCGGCGCGCCCTCGCCGAGCGATTCAAGCTGCCCGTCGAGGCGCTCGACCTGGACAGCGAGTTGCCCGCCGATCTGCCCACCGAGGACGAGATCCAGGGGGCGAAGAGCCGGTTCACGCTGATCGTCGACCTGGCCCGCCGAGAGCGACTCACGGTGCGGCAGTTGATCGCCCGGCTCGGCGGCGGCCGCGGCCACCGGACCTTCGCGGGCACCGCGGAACAGGTCGCGGACACCATCGAGGAATGGTTCACCGACGGCGCCGCCGACGGATTCAACGTGATGCCCGCCGCCCTGCCCTCGGGCCTGGACACCTTCGTGGACCGGGTGGTGCCGATCCTGCAGCAGCGCGGCCTGTTCCGGACCGAATACGCCGAGTCCACCCTGCGCGGGCACTACGGACTCGCACGTCCGGCGAACCGGTTCGACGCGGCGCCCGACGCGGCGATCGCCCGGTGAGCCGATCGCATCCGGTCGCCGATCAGGGCTGGCTGCGGTATCTGCCGTACCGATGTCTGTCGCTCCGCGCGCTGTCGCGGGTGCGACCGCCTCGACCCGGACAGTGCGGCGCAGGAATGGTGCAGAGCCCGAATACAGCGGCTCGCAAGGCATCTGGGCTACGCGGTGATCTGGCCGCCCGAGAACTCCCTCATCCCGCTGGCCGACCAGGTCCGCGAAGCGGACATGGACACCGTGATCACTGCTACGCCGGACCACCTGGACGTGCTCACCCCGAATTCGGTCATGTCCGTGGTCGGCGTTGAAACGATCTGTCCACGAATGACTTTCGGCCGATGGGTGAACATGCGGCCCGGTGTATCCGGGTGAGCCGGACCGTGGTCGGAATACTGGCAGCACTCGGACTACCGCTGTCCGTGATCGTGTGGGCGTGCTGCCCGCCGCGTAGGTGACGGACGGGCTCCAGCCGCGCCTTACGATAACGTCGCGCGTCGGTGCGGCCGGATGAGTGAACGACTGGATTGCTCGTTGGAGACGTGATCGCCTCCACCGGGCATCCGGTCACCTTCCACGGCGGGGATGATCTCGGGTTCCCTCGGCTCTCCTGATGTGCCCAGGCGCGACGCCGGCGGGCCTCGCGTGTGATGCAGGGGCTAGTGCCCCCGGCGCGAACAGGCCACGTCGCGGCAGCCCTCGACTCGGGGTGCGGGGTCGTGCGAATGAATTCCACCGCTCGTGACGCCCCATTCGGCCGAACGAGGCGACGCGGGCGGATGAAGACCCGCCGGAATGCGCGGATTACCGCGCGGTGCGCAGGGCCACGGTGACGTCGTCGGCCACGGCGGTGGGCAGATAGTCGCCGCTGTCGCGCAGGTAGTCGAGCAGATCCGGGGTGCGGTTCGAATTGTCCGCGATGAGCAGCGCGCCGGGGGACAGGTTCGGTTCCACGAGCCGGACGATATCCAGGTACATCTCCTTGGCACCGTCCAGGAACAGGATGTCGACCTGGTCGGGCAGATCCCGCGCCAGGGTCTCCAGCGCATCGCCGTCGCGGATGTCCACCAGGTCGCCCAGTCCTGCCTCGGCCAGCGACGCCCGCGCGGCGGCGGCCTTGGTCGGCTCGTATTCGGTGCCGATCACCAGTCCGCCGCCGTTGTCGCGCAGCCCGGCGGCCAGGCACAGCGTGGACACTCCGAACGAGGTGCCGAATTCCACGATCGCGCGGGCCCGGCGGGTGCGGGTGAGGATGTACAGCAGCCGGCTGGTGTCCGGGCGCACCGCCAGGTACAGATCCTTTGCGGCGGCGAAGAATTCGCGCGAATTACCGGTCTGCGGCTGCTGCTCGGGCGGCAGGGCGGCGAGGCGCTCCCGATACTCGCGATGGCTGCGTTCGGCGTTCGCGTACAGCCTCGCGAGCACGTCGGCGGCGGGGGAACTCGTGAGGGTATTGGTCATATCGCGTCCTTGTCGTCCGGGGGAAGTGCTGGATGTGGTGGTGTGGCGTCTCACCACAGCGTTGCGACCTTGTCGGCCAGGGCATCGGCCTGGGCTCGGCCGGCGTGTGCTGCGGCCTTGCGGCGCTTGGGATCGTAAGGGTTGGGGCCGATGGCTTCGACGCTCTGTTCGTCCGGCACGATGAGACATACCTCGGCCTGCTCGGCCAACGCTTCGGCATCCGCAGCCGCGCCGGGAATCTGTCCGTAGCCGTCAGGCATCGGTGCCAGGATGACGATCCTGTCGTGGCCGGCGGCCAGGCGTGCGTTGGCGGTGGAGACCATGCCGCCGTCCACCCAGGAACGGCCCAGGAAGTGTTCCAGAGGCCAGAGGCCGGGGACCGCACCGCTTGCGGAAACAGCGTCGGTCAGCGAGACGCCCGCGTGCTCGTCGAACAGATGCAGCTCGCCCGTATCGGCGTCGATCGCGGTGACCTTCAAGCCGGCGGGCCAGTCCGCGGTGACCAGACGTGAGGCGACGACTTGCCGTCGGGTGGCTGAGGGCACAGGCTCGGGGTCTGCTTTGGAAATGCGTCCCATCGCCGCGCCGACCTTGCGCGGGTCGTCGCCGCCCTCGGCGAGGGCTGCCCACCAGGCGGTCATGGTGGCCTCGGATGCCTTGCCTTCCACCTCGTTCTCGTCCGGGCCGAGCTGGGAGGCAAAGAGCCGCTCCAGGTCGTAGCCGCTGGCGACGGCGGTTCCGACGAACGATCCTGCCGAGGTTCCGATCACTGAGGTGGCCTTGCTCCAATCGATTCCCTGGGAGCTGAGCCCTGCCAGGACGCCGACTTCCCAAGCGATGCCTGTCACACCGCCTCCGCCGAGGACGAGAGCGCGCGAGAGGGGCTGGGTGGGATGTGTCATTGGACGACTCCTCGCTGTTCGAACTACTCGGAACCTGCCCATGATCCTCTCTCGAGGAGTTCATCCCACGATGAGGGCGGCGGCGCATTCCGCATGCGACGAGCTACTTCCGAGACACGGCGTAGTGGCAGCCACGACCCTCCCCGCCTGCCACCGAGACAATTCCTCCGACACCGTCCCTCCTCATCACATCCGGACACCGGAACGAATGTCCGGCGGCATATCCACACACGCGCGACGCAGCGAAAACCGTTGTTACGAAACCGATTTCGGAAACTCTCGCCGAAACCCGCTCGGCCCGATATCCGTGTGCGGGACCGAGCACAGGCGCGGGCACCGACATATTCGTTCCGAGCGGCATCGACCCCGGTCAGCGCCATGCCCGGAATCGGATCTGCCATGATGTGCACGCGGACGGCGATCCGTTCCGCCGCGTCGAATCCGGCTCCGCCCCTGCCGATCCGCGACATCGAGAGAATCGAGCCGATATGACATGGTCGAGACCACTGCTCACCCTCGGAGATGAGCGCCGCCTGCTGGAGGGGATGCTCGATCGCAACCGAGCGCAACTGGTCGACACGCTGCGCGGGCTGTCCGAGGCGGACGCCCGTCGCCGGTTGGTCGCGTCGATGACCACGCCGATCGGGTTGGTCAAACACGCGGCCGTGGCCGAGCGGATCTGGTTCCAGCACATCCTGGCCGGGGTGCCCAAGGATGCCTGTGACGGCGGCACGACCTCGGGAGATGCGAGCTTCGTCGTCGGCGACGAGGAGACCGTCGACGACGTGATCGCGGAGTTCGAGCGGGTCAACGAACGCTCGCGCGCGATCGCCGGCGGCTTCGGCCTCGACGAGATCCGGACGCATCCGGGTCTCGGCGAGGTCAGCCTGCGGTTCATCTACCTGTTCCTGATCGAGGACCTCGCCCGGCACTGCGGCCACGGTGACATTCTGCGCGAGCAGATCGAGCACCCGCGCTAGCGGTCATTGGCGCGCCGAACGTGAAACTCGTTCAGAGCCTGGACAATTCGTCCACCAGATCGTCCAGTCCCAACGATCCCTGGGACAGGGCGGCCATATGCCAGGCTTTGAGGTCGAAGGCGTCACCGTGGCGCTCGCGGGCCCTGTCACGGCCCTGGAGCCAGGCGCGCTCGCCGAGTTTGTAGCCGATCGCCTGGCCCGGCATGGTCAGGTAGCGGGTCAGTTCGCTTTCCACGAAATCGGCCGGCCGGCTGCTGTGCGCGCCGAAGAACTCCTGGGCGAGTTCGGGAGTCCAGCGTTCGCCGGGATGGAACGGGGAATCCGCGGGGATCGGCAGTTCCAGGTGCATGCCGATGTCCACGATGACGCGCGCGGCGCGCATCATCTGCGCGTCGAGGTAGCCCAGGCGCTGTTCGGCGTCGGTGAGGTAGCCGAGTTCGTCCATGAGCCGCTCGGCGTACAGCGCCCAGCCCTCCAGGTTCGCGCTGACGCCCCCGACGGTGGCCTGGTAGCGGGAGAGGTTCTCCGCGACGTGGACCCACTGGCCGAGCTGGAGGTGATGTCCCGGTACGCCTTCGTGGTACCAGGTCGAGACGAGGTCGTAGACGGGGAACCGGTTCCGCCCCATGGTCGGCAGCCAGGTGCGGCCCGGACGGGAGAAGTCCTCCGAGGGCTGTGTGTAGTAGGGCGCCGCGGCGCTGCCTGCCGGCGCGATGCACGATTCGACCCGCCGCACCCGCTCGGCGAGGTCGAAATGGGTGCCGTCGAGGTCGTCGATGGCCTGATCCATCAAACCTTGCAGCCAGACCCGGACCTCGTCCACGCCCTCGATGTGCCGGCCGTGCTCGTCCAGGTATTCCAGTGCGACCCAAGGAGTTTCGGCACCGGGCAGAATCTTCTCGGCCGCACGCTCCATCTCGTCGAGCAGGCGGTGGAATTCGGACCAGCCGTACGCGTACGCCTCGTCCAGGTCCAGATCCGCGCCGTTGAAGTAGCGCGCCCAGCGTGCGTAGCGTTCGCGGCCGACCGTATTCGGCGCGCCTTCGATCGCCGGTTCGTACACATCGCGGACCCAGTCGCGCAATTCGACGACCGCGGCGGTCGCCGCGCGTGCTGCGGTGTTCAGCTGTTCGCGCAGCGATTCGGGCCCCGCGGCCGCGAAGTCCTCGAACCAGCCGCGGCCCGTGCCGTCCACGTCTGCCCACTCGGTGAGCTGCCGGACGAACGTGGCGGTCGGGCGCGGCGCCGCGTACAGCTCGCGCTCCAGGCCGAGTTCGAGGGATTCGCGGTACCCGCCCAGGGCGGCGGGCACGGCGGTGAGCCGTTCGGCGATCGCCGCCCAGTCCGCGTCGGTCTCGGTCGGGGACACGGTGAACACCTCGCGCACCGAATGGGCGGGTGTGGCGATGTTGCCCACGTGCCGCAGGCCCTCCCCGGCCTCGTGGACGGCCAGTTCCGCGGTGAGCCGCTCCCGCAGCAGACGACCGCACCGGCGCTCGACATCACTGTCCGCGCCGGGCTGTCGTTCGGCCTCGTCGAGCCGGGCGAGGGTCCGCCGCGCCAATGCGGCCACTGCCTCCTGACCCGCGGGGGACAGATCGGGCAGTCTGCTCGAACTCTCCGGTACACCAAGGTAAGTGCCGGTCACCGGGTCGAGGGCGACGAGTTCGTCGACATAGGTATCGGCGACCTGCCGGGGCAGCGGATTCGTGGTGTGCGACATAGGGTCCATCCTGGTATGCCCGCGCCGCGCGTGTCACTCCGATTGTCCGGCGACCCGCCGGGCGTGAACGCGTCCGGGGTGACCGGAAGATACCGTGGAGACTCCCCGCGGCGCGGGAGGAAAGGAACGGCCGTCATGTCCGTGAAGACGACAGCGATCATCGGCGGGGGCATCATCGGTCTGGCCGTGGCGCGCGAGATCACCCGGCGATCCCCCGGCGTCCAGGTCACCGTTTTCGAGAAGGAGACGGCGGTGGGAGCGCACCAGACCGGGCACAACAGCGGTGTCGTGCACGCGGGTCTGTATTACGAGCCCGGAAGTCTCAAGGCCGTGCTGTGCCGTCGCGGGGTCGGATTGCTCGAGGAATTCGCGCGCCGGCACGACATCCGATACGACAGGTGCGGAAAGCTGGTCGTCGCACAGTCATCCGAGGAGCAGGTGCGGTTGCGCGGCATCCACGACCGCGCGGTGGCCAACGGCGTCCCGGGCATCCGGATGATCTCCGCGGCGGAAATTTCCGATATCGAACCGAACGCTCGCGGCGTGGCGGCCCTGCACTCGCCCGAGACCGCCATCGTGGACTATCCGGCGGTGACCCGGGCGCTGGCCGCCGAGATCGAAGCCGTCGGCGGCAACGTCCGGCTCGGTCACCGCGTGCGCCGGATACAGGAGCGCTCCGGCGATGTAGTGGTGCACGGCGACGGTTCGGCCGAATCGTTCGATCTCGTGATCGCTTGTGCCGGACTGCAATCCGACCGATTGGCGGTGGCCTCGGGGGAGGCCGCCTATCCCCGGATCGTGCCGTTCTACGGTGACTACTTCGTACTCGACGCCGCGAAGGCGAATCTGGTGCGCGGGCTGATCTACCCGGTTCCCGACCCGAAGTACCCGTTCCTGGGCGTACACCTCACACGTACTGTGGACGGCACTGTCGTACTCGGCCCGAACGCGTTCCTGTCCCTCGGCCGCGAGGCCTATCGCCGGGGGCGGATATCGGTCGCGGATACGTTGAGCGCCATCGGTTTTCCGGGCTTCTGGCGGTTCGCGGCGAACAACGTCCCCGCCGCGATCCGGGAGACGCGCACCGCGTTCAGCACCCGCTCGTTCGTGGAGCAGGCGCGCGTCTACGTCCCCGCGATCACGACCGCGGACGTGCACCGCGGGCCGCGGGGGATCCGAGCCCAGGCGATGAACCGCGACGGCAGCCTGGAGGACGATTTCGCCATCAGCGGCACGGCCCGGACGGTGCATGTGCGCAACGCCCCCTCACCCGGCGCGACGTCCGCGCTCGCCATCGCCGAACACATCGTGCGCGAGGCCTTCGGCCGCCTCGACCTGCCTGCATCGCGATAGCGCGGCCGCCGGCCCGGTGACCGGCCGGGCAGGTGGCGATCGCACGGGACACGTAGTAGCCACGGTGCCGCGGAAACCGTTGCGCGGCAAACCGTCCTGCGCAGACTCCTGGGCACGACGGGTCGCGGCGCAGTTCGCTCTTCGCGATCGCCTGGATGTGCACCTCGTCCGGGCCGTCGAACAGCCGCATCGCGCGATGCCAGGCGTGCATGGCGGCGAGCGGAGTCGTATCGGTGACTCCGGCGCCGATCGGCGGCACGACGTGATCGTCCGGTCCGGCATCGCGCCGCCAGGTATTCGGCTTCGACCGGCAATACGGGCTCGCGCGTGAACCGGGCCATCCGCTCGTGTAGCTCCGCCGCCCGCGCCGAGGGCGCGGGGAGTTCGCATTCCGGCTATGAACATCTTCTGAACGAAACCGATCATTTAATCGGTACTGAACTGTGCGCCGCCGCGACGGGGCGTCAGCGAGGAACCCGGACGATATCGCGGGCGAAGTCGGTGTACTGCCGGGCGACCGCGGCGGGAGCCAGCTCGCCCGTCGGCGACCACCACTGCGGCAGCGCGGTGCACAGCGTCACCACCGCGCGTGCGGCTTCGCGCGGCAGCGGCGTGCGCATCGCGCCCCGGCGGCAGCCCTCGACGATCTCGTCCTCGACCATCTGCTGCACGTCCCGCCGGGCCGCCGCGATTCGCGTGCGATGCGGCTCGTCCAGGCTGCGCATCTCGCTCGCGCCGATGAATCCCAGTTCGCGCCGGTGGGTGTGGAAGAGGGCGAGGCATTCGACCAGGCGCTCGAGCCGCTCGACCGGGCCGTCGCCCTCGGCGCGGGCCGCGCGGCAGCGCTCGCGCAGATCGTCCATCGTCAGATCGAGCAGTGCGACCAGCAGGTGCTGTTTGGTCGGCCAGTGGTGGTACATCCCGGCGACGGAAAGGTCCGCGCGGTTGGCGATCTCGCGGATCGTCGCGCCGTGGTAGCCGAGTTCGACGAAGGCGTTCAGCGCGCCGGCGATCGGCGCGGGCAGCTCCAGTGGCGGAAAATCCCGCCACCGGCTGTCGGCCTCGTTCGCCGGCGGCGTCCCGCGCAGCGCGGCGGGATCGGTGCCGAACAGGCGGGCCGCGGCGGCGAGCCGCTCCTCGGAGATCCGCGCGAGTCCGTTCTCGATCGCGCTCCAGGTGCCGACGCTCACGCCGATCTCGGGAGCGGCGTCCCGGATGGTGAGTCCCTTGGCCTGCCGGGCCGCGCGCAGCCGCTGTCCGAGCAACCGGCGCTCCTCGTCGGCATTCGATTCGCGCTGCTGTCCTGCGGTCAATCCGAAACTCCTTTCGCGGTGGGACGAGCGTAGTCGCCGTTGACAGCGCCGGAACGGTCGGCTAGCTTTCAATCCTGTTCAATTTTACCGGACGATCGCTCGGTTTCAGGATGGTGTTCATGTCGGATCAGACTCCCCCCGGTATCTCGGTGCCGGAACTCGAAAGTTTCGTCCGCGCCGAGGTTCCCGGTCTGCTCAACGGCCCGCT
The DNA here is from genome assembly GCA_966435935.1 of uncultured Nocardia sp. Classification (GTDB taxonomy): domain Bacteria; phylum Actinomycetota; class Actinomycetes; order Mycobacteriales; family Mycobacteriaceae; genus Nocardia. The sequence continues at coordinate 45,481 of CBJNFW010000012.1, forward strand.
GCGGGTGGAGCTGCTCTCCGGCGGGCGGTCCAATCTGACCTATCTGCTGACGGACGGCACCTCGCAGTGGGTGCTGCGCCGCCCGCCGCTGGGGCACGTCCTGGCCACGGCGCACGATATGGCTCGGGAATACCGGATGTTGTGCGCTCTGCACCCCACCGATGTCCCGGTCCCCGAACCGTTGATCATCGCGGGCCCGGAAATCATCGGCGCGCCGTTCTACATCATGGAATTCGCGCGCGGGGTGGTGCTGCGCGATCGCGAGCAACTGGACCGGATCAGCGCCGGATCGAACGATCTCGCCACCGATCTGGTCGACACGCTCGCCCGGCTGCACCGGCTCGACCCGCAGGCGGTGGGCCTCGGCGAGCTGGGCCGCCCGCAGGGATATCTCGAGCGGCAGTTGCGCCGGTGGGATGCTCAGGTCGCCGCATCGCGCAGCCGGGAACTGCCGGATCTGGTGGATCTGGGGGAGCGCCTGGCCGGCGCGCTGCCGTTCGGCCGCTCGTACGCGATCGTGCACGGCGATTACCGGCTCGACAACGTCGTGGTGGATCCCGTCGACGCCCGCGTGGTGGGCGTACTCGATTGGGAGATGGCCACTCTCGGCGATCCGCTGACCGATCTGGCCTCGATGGTGGTGTGGTGGGACGGTTTTCGCGGATTGGACAGTCCGGTCGCCGCGGTGCCCGGTGACGTGCCCGGGTTCCCCGCCGCCGACACACTGGTCGAGCAGTATGCCGTCCGGACCGGCTGCGACCTGTCCGAATTCGGGTGGTACCTGGGCTTCGCCTTCTACAAGATCGCCGCGATCTTCGAGGGAATTCACTACCGCACCCAGCAGGGACTGACCGTGGGAGACGGTTTCGAACGTCTCGGCGCGATGGTCCCCGCGTTGATCGACCGCGGTCACACGGCGTTCGCCGAATACGTCGGGCCCAAGGCCACCAGGTGAACCGGTCTGGCATCGGAACGGTGCGATACCCTGCGGCCGTGCGAACCGCGGTGGAGCGGTTCGGCGGCGTAGACGTCTGCGTCGACAACGCCAGCTGGCGAAATATGGAAAGACGTTGCGGGCCATGGGATTCGGCGCGGAATATGCCGATGCCGGGATCGCGAGTACATGCCGGTGGCCGGAAACCGCCATCGCCACCGCCGCCGTGGTGAATCTGCTGGGCGGGGCCGATGCGGCCGCGCACGCCCGCCCGCCCCCCCGGAGATCATGGCGGACGCCGCGACGCTGATCTTCTCCGACGCCTCCCGCTACGCGAACCGGTGCGTGCTGGACGTGGAGGTACTCGACGAAGCGGGCATCACCGACCTGAGCGGGTATGGCGGACAGGCGCCCCTGGAATACGACAGCTTCGTGGATCGGCGCTGACGCCAACGTTATTCGCGCGGCGGCCGCTCACTCCGGATCTCCGCGCAACCGGTCGCGTTCGGCGGTCAGCTCCGCATTGCTGTGCCGCAGTTCGGAATTGGCGTCTTCGAGGTCGAGGATGCGCGCGATCGCGACGAGGTTGACCCCTTGTCCGGCCAGGCTGCTGATTCGCGCGAGCCGTTCCAGGTCGTCGTCGCTGTAGCGGCGGGTGCCGCCCGAACTGCGGGCAGGGGTGAGCAGGCCGTGCTGCTCGTACAGGCGCAAGGTGTGCGCGCCGACCCCGGCCAGTTCGGCGGCGACCGAGATTCCGTACACCGCGCGTCCCGGTGCCGGTAGGTGGCCCGAGTTCCGCGCGGGCGGGACGCCGTGCATGGCGGGCCGATGGTTGTCGTTTCGATCCGGCGGCATCGGTCTCCTTTCCTCTCGCTTCGAGGTTACCTCATCGAGATACTTGCACTCTCCTCCTTATAGTGCTAAAAAAATCTCAGGCAGTCCGCTTAGATTTTCTGAGTACCTTCGATGGAGAATGGAGTGAGTTGGAGGTGGCTACCATGTTGATGCGCACCGATCCGTTCCGTGATCTGGATCGTTTGACGCAGCAGATGTTCGGCACACCCGCCCGTCCCGCGGCGATGCCGATGGATGCCTGGCGTGAGGGGGAGGAGTTCTTCGTCGAACTCGATCTGCCCGGCATCGATCCGGATTCGCTGGATCTGGATATCGAACGCAATGTGGTGACCGTGCGAGCCACGCGCCCGGAGCTGGATCAGAGGCGTTCGATGATCGCCGCCGAACGTACGCGCGGGGTGTTCAGCCGGCAGCTGTTCCTCGGCGAGAATCTCGACACCGACGCCATTCGCGCCGAGTACCGGGACGGTGTGCTGCGCCTGGTGATCCCGGTCGCGGAGAAGGCCAAGCCGCGCAAGATCGAGGTCGCCAGGCACGACCAGCGTCAGGCCATCGACGCCTGAGGTCGAGGATTTCGAAGGAATCTGTGATGGTGCGCGCGGGCCGGTGCGTCACCCGGCCCGCGTCGACTCCTTTCTCGTGGAGGAAACGCATGACTTCCCGCACGCCGCAAGCGCTTTCGATCTCCCGGGCCGATGCCCTCGGCGCCCCCGTGGTGCACTGGCCCGAACCCAGCGGCTTGGAGAACTGGTGGAATCAGGTCGTGCGCGGCGAGCGCCCGCTCGCTCGCGCGTCCGCCCCCGACCAGGAGGCCGCCCCGTGTCCGCGATGACTCTGGTCGCCGTGATCGTGGCGGCGGTGTCCACCGCGGCCGTCGCGGGCTGGGGATGCGTGGCCGCCACCTGCTGGTACGAATCGCGCCGGTACTTCCACGGCCCGCATCGGACGCTGCCGCCGGTCGGCTGGCGGTAGGGGGTTACGGTATCGCCTCGGAGGCCGGACGTCTGCCCTCGGTGGAGGCCGGACGTTCGGGTGCGAGCTGAACCCCCGCCAGGCCCGTCCAGCACAGGCTCGCGGTCGTGGCGACGGCATCGCGTTTGGGCAGGGGTTTGCCGGTGGCCATCCAGTCCCGCGCGCAGGATTGGGCGATGGCGACCAGTTCGGTCGTGATCAGCCAGCCCTGTTCGGCGCGCGGCATCTGGTACGGCTCCAGCGCCCGTGCGAGGGTATCGATGCACATGGTCGCGGCCTGGTGCGCCATGCGCTGGGCCGACGGTTCGTCGGCCACCGAGGCGCCTGCCAGCAGGGCGGCACTGCGCGGGTGCATATCGGCGAAATCGAATACCGCGCTCACCGCGGCCTCCACGACCGAGCGCATCCCCTCGGCGCGGTCGAGGGCAGCGGTCAGCATCTCGCCCAGTACCTGGACCGCCTCGTGCAGGACCGTCAGATACAGCTCGAGCTTGCTCGAAAACGACTTGTACAGAACGGGTTTGCTGATTCCGGACCGGCAGGCGATCTCGTCCATACTCGCCGCCCGATAGCCACAGGCCGCGAACAATCCCGCCGCCGCGGCCACGATCGCACGCCGCCGCTCCTGCCTGGCCTTCGCCAATCTGTGGTCCGCCATGCCTGCCTCCTGGCTTCGACCGTACCGGGCGCGGCTCCCGGACCCGCATCGAAGTCCACATCGGGCCCGCGCGTCGCTGTTTACCTGCGACGAAACGGGTAGTCGCCGCACATGGAACTGTTGATACTGCTCGCCATCCCCGTAGTGGTCGCGGTGGTGCTGCTGCGGCGCAGGAAGACCAAGTCCGGGCGGGAACACACCCCCGTCATGGGTAACGAAGGCAGTCGTAAGGCCGACATCTGAAAGGCTTCGTGATGTCGATGGATCCCGATCCCCGCCGCACTCCCGATCTGGAAGCCGGCGGCGGGGTGTCCCCCGGCGCGACACCGCCGGACACCGCGCAAACCTCCGGACTCTCGGCGCCCGAGCCGCGCACGCGGCACCATTTCCCGCCCACCGGTACCGCGACTATCGCCGCGGTAGCCGGGGTGGTCCTGGTTTTCGTCGTCGTCGCGGTCCTGCTGCTGATCTTCTTGATCTGACCAGGGCGTCCACGCGCGGGTGAGTCCGGCGCACACCCTGCCTCCCTGTGGTTGTCCGAACGAGTTCGGTCGCCACGGTCGCCAGGTGCTGTCGCTCAGCGCGCCAGGGCCCCGACTCCGGTCGCCAGCGCGGCCGACGTGCCGGCGATGGTCCAGCCGACCGGGCCCAGCGGGCGGCAGCCGAAATACGTGCAGACGCCCGGGGTCATGACCACCGCGACCAGGACAGCGCCGCTGGCGGTCGTGGTCGCCCAGACCAGCGGGCTGCGGCGTCCGGCCAGCAGGGTCTGGCCGAGTTGGGCGCCGATCAACGAGACCAGCCCGATGGTGGACGCGCGCTTGGCGGTGCCGGTGTAGCGGCCGACGGTCCACCCGACGGTCGCGCCGAGTGTGGTGGCGCCGGCCCGGGCGGCGATGGCCCGCAGCAGATCGCCGCCCAGATCCGCGGGCGGCCGGTCGGCGAGTTCGGAGGCCAGGTCCTGCGCGCGGGCGGTGTCGTCGTCGGAGGCGGGAGTTTCGGACGCGCCCCGGGGCGAGAGCGCGACCGCCATCGCCGGGAACATATCGGTGAGCATGTTGACCAGCAGGAATTGCCGGGTGCCCAGGGGCGCTCGCCCGGACAGCGCGGTGCCGAGCACGGTGAACGCCACCTCACCGGCGTTACCCCCCACCAGTATGCCGACCGCGTCGCTGATCCGCTGCCACATGCCGCGCCCCTCGCTCACCGCCGCCAGCAGCGCCAGCGGATCCGGATCGGTGAGCACCAGATCCGCGGCGTTGCGCGCGGCGGTGGAACCGCGGGCGGCGATGCCGATGCCGATATCCGCGGTGCGGATGGCAGCGGCGTCGTTACCGCCGTCCCCGGCCATCCCCACGACGTGCCCGGCCCGCTGCAACGCGGCGACGATCTGCACCTTCTGGCGTGGCCCCACGCGGGCGAACACCGTACTGCGCTCGATCAGCGCGGCCCGCGCGTTCTCGTCGAGATGATCGAGATCGCTTCCGGTGGTGACGGTTTCGGCGTCGATGCCGAGCTGGCGCGCGATCGCGGCAGCGGTCACCGGATGGTCTCCGGTGATGATCCGCACGTCGATGTCGTTCTCGTGCAGTGCGTCCACCACCGGACGGGACTGTGGGCGCGGTGTGTCGGCAAGGCCCAGGAAGCCGACGAGGGTCAATTCCTCGACCGCGTCCTCGACGTCGTCGGGCCTGCCGCGCAGGTTCCGCCGCGCCACCACGAGCACCCGGAGCCCTTGTGCGGCAAGCTGTTCCACCACCCGGTCCGCGTGTTCGCGGTCGTCGTCGGTCAGCGGGACGTCGGTGGGCTCCGCCTGCCCGGACGTGCGGCGCAGCCGGGTGCAGCGGGACAGCACCACCTCCGGTGCGCCCTTCACCGCCAGCCGCATCCGGTGCGCGGAGTGGCCGAGGGTGGCGGCGTAGCCGCGATCGGACTCGAACGGAATCTCCTCCAGCGCCGACCAGCTGTCCTGTTCCGGGCCGTGCTCCCGCGCCGCGTCCAGTACCGCTCGATCGGTGGCGTGCACCACCGGGCCGTCCGGATCCGGGCAGGCCCGGGCCGCTTCGCGCAGCAGATAGCCGGCGCGGAGGTCGTCGGCATCGGGCGACCACTGTCCGGCGAGGTCGGCCACCGCGGTGAGTTCCAGGCGGCCGTGGGTCAGGGTGCCGGTCTTGTCGAAGCAGATCGTGTCCACCCGGCCCAGTGCCTCGACGGTGCGGCTCGCGCGCACCAGCACGCCGCGCCGGGTGAGGCGGCGGGCGGCGGCCAGCTGGGCGACCGTCGCCACGAGCGGAAGTCCTTCGGGCACAGCGGCCGTCGCGACCGCGACGCCCCCGGCGATCGCCTCGCGCAGGCGGCGTCCGCGCAGCCAGGACAACGCGGTGACGGCGGTTCCGCCCGCCACGGTGAGGGGGAGCGCGCGCTCGGTCAGATGCCGGAGTTGCGCCTGCACCCCGCTGAGCGCGGGCGGGACCGCGGCGGTCGCGGCCCGCTGGGCCTCGGTATCGGTGCCGGTGGCGACGATGACCGCCAGAGCGTACCCGTTCACCACGGTGCTGCCCTCGAACACCATGCCGGACCGTTCGGCCAGGTCGGAACCCGGTGTCGCGGCCGGATACTTGTCCACGGTGACCGACTCGCCGGTCAGGGCGGACTCGTCCATCTCGAGGTCCTCCACGTGCACCAGCCGCGCGTCCACGGGGACGACGTCACCGGCGCTCAGCGCGATCACCTCACCCACCCGCAGGCAGTCCGCCGGAACGGTCTGCACTTCCGGATCGTCCGCCGGGCGGTCCAGCGCTGATCGCGGAACCCGATGCCCGACAACGGTTTCCGATTGCAGTAGGCGTCGCAGCGAGGACTCCGCACGCTGTCGCTGTAGTGCTGAGGCGGTGGCGTTGGCGGCGAGCACCGAGCCGACGAGAACGGCGTCGGCGGGGGAGCCGAGTATGGCCGACGCGGCGGCGCCGACGCCGAGGATCGGAGTGAGCGGATCGGCCAGCTCCTGGCGCAGTGTGCCGCCGAAGCGCATCAGCGGTCCCAGCGCCGCCAGGACTCGCCCGCCGCCGGCGTCGGCGGTCGGTTCCACCGGTGGGCCCGGATCGGGCAGCAGTTCCAGTACGTCCTGGAAATCCATTGCGTGCCAAGGCAACAGCGGGGCGGTCGTGACGTCCGGCGCGTCGTGGCCGAGCTGCCACGCGGACAGCGCGCCCGACAGCAGGCCGCTGAACTGCGCGGCGGTCACCGGCCATCGGCTGTTGCGCCGCGGCGCGGTGGCCAGCAGCAGCGCGCCGAGCGCGGCGGCGGACAACGCCAGCACCCGGCCGCGTTCGCTGGCGTGCCGCGCCGGGGCCACCATGGTCGCCAACTGGTGGACCTGGGCCAGATCTCGGCACAGCAGGTCCGCGCTCCAGGGCACATGCCGGATGCCGCCGATATCGGCGCCGATCAGCCCTATCCCGACGTCCGCGTCGGCCAGTGCCCGGTGCGCGCGGCTCGAGGCCATCGCCACCACATGTCCGGCACGCTGGAGGCGCTGCACCGTTTCGTGTGTCCGCTCCCCGTTGGCGACGAATTCGTCTGCGAGAGAACGGGCATGGTCGTCGTGCTCGTCGCCGATCAGCACGATCCGCAGTCCGGCGCGCCGCGCCGCGTCGAGCAGGCCGGGAGTTCTCGGATCGAGTTCGCGGCCGACCAGCACCTGCCCGACGTCGCGGTCGTCCACCCGCAGCCGCCGCCAGTCCGGTCCGTGTGTCCGGTCCGGCTCGATCGGCCGCAGTTCCCGCCCCGAGGAGTCGGTCTCCGTCGCGGCCCCGGTCGACACGATGTGCTGCCCCACGCGCCACACCCGGTCGAGCGGCCAGTCGTCGTTTTCGGACCGGGCGTCGAGCACGATCTCACGATCTCCGGCCAGCATGTCGGCATCCACGACGAGCGTGTCGAGGCGGTCGAGCCGTCGCCACGCCACCGGATCCACGGTGACCACGCCCGCGACCGACATCCGCAGCGAGGCGACCGCGGCGAAGCATTCCCGGCTCGTCCGCGCGGCCTTGGGCGCGCCGAGGGCCAGCGCGCCGGCGATATCGCCGATGCCACGCCCGGCCACCGTGGTGATCATGCCCGCGAGCGCTCCGGTCGACGACTCGTCGGCGCTGCGCTCGACCGGGCCACCGGGGAGGTCCTCGGGGCGCGAATCCGAGGGCAGGGGTTCGGTGATCTGCTCCGGGGTCAGCCCCGCCACCCAGCGCCGCCAGCCCAGATGGCGGGCGCCCGCCTCGGCGAGCAACAGGCTGCGCAGCGCCGCGTCGACCAGCAGGCTGCCGGGATCCTCGCCGGAGATCTGCCCCACCGCCCCGGCGGCGCTGAGCAGCAGATCCGTGCGGGCCCGGCCGATTCCCGACTCCAGCAGTGTGCGCACTCGCGGTTGGGTATCCACCACAGCGGCTGCGGCGGAAAGGAATTCGAACGGGCCGCGGCGTCGCGGGAATACCGTGCCCATGGTCGCGAGGGCGAATCCGGTCAGGTCGGCGGCCAGGGAGATCGCCGAGGAGATGGCGGGCTCGAGATCGGCCGGATGCGCCGCGGTGGGGTCCCACTCGAGTTCGTCGACGCCGGCGGTGTGTTCGGCGTCCTCGACGGCCGCGACCGCGTCCTCGGGGTCGGCGTCCGCTTCCAGGTCGACCACCACATGTCCGGTCGCCGCGTTGACGTGCCAATCGCGGATGTCCGCGGACCGGCGCAGCCGCTTGCCCAACACCTCGGCCACCTGCGCGCCGCCGGTTCCGGCGAGTCCGCGAACCTCGATCAGTACGTGCGCCCCCATCTCGGCGATGCGGCGATCGCGATGCAGTTGCGGATCGGCCAGAGTGCCGAGTTCGCGGCGCAGCTGGGTGAGCGGGATCGCGGGTACCCGCCGCTGTACCTGCCGGACGCTCTCGCGCGCGACCCGCACCGGCGAGGTCACGGTCCCGGTCGCCAAGGACAGTCCGGAAGAGACTGTGCGAGTGGCTGTTCCGAGAAATGCGCGGATCACTTGTACACCTCCGTGAGCAGTGGCTTGCGCCGACCGACTACCCGGTGTGCCGATGTTCAACCGCTCGAAGGCGGGAATGGCGGCGGTCCGGAGGCGACGGCCGGGTGCGGCGGCGTCCGGAGACGTCCGAGGCGGCCGCAGCCGGAGAACGCCGAGGCCATGGGCCGGACGTGGGCGAACGCTGTTTGCGTGGGCTCCGCGGTGGTACTGCGGCTGTGCGGAAACTACGGCGAACGACCATCGACACTCGAGAAAGGTTGGTAATCATGGCTTTTCAAGACATCATCGCGCAGCTGCGACAGGACATCACCACCGCCGAGGACGCGGGCGACGAGCCGACCGTCGCGCGGCTGCGCCAAGAGCTCGACAAGGCGTTGCAGCACGGTGAGGAGACCGGAGAGCGCTAGGCTCCCCGGTCCCGTATCGCCGAGCGCGGCCGGTGGGTTCCTCGGTCTATTCGCTGCCGTCGATACCCGAGGCGAATTCGTGTGACCGCAGCCGCCACCGGCATCCACCGGAGCGGGGCGGTGGTCCCGCCGCTGCCCGCGGCGAATCCGGCCAGCACCTCCCGCAGCGCGTCGGTCGCGTCATAGCGCGGCTGCCTGCCCAATTCCACCCGAGCCCGCGAGGTATCGAGCATCGGCAGGTGGATCATGGCGTCGAACAGGTCACAGGATCGGGCGGCCGCCGGTGACGGCCACCCGGGCTCCGGAGATGTAGCTGCCGTCGTCGCTGGCCAGCAGCACGTAGGTGGGGGCGAGTTCGGCGGGCTGCCCGGCCCGGCCCAGCGGGGTGTCGTCGCCGAAGTTCGCGACCTTCTCCGGCGGCATCGTCGAGGGGATCAGCGGTGTCCAGATCGGGCCCGGTGCGACGCTGTTGACCCGAATTCCCTTGGGGCCCAGCAGCTGTGCCAGACTCGCGGACAGGTTCGCGATGGCCGCCTTGCTCGCCGCGTACGGCGCCAGGGTCGGGGAGGGCATATCGGAATTGACCGAGGAACTGCCGATGATCGCGGAACCTCGCGGCATGTGCGGGAGCGCAGCCTTCACCAGCGCGAAGTAGGCGCCCACATTGGTCCGGAACGTGTAGTCGAACTCCTCGTCGCTGATCTCCTCCAGCGTCTCGTGTGTCATCTGGTAGGCGGCGTTGCTGACCAGGACGTCGATCCGGCCGAATTCCTCCACGGCGGTATCGATCACCTTCCGGCAGTGCTGCGGATCGGACAGGTCCCCGGCCACGGCCGCCACCCGGACCCGCTCGGCGCGCAGCAGGTCGATGACCTCCTGCGCGTCGTCGTGCTCGTCGAGGTACGAGATCAGCACATCGGCGCCTTCGCGGGCGAAGGCGATCGCCACCGCCCGCCCGATACCGCTGTCCGCGCCGGTGACCACGGCGGCTTTACCGGTCATCTTCCGGTTGCCGCGGTAGCTGTCCTCGCCGCAGTCCGGTTTCGGATCCATCCGCGACTGGACGCCGGGGACGCGCTGTCGCTGTTCGGGAAATCCCATCTTCTGTGCGCTCCTGTCTGCCGCCGCGAGTAACGGCTGTCTACCGCTGCTCGTCCGAATCGCGTTGTTGTGCAGCCGTTCTCGCCTCGGCCGTGGTTTCGGGGCGGATATCGGTCTCCGGGTCGTCGTCGGCGGGCGGTTCGGGATCACGCCATTCCTCGGCGCGACTGGACCGGTTCCCGCGCAGCGTGCCCTGCAATTCGTGCTCGAGCTGTTCGTCCATCCGTGGACCGTGTTTGCTGTTTCCCCTGTCCATGGCATGCTCCTTCGACGCCGAGGCCAACGGGCGGCCGGGCCGCCCGGATGTCGTCGTACAGCGCCCGGCTACCCGCGCGACGTCGTGGCATGCATCGCGACGCTGCGGGTTCACCGTCGATCGCCTCGACGTTTGCCCAGGATGTCGCGGGGTAGTGCGCCGACGAGCAGATGAGCGTCGCTTCCGAAGCAGAGGAGGTTCGCGATGGGGAGCACCGGCCCCGACGTCCCGGTCGGCCGGATCACCGACGAACTCGGTGCCGACCGCGACGGTGGAATGGGTCCGGTAGCGGAGAATGCGCCGCATCCCGCCCTGCGCGTGCTGGTCGCCGGCTGGGCCAGCTTCCTGGACGGCGAGGCGACGGGCGGGGACGTGCTGAGCATGCGCCGGGTGTGCGGCGTACTCGACTCCGCGAACATCCCGCACGACTCGGTGTGGAGTCCCGGATTCCTGCCCGACGCAATGCATTTGGCCGATGCCGATCCCGGCGCCTATTCGCATCTGCTGTTCGTCTGCGGTCCGGCGCACGGCGAGCAGGTGCGGCGCCTGCACGAGCGCTATGCGCGGTGCCGGCGGGTCGCGGTCGGCGTCTCGGTACTCGACCCGCTGGACGAGGCGGTCACCGGATTCCATCGCATCATCGCGCGCGACGACCGATCCACCGCCCGGCCGGACCTCGCGGTCGCGGCCGCGACGACCGACGTTCCCGTCGTGGGCGTCGTGCTCGCGCCGGACCAGGCCGAATACGGCGCGGCGCGACGGCATCGACGGGTGCACGACGTGCTGACCAGCTGGCTGGCCGGACTGGACTGCGCGCGGATGGCGATCGATACGCGGCTGGCCACCGCGGACTGGCGGCACTGCGCGACCCCCGATCAGCTCGCCTCGATGTTCGGGCGGTTGGACGCGGTGGTCACCACTCGCCTGCACGGCTTGGTCTTCGGCCTGCGAGCGGGTGTTCCGGTGCTGGCGGTGGACCCGGTCGCGGGCGGGGGCAAGGTGACCGCGCAGGCGCGGGCGCTGGGCTGGCCGGCGCTGGTCGACGGCAGTGACCGGCTCGACCGCGGCTCGTTGGACCGCTGGTGGCAGTGGTGTCTGTCCGAACAGGGGCGTGACCGCGCGGTGCGGCGGGAATTCACCGCCTCGGACACCTTGGCCGGCGCACTGCTGGACGAACTGCTCAACAGCCCGTCCGCCGGTGCCGACGCGATCCGGTCAGCCGACGTATCGTCTTGCCGCAGAACGTGATTGCGGTTCCTCGAGCAGCAGCAGACCGGCCTCCACCTGCTCGGGCACCACGCGGCGATGCCGCAGCACCCAGGGGATCGAGGCGGCCGCCTCGGCGACCGCGCGGACCGTGGCGGCGTCCTTCGGCGCCCCGGCCAGCACGACGCGGGTGCGCCGCAGCGCGCTGCGCACCGGGCGGCGCAGCCACAGCGTCCACAGCGTATTGCGGATGCCGAGTTCCCGGCGTCGCGTGGCCTGCCGGCTGACCGAGGGCTCGTGGTGGATCACCATGTCCTCCAGCCACATCATCCACCAGCCCGCCGCGGCCAGATCCAGGGCCAGGAGTTCCTCCTCGCCGCCGAACCACATCCGTTCGCAGAATCCGCCGACCTCGCGGAACGCCGAGACGCGGAATATCGAGAGCGCGGCCATCACACCCAGCAGCGCGGGCCCGGGCATCCAATCCGGCGCCCGCACCGGCGATTCGCGCAGTTCGGGTGTGAGCGGGTCCTCCTCGAGCCCGGGAGCGACGAGACATCGCCCGGTCACCGAGCCCAGGGCCGGGTACCGGTCCAGCACGGACACGCCGAGGGTCATCGCGCCCGGCTGCCATCGGGTGTCGTCGTCGCAGAACGCGACATACGGGGTGGTCACCAGTTCGACCGCGCGGTTGCGGGCCACCGCGCCCAGGTTGTCGGCGAACGGCAACAACGTCACCTGCGGGAACTTCCGGCGAACCAGATCCGCCGTCCCGTCGGTGGAACCGTTGTCCGCCACGATGATCGGCCCGCAGTCGGTGAGCCCGGTCATGTGCCGCAGGGTGCGCTCCAGCTCGTCACGCCGGTTGTGCGTGATGACGACCGTGCTCACCGCCGATGTCGTCATGGTTCGCCTCCTCGCTCTCGGAGCAGTGTGATCTGCGATTCGACCCTTCGCGGCAACGGTTTGCGAGCACCGAGGGCGCGGGGCAGGCGCGCGGTGACACCGAGTGCCACCGGAAGGGCGGTAGGTCGGCGCAGCACCCGTCCGCCGAGTCGGGCGAGCTGCCCGAGACATTCGCGGGCGGGACGGCGCATCAGTGCGGTGAGCACCGCATTGCGCTGCTCGAGCTGCAGGCGTGCGCGGGCGGGCAGCCGGTGGGCGGAGGGCATGTGCCGGCTCACCACGTGCGGCGAATAGCACAGCAGCCATCCCTCGGTGGCCAGATCGTAGGCCAGCAGCGTCTCCTCGCCCGCGAAGTGCAGGATCGGGGAGAAGCCGCCCACGGCGAGGAATGCCGCGCGCCGCACCACGCACGCGCCGGCCAGGAAGCCGAGGATCGAGGGTCCGGGCGCGCCCGGGACGGTGCCCAGCGGGCTCGCGCTCATCGAACGGTTCACCGGATCGTCGCGTTCCTCGTCGCCGACGAGAGTGCGCGCGGCGAGCAGACCCACCCCGGGGTGGGTGTCGAACAATCGTTCCGCGATTGCGAGGGCGCCCGGCTCCCACCACGCGTCGTCGTCGCAGAACGCGACGAACGGGGTCCTCGCGCGGTGTGCGCCGTGGTTGCGCGCCACCGCGCCGGCGTTGTGCGGAAGTTCGAGCAGCTCCAGCGCTCGAATCCGCCCCCGGAATCCGGACACAGCGCGCACGGTGTTATCCTCGGACGCGTTGTCCACCACGATCACCG
>CBJNFW010000013.1:0-57428 GCA_966435935.1 uncultured Nocardia sp.
CATCGTCGAACCAACGGATACACACCGACGGCGCTCGCCCGAGGGGTGCACACCCGGACCGCAACAGCGAACCCCGACTGGTTGGGCTACAGCGCGGCGGACGTAGCAACCGGGTCCGAGTCCGGACGCGGAGTACACGCCCCCGAGTCCGACCACCGCGACGCCGACGGAACTGGTGGCCGGTCCGAGCCCGGCACTGCCGCAACCGCGCGGTCCGACTGATCATCACCGCCGCCGAGCCGCACACGCTCGATGCCCTCCAGCCCACCGACTGGTCCGGTCTGCTGCCCCCCGCGGCACCCTCGCTGTCGTCACGCACAGTGATAACTCGGGCGGCTGGTTCACCGATCCCGCCGGGCCACTTGTGCTGGCGGTCAGCAAGGCGTGGGCGGAGTAGCGTTCGGATTGTTCGTCGGCAGTGCCCGGTCGGCAGCTGGGCAGCAGGCGACGGTCCCACCCGCATCCGTCTCGAGATCACTGAAGGCAACTCCCGTGCCGAAAGCCTGTGAGTCCCCTATCGAATGTGGTCGATGCTGTTGAGCATCAACCACATTCGATGAAGGGCTGGCGTGGCGCACTGGCGGATGTTGTAGGCCGGCACGTTGGGACACGTGGCTGAAGGCACTGATCGACGCGTTCTCCCCCACTGTTGTGGGTTCGCGTGGTTGTCAGGCGGGGACGCATTCCAGTTGCGAGGGATCGTAGTACCGTGCGCGCGCTCGTTCGCAGGCGTCCCGGCTCGGGTAGGGTCCGGGGTCGAACCCGGGCTCGTTGCCGAAGGAGCCCGAGGAAATGTGACCGGCAATGGTCGAGGGCTGGTTGACGCCGGGGGATGTCGAAATCAACGCCACCGGAGCGTGTGTCAAGGGAATGGGAGCAGCCGAGGCAACGCTGGCGCACGCCCACGGCAGGGCCAGCAGCATGCCACCGGTAACGGCCAGTCTGGTTATGACGTTCATGGACATTCCTTTCCTGGATGGAGACGCTGCGATCGTTTCGCCGAAACGGTTGCAGCAGAACCGGACCCGGCGATTGTGCGCCGCCGGCCGCGGGACCGGTCCCGCATCCGCACACTGCCCGTCGGCACCGTCGACAGCATCGGTGCGGCACACCGGTGGCATCGATGCCGCCTCGCGGCGGCTCGAGCGAACACGCCGAAGCCGGGGGCCGTCCGGGCAACGAGCCATCTCGTCGCGGCCACGTGCATCGCGGGACACCGTGTGCGGGTTGAGCATTCGCGGCTGACGAGCAGGACATACCCGATAAACCCGATGGCGGGATTGCCGGAGCGCAACAGCGCGTCGGCGTAGAGCACGCAACAACACTGCTCGGCGAGGCGAGCGCGAAATCGGCTTCGCCGGCGACCGATTGTGATCCGATCGTCGAGAGAGCCGTCGCCGCGGCCGCCGACCGGGTTGGGCCCGTAGAGATCCGCATTTCCGCGGTGAAAGCCGGGCGCGCCCACACGGACCCGGTGCCGGGAACAGTTCGGGCGGTCCGCGGCGCTGTTTGCGATCAGCAGGGTGGTGCGGACGGCACTACCACGGTGGCGAACTTCGCGAGGGTTGCCGCGGTGGTGTGCGAGATGTGAACGGCATCTCGTCGATGAGGAAAGGCGCGAGACTCCATCATTCAGCGGAATTCCGGTGGGTCGAGCAGGCGCAGGTCCGGGGGGATCAGGGTGGTGCTGTCGATGAGTTCGCGGATCAGGTTGTGGTTGAGCATGTTTCCGATCGGTTCGCCGACCTCTTCGCGGGTCAGTCCGGGGACTCCGGCTTTCGACAGCCGGGCCCGTACCCGCCCGACGACTCGTTCGACCTTCCTGTGGTTCCAGTCGGCGCCGGATACCGGATCGCTTGGTTCGAGGCCGCCGTGTTCGAGATCGTTGAGGTGGTCGGCTGCCTGCTGCCAGCCCATCGGCTGTGGATACGGCTCTTGCAGTAGATATCGTTGGGCCAGTACGACCAGCACGAGCCGCTCGGTGCCCGATAGCTGCCAGGTGCGTGGTGGTTGGGTCGGTGAAACCGGACCCCCCGCCGGCTTCGACGCGTCCGCACCCGAAACAAACAGCTCGAGCAAGTGCTCATGTGTGGCCAAGCCGCGGACGAACAGCGGGAGGTACCCCACAGCCAGTGGGATCGGTTCTTCGCCGGTGAACAGCATTTGCGATCCCGGCAGCCGCAACGCCCGGCGCCCGGTGTTGGTGAGCCACCAGCGGCCGCCCCGGCACGTCACGGCACCTTGTGTTCGGCTGACGCCCTGATCGTGTCCGCCGATGCAGACATCCGCCTCGTCCCAGTTGCGGCCGAACACCACTCGGCGGCCTTCGGTCGGCTCGGCCGTGAGCGAGCTGCTGATCGACAGCATGAACAAGGTGCCCGGTGTTACGTCGTCGGGAACGCCGAACGCCAGGCTGGCGCGATCGATGCTCATACCCACCTCCTCGATTACGGCTCCAGCATGCCGCCCGTCGCCGGGACCCCTCCCGGGGCGATCGCCTATCAGGCGGGAGGCAGGTGTGCGGCCACCACGGCCGCGACATCGGTGACCAGCCCGCAGCGCCGCTCGGCCGGTTCGGTGCCATCGATCACCACCAGCGCCAATTCCACGGCCGGGGTGGACAGCGCGGTCGTATAGGCGCGATGCACGATTCGGGCCAGACAAGCCTTGGCTCCGTAGCCGCCGTCGGACTGGACGAACACCGTATGCCCGGACAGTGTTTCGGGGGTGCCGTCGTCGGCGGTGAGGGGTTCGTTACGGTCGAAAATCACCCGCAATGACGCAGTACTGAGGGTGCTGCGGTACCGGCACGCCCAGTACCCGAAATCCGGGTCCGGGTTCAGGGCCGCGACACCCGGAAGGAACCCCAGCCCGTCCCTGGGCAGATCGCACGCATTGGACCAGAGCAGCGAATTCGCCGGCGCCTGGTCCGGGCGTCGCGGAATTCCCTTGTGCGACAGCCGATCCATCACGTTGTTCGTGGCCGCATCACCTACCGTGCACAACCGGGCACCGCCCTGCTGGGCGACCGTGTCGACGTCGATCTGGTAATGATCCGGCAAGATAATGGTGCGGTCGCATTCGTCGCTGGCGCCCGGTACTCGCAGCACCCGCAGCCCGTGACGGGTCTCCCATCGGCCGCGCGGATCCTGCGGGGTCGGATTGTCGAACTCCAGTTTGACGTCGATCTGCTGCTCGTCAGCGGTGTGGATCAGCACGTCACAGCGGTTGAAATTGCCTCGGTCGGCATCGTATTGGGTGGCGCCGAATCCGCCCAGAACGCTCACGTCGGCCAGCCCGCACGGATCGGCGGTGTGCGGATCGCCGACTGCCAGGTCCGGGCCCGCCGGCGGCCTGGTAGGGGTGCGCGGTGCACTGTCCGAGACCACGGTCGCGGCCACCAGTAGCACGCCCAGCAGTGCTGCCACCGCCCGGCGCACCCCGGCCCAGCGTGGCGTGCCATCGGAAGTCCGGCCAGCGACCCCGCACAGCATCTGCTGCGCTTGCACGGCCGTGGGTCGCCGTTGCGGCTCCACTCGCAGCATCGCCCGCAGCACCGCGCTCAATCCTCCCGCGGTGCGGGACGAGGCGATCTGACGGTTCATCGCGCGTCGCAACAGGACCATCGGGTGGTCGTTCGCGGGGCCGTAAGGCGTACTGCCCTCTACGGCCAGGAAAAGTGTTGCCCCCAAAGCGAAAACATCCGATGCCCGATCCGGCCGGGCGCCGTTGGCGACCTCCGGCGCGAGGTATCCGGGCGTGCCCGGCAGCACCGCGCCCCCGGTCAACGTCACCGCGCGATGGATATCGCGGGAGATCCCGAAGTCACTCAACTTGGCCGTACCATCCTGGGACACCAGCACATTGGCGGCCGTGATGTCCCGATGCACGATTCCGGCCGCGTGTACCGCCACCAGTCCCGCCGCCACCTGCGCACCCAGCCGGGCGGCCCGCTCCGGGGGCATCACGCCGATCTCGGCAAGGCTGCGGCCGGACACGTACTCCATCACCAGCCACCACCGGTCTTCGACGCGGATGATGTCGAAGACCTCCACCACATTCGGATGCCGCACTCGCGCCAGCAATTCCGCTTCGTGCACGGACAATTCTGCTTCCGGCGAGCGCGCGTGCTTGAGTGCGACCGCACGCTTGAGCATCTCGTCCTTCGCGTGCCACACCACCGCGTGCCCGCCCGAACCGGCCTGTCCCAACAGGCGATACCGGCCGTTGATCACCTGCCCCGCTCGCACGCCCCTCCGATCACCGTGTGACACCACACGGGATAAGAAGAGTAGACGCGCATCACCCGATCAGCACGGTGAACAGCCCGAAAACTCAGCGCGCACTGTGTCGCCCATCCCCCCGAAACCTGTTCCGCAGCCGGGACACTGGCGATCGGCACCTCCGACCATCAAGAAACAGCATCCGAACGTCCAGCGGACGTGGTCGGTGATCAATACCGGGATCCCGCGTACAATGGTTGTTTCACGGGTTGATCAGTGAGTTGAATGCCGCACGCACGTCGGAGTCGGCGGAACTGACGTACACGTGCGAGGGCGGTACGTCGATGCCGTGGAAGGTATACGACAGGTGTTGCGGGCAACTGGCTCCATCGATCTGAATCTGGCCGTCGAAGACAATATGAGCGGTGCGAACTTCGTAGGCGCGCAACGGGATTGCGTGTTTTTGGAAGGTGATGTCACCGGCCCATCGGGTCGTTTCCGAGTGGTAGGGACAGGTTTGGACGGCGTCACCGAACCGGGTGGGCCCGGCGCAGAGGATCAGGACCGCGTCGGCGGCATCGTGTGCGCGCCATTCAGCAGGGAATTGGCTTGTGTCGCTGTCGTTTCCGAATACCAGCGCGGCATCTGGGCCAGGTCGTCCATATGCCTTGGCGCCGCCGTACGGTTGGGGATGTGAGCAGTAGTCGGGTTGCCCACCGGGGTAGGGGGCCTGCAGCAGTTTACGCAGGGTGGCGAGCTGGCAGCCGTGGAAGGCGGTGAGCGCCGAGCGGGCAGCGACAGTGCTCGCGTGATCGAGCAAGGTGCCATCGGCCGGCCGGCGGGTGAGCCAGTCGGTGACGGTAACGGTGTGACAAGCGTCGTTGGCGAGCAGTTTCGCCAGGAACCGGTCGAGCGTTTTGCGCACTATCACCTCGTGGCCCGGGAATCGGGTCAGGACGGTGTGAAGCGTGGTGAAAGCCGCTGCGAGCGAGGCGATATCGCCGCCCAACGCGGTATCGAGCTGGATCCCGGCCGATCGGGTCAACTCGCAGGCGTGGACGGTACGATCGATACCGGCCATGCGTGGGGCGTCGGCCACCCGATCGCCGAACCACACGCGCCTCGCGTCGGCGGCGGCTCGCGCGCAGTCGCCCGCGTCACGGGCGAGGTCGACTCGATGCCCGATCGCATCGGCGTCGTCCCGCAGCAGTGCGACCGAGGCCAGTACCGCAAGAGTGACCGCGAAGGCTATGGCCCGGTGCCGCCATATTCGCGAACGCGGTGCTCGCGCCGCGACTGCGAAGCCGTGTCCGATGACCGTTGTGCACCATAGCGCCACAACGATTTCCATCCATACCGACCGGGCGAGAACAGCCAGCACCGTGATCAACACCAGAGTGATCAGCACGTTTGCGGCGGCCAGGCGACGGCGGCCGATCATCAGATAGCCGATGCCGAGCAGGGAGGCGTTCGCGACCGCGACCGCCCACGGGTCATGGGCGCGCGGCGGCGTCGCCGACAGGGAGAAGTGCTGCACAGTGGACCCTCCTGGGAAGTGGCCGAACAAGCAGGCCCAGTGTGAGACGCCTGCGGCGGGACCGGTCCCGACCGGCAGGTTGTCGAATACACACCATGACCGACTCACCACCGACCCGCCGCTTCGGATCCGGTGCCCGAATCCTGCTGTCCGCCATGGCAATTGCCGTCGCCGCGTCCTGCTCGGCGACCGATCGCGCCCGAACGCCCACGACTCCGTCCCCCAGCTCCACCCCCACGCCCACGCCGACCGCAACCTCCCCCGCCGTGCTGCCGGGGGCAGCCGATGGCGACGACACACAGGCATGCGCGACGGGCCGGTGCGAGATACGGGTGACCGAGGCGGTGTCGATCCCCGTCCCGGCAACAACCTTCGGGTTCGGTCCGCTCACCGTGGCCTCGATTGCGGACGGGCAGATCCGGGTGACCGGACCGTTGTTCTCGGGCCGGGTCTCCGGTGGTGGAGGCGGCTGCACGATCGGCCTCGTGACCGCCTCGGCCACCGATCCGCAGGACTACATGCACCTCACCTGCCCGGCGGGCGCGAGAACGACCGTCGACGGAATGTCTTTCACGGTCCTCGCCATTGTCGACCGCACCGCGGTCATCCGGATCGGGACGGTCACATGAACGTCGTTCGCGGTGTGGCCGAGATCGAGCAACGACGCTCGCGAACCGCTCCCGGCCAACACCACGAGCGACAACGAACCGGCGACGAGTGCGAGAGTCGAACTCGCCTCCACGACATGTCGCCTCAAATCGACTTTCGGTTGCCGGACAGGGCTTGGTACGGTGCGCCGGTGCCGCGGTGACACGCCTACGGTGACGGTCGATATCGACTGGGGCGCAACATGTTCGGGAAACTGGTCGGGGCCGGATCGTGGCGAGGCATCGCGGTCATCGGGGCCGTGGTCGCCGGGTGTTGCTCGTGTGGCGGCGCACGGCGAGGATCCAACTCTGGCTGTTCACAACCCCGACCATGCTCGCGCAGACCGCGACATCAACCACGACCGAATCCACCCCGACAAGTGGAGCCCCCGCACCCGTACGCGGTATCGGCGACCAGGCCGACATCGCGACCCAGCCCGCGGGAAAAAACAAGGTTGCGGTGACGGTGCGGACCACGCTCGCGAACCTCGCCATCAATGTCGACACCCAAGGTTTGAACTGGTCCGGGGCAAGTGGCACCGCACCCACCGGCGACTCACCGGGATTGCGCACCGACCTCGCCTCCGGCGCCGAATCCATCGCGAAAGCACTCAGCCACAATCTTTCGGCGAGCCTGCCGCGCAAGACGCTGCGGCCCGAGTCCGCAACCACCTCCGCTCCCGCCGCGACCACCGCCCCGGCCACCACGACAACCCCTGCGCCCCAATCAGTTTGGGATCCATGCACGATCCCCGACGCCGACGTCACGGCGGCGGGCCTGAATCCACAATCCAGAAAAACGAACACACCGAGCCTGCAGGAGAAACAGTGCCGGTGGACCAACTCGTCGTACGAAGTGGCCGTGTTCACCTGGGACAGCCGGTTCACGGACTGGGCCTACGAGGTGTTCACCCAACCCCGCCCGGTCATGGTGGGCAATCGGCGTGCCCTCGCCGTGAACAGCGACCTGCCCGATGACCCGCGGTGCACCCTGCTGTTCGACATCCCACAGGGCACCACGCAGGACGGCATCAAGACCGGCGTCGTCCAGGTAGAGGCATCGACCGACACGCCGGGCAACCGAGACGCCCTGTGCGCCGAACTCACCCGCCTGGCGGTCCCCCTGAGCCAGCACTTCCCCGCCGGCCGCTGACCCGGGCACCGCACCGCGCACCGCCAAGCAGATTCCACATCGCCGCCCGCTCGGCCGCGACGTCCACCGGCATGCCGGCGAGGCTGTCGAGCAGGTGTTGCAGCGGCCACCACTGCAGGGCAGTTGTGCCCACGCCGCAGGTCACTGTGAAACTATCGCTGCCTGATCCGGACAAACGAAACCCGCTCTCCAGCAGAGCGATGGGCAAACTCGAGCCGACACTCCCGCGACTCGGCTGGACGCGCGCACTGTAAGCGATCGGGGAGATCGGTTACCAGGGCGCCCCGGATGTTCGCCGCACTGAACATGTGATTGTCGGCGGGAGAGCTGCGGCGGTACAGTTGCGCGGAAGCCGCTGCGCTGCAACGGGCTTGGGATACGGAGTGCGAGGGGGGCGGATGATCGTCACTGCGGACAGTTCCGAGGAGCTGCGTGATCTGGGTGCGTTCTTGTCCGGGACGCAGGAGTTGCGCGGTTGCGTGCGTGAGCGTTCGCGGCCGCCGGGGCCGCAGGATATGGGGCCGGCGCTCGAGGCGTTGGAGATCGTGGTCGGGCCGACCGGGGTGACCGCGGCGACGGCGAGCGCGGTGATCGCGTGGCTGCGCAGCCGTCGCGGATCGGTGCGGGTGACGGTGCACGGCCACGACGAGCGGAAGCTGAAGTTGGACGCGACCGGGGTCCGTGGACTGGACGCCGCGGGGGTGCAGCAGTTGACCGAAACGCTGCTACAGGCAGTGAATTCCACGGATCGGAACTCGCCACCGCCGAGCGCATGACGGATCTGTCCGGGGACGGGGTGCGCATCCTCGTCCTCGCCACGGCTACGCACTCCTGCTCTACACTGCCGTCGCTGGCGACGGTCCGTCGGTCGTTCGAGGACTTGACGAAGGCGTTCGTGGAGAAGTGCGGTGCGAGCGCGGAAAACGTTGTGGGGCTGCTGGATCCGCCGGATGCACGTGCGATGGCGACCGTGCTGGCCGAGGAGGCGGCACGGGCGCGCTCGGTTCTGGTGGTGTATTTCATCGGGCACGGGTTGCGAGGGCCGGGTGGGGAGTTGTTCCTGGCCGCGGTCGACACCGACGAGTTGGTCCCGGGACTGGCGGCGCATCAGGCGTTGTCGTTCGCGGCGTTGGCGCAGGCGATCCAGGACTGCCGGGCTCCGGCGGTGGTGGTGATCCTCGACTGTTGCTTTTCCGGTACCGCTGGTCTGGCGGCCGATACGTCCTCGATCCGGGAGTTCGCTTCCGGTGCGTACGGCCGTTATCTGATCGGTTCGGCCGAGCACATCGCCTCGGCTCCGGCGGGACACGTTCACACCGCCTTCACCGGGGCGCTGTTGAGGTTGCTGACCGAGGGTGATCCGCGCGGCCCGGCCCAGCTCAGTGTGGACGCGGTGTTCGACGGAGTGTATCGGCTGCTGCGCGACAGCGACGAAGGGCCGCTGCCGCGCCGACAAGCCGGCGACCGCGCGGGCGATCTGATCATCGCCGCCAATCCCGCCGCTACCGCCTCCGACGAGGTCGGCATGCCGGAACAGACACCGGGCCGGTGTCCTTATCCGGGTCTGGCGCCGTACGGGCCCGAGGACGCCGGCACGTTCTTCGGCCGCGAGGCGATGGTCGAGCGCGTGTGCGCGGAGCTGTCGGTCGCGGCGCGAGAGGGCGGCATGCGGGTCCTGGTCGGGGCCTCGGGAGCGGGCAAGACGTCATTGCTGAACGCGGGAATCATTGCGGCGCTTCGGGCTACGGGGCTGCCCGGCATCTCGGAGTCGGCAGGACGGCGGGTGCGGCGTCTGACGCCGGGTACCGACCCGCTGCAGCGGCTCGCGGCCGCGTTGGAGGTGCCCGGCATAGGCGCCGCGAGCGCGGCCGAGCCGGACCGGATCAGCGCACTCGTCGACGCCGCGGTAGAGCGATGGTGCGGTGAGCTGCCCGTACTCGTTGTCGATCAGCTCGAGGAGTTGTTCACGCTCGGCACCGATTCCGCCGCACCGTCCGCATTCGTGGCGATGCTTGCCGCGCTCGCGGCGGCGGGACCCGAAGACCAACCGCGGGCGGTGGTGTTGCTGGCGTTGCGTGCCGATTTCTACGGCCACGCCGCCGCTTTGCCGGAAGTGGCTGCCGCGCTGTCGAATCGGCAGATATTGATCGAACCCATGACGCGACGAGAGTTGCGGGAGGTGATCGAGAAGCCCGCGGCAGCCGGCGGCTGGTCGATCGCCGACGGCTTGGCCGAGTTGATCCTGAACGATCTGGGTCCCGACACCCCCGCCGCGGCGAGCGCGCTGCCGTTGCTGTCGCACGTGCTGTCCTCCACGTGGCGCAATCGCTCCGGAAAATCGTTGACAGCGGCCGGTTATCACGCCACCGGCGGTATCGCGCATGCGATCAAGCGCTCCGCCGAAGCGATCTACACCCGCACCGACCGAGCCGGCCGAGACGCGTTGCGCGCGATGCTGCTGCGGTTGGTGCGCGTCGGCGCGGACGGTGACGCCGACACCGCTCAACCCGCCGACCGCGAGGCCCTCACCCGCGCTACGACGGACCCTGTTGCGGCCCAGCGTGTTCTGGACGAGATGATCGCCGAACGTCTGATCACCTCGGAGCGGGACACCGTCCGGTTGAGCCACGAGGCGCTGGTGCGGGAATGGCCGCGGCTGCGCGAATGGATCGATGCCGACCGCGACCGACTCGGCCGGACCCAGCGTTTCCTCGCCGACAGCCGGGAGTGGCAGCGGTCCGGATACGACCGCGACCTGCTGTACCGCGGCACCCGTCTGGCCTCCCTGGACGATCTCGACATCACCGCCGGCCCGGAGTTGGTCCGCGCCGATCCGATCGCCGCGGACTTCCTGGCCGCCTCGGTCCGGGCGCAGCGCCGGCGGCGCAACCGCAGAACCGCGGTATTGGCCATGGTGGTCGTGTTGCTGATCGCCGCGGGTGCAGCGGTAACGCGGGCGGTGAGCGCCGAAAAAGAGCGCGACGCATTGTTTTTCGCGAGTGTGCTGGCCGAGGCGGATCGCGTGCAGAACAGCGATCCCACGCTGGCGGCGGAACTGGATGTGCTGGCGCAGCGACTGCGGCCCGGCGACCCGCAGGTCGTGACCCGCCTGCTGGCCAGCACCAACCTCCCGGTGGCCAGTTCGTTCACCGACCACACCGGCGCGGTGTCGCGAATGCGCTACCTCGACGACGGCCATCTGGTCACCGCCGGCGACGACCACGCCCTGCGGATCTGGAACAGCGACCCGGGCACGCCCCCGACGCTCGCCGCCCCGCCCATCCCCGAAGACGGCGACCGGATCGTCGCCCTCACCGCGCACGCCCACACGCTGATCTCCGGCGGTTCCAACGGCCCCCTGCACATCCGCGACATCTCCGATCCCACCCACCCGCGCCTGCTGTCCAACCTCCATACTGACACAGCCGTGGTCGTGGCGGCCGTGTCGGCCGACGGCCGGACCCTCGCGATCGCGACCACGAACGCCATCGAGGTATGGAACATCACCGATCCCACCCGACCCGCTCGCGGCACCGTAATCCCATCTCCCGCAGGCCAAATCGAGACCGTGGGTTTCGCCGGCTCCGCCGCGATCGTGGCCCAGACCACAGTGGTCACCGGCCCCCTCGGCCAGACCACCACCGCCTGGGTCTGGCCGGTGCCCACAGACTCCGCTCCCACCAGCCCGAAAGAACTCGCGCACGTCACCGACGGACCGCTCGCCCTGGCCACCAGCCCGGACAACCCCACGATCGCGGTGGCGGGACGGCTGTCGGACCAGCCCTCCTCCGGAGACGCCCGGCTGCGCCTGTTCGATCTGCACGACCCTTCCCATCCCGACCCCATCCCCACCACGATTTCCCTGCCCTCCGACTACGACCTCGAGGGCATCGCGCTGAGCCGCAACGCCCGAGTACTCGCCACCGTCACCAGCGCGTCCACCAGGCTGTGGAATCTGGCCGACCCGGCCCATCCCACCGCACTCGGCCCGCCGCTCACGGGAGCCTCGCCCTGCCGGTCCAACCCAGGCCGGTGCACCACCACACCCCAATCTCTCACCATGACCGCGGACGCCACCCAGGTAGCGATCGGGTTGTCCGGCGGCGTCGTTCAGCGATGGTCGGTCCCGGCCGCCGCGCTGGCCGGACAAGCCGGTGATATCCAGCGCCCCGCCGTCAGCGCCGACGGCACTCGGATGCTCACCGTCGCCACCGGCGCTCCCGCGCACTTCTGGGATATCGCCGACCCAGCCCACCCCCACCTGCTCGGCACCATCGGCGCACCAACGACCCCGGTGCACAACATCTCCGGCACCAGCTTCCCCTCGCTCAGCCGCGACGGACGCCTTGCCATGGACCCCACCGATGGAATCGTCACCATTTACGACATCTCCGATCCCACGGCCGTCAGCGAAGTATCCCGGTTCCCCAACGCATTGGGTGCGACCTTCATGCCCAACGAGCCCCTGCTGGTGCTCGTGGAGGCGGTACCGGTCCCGGAAATCATCTTCTGGGACTACACCGATCCCGCACATCCTTTCCAGCGCACCGCACCCCAGGTCCTGCCGCACATATCGCTCGCGCAGGGCGCCGGCCTGCAAGCCGCCGCCAGCCCGGACGACGAACTCGCCGCCGCACTCACGGATCGGCTGCAGATCTGGGACGTCCAACGCACCTTGCGTGACCATGCCGGCCCCATCGGCGATATCGCCGTGGATTGGAACGGAAACGGCACCGGCCTCGTCATCAGCCGCGACAACCGCACCATCGTCGCGGGCTGGGATAACGGGACGATCCAGGTGTTCGACATCGGCGACCCGAAACACGTTGTCGCCGTGGGAAACCCCATACAAGCGAGCAGCACACTCATCGCCGGTGTCGCTCTCGCCCCCGACGGTCGCTTCCTGGCCACCGGCGGCACCGACTCCACTGTGCGCCTGTTCGACTTCACCGATCCCCACCACCCCACCCCCTACGGGCAATCGCTCGCCCCACCCGGCCCGACCCGCTGGCAACTGGCCTTCCATCCCCGCCCCGGCTACCTCATCGGCACCGCCGACCAAGGCACCCTGCGCATCTGGGACCTGGATCCGGACCACGCCACCGCCCGCACGTGCGCCCTCACCGGACCGACCATCACCGACGACCTCACCAGCTACCGGCGCGGACACCGGCTCCCGCCACTGTGCCCGTGACAGGTACCCGAAAGACCATGCCACATGAACCGAAAGCGTTGCCTCACAACCACTTCCAAGCGCATCGTAACGCTGGCCGCAGCCGCGCTGTGCCTCGGAGCACTTCTCCCCGGCCCGGCCGCGGCCCGGACCTGGGACACCGTGCTGGACGCGGACTACACCAGCGGCGCGGGAACCCTGCACTACATCGCGTACGCACCGCCGGGAGACAACCGCGGACGCCCACTGCTGGTATGGCTGCACGGCTGCAACGACATGCTCAGCACCGACTCTCCCCCACCCGCCGACCTCGTGCGCAACGACATCCTGGCCCGGCTCGCCCGTGACCGCGGATTCGTCGTGGTCTACCCCATCCAGTCACCCGCCATGAACCCATTCGGCTGCTGGAACGTCATCGATGGCCGCAACCAGCACCGCGACACCGGCGAGCCCGCCCTCATCGCAGGTATCACCGATGCCGTCCGAACACGATTCCACCTCGACCCCACCCGCACCTATATCACCGGACATTCCGCCGGGGGGATGATGGCCACCATCATGGGCGCGGCTTACCCCGACCGCTACGCCGCCCTGGGCACCTGGTGCAGCGGCGCGTACGCCGCCGGCTCCGACATCACCGGAACCGCCGCCTTCCACGAAATGGGCCCCCGCGCACGCCCCCTTCCGGTCCTGCTGATCGAAACCCGCACGGATCCCTTCAGCAGCCTGCCCATCGGCAGAGCCGCCACCACCCAATGGATCGGCACCGACGAACTCGCCGCAGGCCACCCGCAGCTCCCCTTACCCGCACCAGTAGCCACCGAACACCGAAACCCCAATCCCGCCAGCGGATTCCGTGATAGCGCGATATCGGAAATTTATCTGGTCGGGCACACCAGGATAGAACTGATCACCCTCGACGCAGGAGGGCACAACCTGTCCGGAGACCTCGATGGAGTAGCCCGCACCACCATCGACTTCCTTCTCCGACAACGACAACCATGACCGCCCCGGATGTACGCACCGGGTCTATCCCGCTAGCGGACACTGTCATCTCAGAGGGCATCCGAGAACTCAGGTCGAAGGTGGGAGGTCCCATGAGCCGGTGGTGGTGAAGCGTGCCAGTGCTGCGGCTGGTTTGGTCAGGTCCCAGCCTTTGGCGGCGATCCAATCATCGTTGTAGTAGGTGCCGGTGTAGGGCTGGCCCGAATCACCCTGCACGATAACGACCGTCCCGGTTCGTTCCTGCTCGCGCATGCGGGCGATCAGCTGCAGCGCCCCGAAAAGACATGCACCGGTGGACGGTCCGGCGGCGCGGCCGGTGATTGCGTGTAGGTGGCGCATGGCCGTGATGCTGGCCGCGTCGGCGACGGGAATGACCGCATCGATCACATCGGAGTCGAAGGCGGGTTCGATGCGGGGGCGTCCGATGCCCTCGATCATCGAGGGCATTCCGGTGGCATAGTCGGGACAGTCGCTGGCCCAGCCGGGGAAATACGCCGAGTTCTCTGGGTCCACGACCGCCAGCTGTGTGGCATGTCCGTGTGCGCGCAGGTAGCGGCCGATGGCGCGGGAAGTTGCTCCGGTACCGACACCGGTCACGATCCACGCGGGGGCGGGGTGCCCGATCCGGCGGCAGTCGTTCAGGATTTCCGCAGTGAGGTCCGGCTCGTCGTGGTCTACCGCGTCGCCGAGGGTATTCAAATGGTCGACGTAGTATCCGCCGGTCTCGTTCGCCAGCCCGGCGGCCTTGTCGTAGACAGCGAGCGGGGGTTCGATCAGGTGCCAGCGCCCGCCCTGGTCCCGGATCCGGTCCAGCTTCGCCGCTGCGGTGCGGTGCGGCACGACCGCGGTGAACGGTAGTCCGAGCAGCCGCGCGAAGTACGCTTCGGCCACAGCCAGATTCCCGCTGGTCGCATCGACCAGCATCATGCCTTCACCGATCCGCCCGCGCCGCAGCGCGTCGGTGAGCAGACTGCGCGCGAGGCCATATTTCAGGCTGCCCGTCGGCCGCTGCGACTCGTCCTTGACCAACAGCGTTATCGTCGAGTCGCCCGGAAGCGGATACCGGTAGACAGGTGTGGGTTTGTCGGCCGAGCGAGTGCCGGACAAGACCGCCAGCGCAGAGCGTGCCCACTGGCTCGGAGCGGGTGTCACATCGAAATTCGCCTCGCCGCCCACCACCGCAGTGTAGGTGGCGTTCGGCATCGTCCGTGAACGCATCCAGATCGGCACCGGGTCACTGGTCGGCGTGGGATGCCGGGGAGTGGAGGGAAACAGCGCAACCCGTCACGCACGATCGTCCGGCCGCATCGAAACCCACCTGCGAAGGCCGGTGAAACCTCGCTCGATCCGAACGACACACCAGAGAAGAACTCCTCCGACTACGCGCCCAACTCAGCGTTGCAGGATGTACTCGAGCTGTCAGGTACCGCGCCTGCGGACCAGAGACAACGCCAGTGTTGTCGCGGCCGGGTCACAGTGTGGTGGGCACGCCTTGGGCGAGCCACTGCCGGACCTGCTCGGCGGCTTGGTCCGCGATGGGGTGACCGGGCGGGCGGGTGAGCAGGTCGCTGAGGGCAAACATGTCCAGCACGCGGCCGAGGTAGCCGAAATCTGGAGTGTCGAGGTCTTCGGGGAGGTGGTCGCTGAATGCGTCGGCGAAGGCATGCACGAAGGACGGTGGGTAGTCACGGTCGAAGCGCATCATGTTGGCGGCGTCGGCGAAGGGGCATCCGGAGTAGCTGAACTCCCAGTCGAGCACTGCGGCGACTTGCCAACCGGTCGGAGTTCGGGTGATCAGGAGATTTTTCGGATTCATGTCCGAGTGCACCAGGCGGGCATGATGGTCCACCGCGCTCAGGGCTGGAGCATGGGTAGCGCACAGCTCGGCCCAGTCGTTGCGCTCCGAGAGGTCCAGACGGCCCTCCGGGATTTTCGACACACACCTGTCGGCGAACGACGGTAGCTGCTGCGACCACGGCGGCATCGGCGGTACCGCAAGCTGGGAATCAGCGAAGAAGCCCGGACGCTCGAACCGCACCGCACCGATGCCGGCCGCCACCCGGCCGACTTCGCTACCTATCAGGTGAAAGTCTTTGCGGTCCAGCGACATGTCCGAGAGGATCTGGTCGAGCGGAGTGCCCGCGACATAGTCGAGCACCATCGACGAGCACGGTTGCTCGCGGGTCGGCGGCAGGACCGCGATGACCGCGGGGACCGGGACGTGTCCTCGGACGGCGGCCATGACGGCGGCCTCGATCGCGTGGTCGGCGGTGCCGGTACGGACCGTCACCGAACGTTGCGAGAGCGCGAGTAGCGAGGTTTGGTGGGAATATCCGCCGGTCAATGTTCGAATCGCAACCACCTGCTCCCCGAGCAGGTCGCTGATCTGTTCCGCTTCCGTCCACCGCACGTGGCCAGTCTCCCGCATGGTTCTGTCCGGGCACAGGTCGACGACCAGCGACCCGGTATCGAATATCCGTGCGGCAGGCGACGAGCCGAGGCAATCGAGCGGCCAGCCGCACGACGACAGCACAGGCCCGGCCACGTAACGCTGCGCTGCGCGAAATCTGCCGAAACAGCATGGCGGATCCGTGGGCTCGAGCTCGCAGCCGATGCGGCTATCCAACCGGCCGCCGCGCTGCAGACTGCCTTTCGGATCGAATCCGACCGCGCCCTCTTCGGTGGCGTCGCCTTCTTCGCCGACTACCTCCGTCTCGCCCTGGACGATCAACCCCTGCGCCTCTTCGTCGCCCGCCGCTCGGGGAGTGCTCACTGCATATCGCCACCGACGGCGCCGAACTCGGGACGAAGGGGATGCTCACTACCCTTGCTCGAGGCCGTCGATCTGCTCGAGCAGGGGTTGCCACTATAGCGAGAGCATGGGGGTCGTGCCACTGCGGCCCGGTCAGCGTCTGACGTGGGCTGATCCGTCCGCGATGAGGGCCTCGACCTCGGCGAGCGAGGCCATCGATGCATCCCCCGGTGTCGTCATGACGAGGGCTCCGTGAGCCGTGCCGTAGGCAAGAGCGCGCTCGACCGAGACACCGGCGAGCAGACCGTAGATCAGGCCGGCGGCGAAGGCATCGCCGGAGCCGACGCGGTCCAGGACATGCAGTCCATACATCCGGGGGCCGGTCACCAAACCGGTGTCGGCGGACCAGGCAGCCGAGGACCAGTCGTTGACATCGGCGGAGGTGACCTCGCGCAATGTGGTTGCCACGACCGATGCATGGGGGATCCGGGAGGCCGCCTCCATCAGTGCGTCCGCCACCTCATCGGCACCGACACGCACATCACCCGGGTGCGTGCCGGCCAATGCGAGGGCACCCACGACGACGTCGGCATGCCGGGCCAGACGCAGATCGACCTCGCGGGCCCGGGCCGGGCCACCCCTGTCCGCCCAGATGCTGGGGCGGTAGTTGGGGTCGTAGGAGACGGTGAGGCCATGGCGGCGGGCGGCCACCATGGCCTCCTCGGCCACGTCGACAGTGTTTTCCGACAGGCCTGCGAAGATACCGCCGGTGTGGAACCACCGCGGGCCGGCGCTTAAGACCGCGTCCCAGTCGAAATCACCCGGGCGCAGCCGACAGACCGCGGTGTGCGCGCGATCGCTGACACCGAGCGCACCACGGATGCCGTAGCCGCGCTCGACGAAGTTCAGCCCGTTGCGAGCGGTGCGGCCGATGCCATCGCCCGGGACCCAGCGGATCAGCGAGGTGTCGACTCCCCCTTGCAGTATCAGATCCTCGACCAGTCTGCCGACGGGGTTGTCGGCCAAGGCGGTGGCGACGGCGGTTCGCAATCCGAAGCAGCGACGCAAGCCTCGCACGACGTTGTACTCACCACCGCCCTCCCACACCTGGAAGGTGCGGGCGGTGCGGATGCGGCCCTCGCCCGGGTCGAAGCGCAACATCACCTCGCCCAGGGCCACCACGTCGGTCATGGCGCGCTCCGATCGACGGCCTCGGCCGTCAGCCTGCGGATTTCCGCGTAGTCGCCCCGCTCCAGAAGCGTTGCGGTCGCCATCCAGCTGCCGCCGACGGCAACGACCGCCGGATCGGCGAGATACGACGCCAGGTGGGAGTCCTGAATCCCGCCGGTCGGAATGAAACCGGCCTGCGGGAACGGCGCCGCGAGCGCCCTGAGCGTGCGCAATCCGCCGAGTGGTTCGGCGGGAAAGAGCTTGACCGTGTGGCAGCCGGCACGCAACGCACGCATCAGCTCGGTGGCGGTGGCTATGCCCGGCACCACAGGCACCTCGAGCTCCCGGCACCTGGCCACGACCTCCTCGGCGTAGCCGGGTGAGACGACGAAGCGGGCACCGGCGGCCACAGCGCGGTCCACCTGCTCCCGGGTGAGCACCGTGCCCGCGCCGACCGTCAGGGCGCCATGCGCCGCCATCGTCTCGAGTACCTGCTCAGCGCCCAGGGTGCGGAAGGTGACTTCGGCGCAGCGGGCACCGCCTGCGGCGAGGGCCTCGGCCAAGAGGTGGGCCGTGGCCGGGTCGGGCACGGTCAGCACCGGCAGGATCCGAGAACCCTGCAACACGGAGTCCATGGGACTCGTCATCGGCCGAACCGTCCGCCGTGCACAGCGTCAACCCCGGGCTTCGCTGCGACCAGGCCCGGCGCCGGACGGTAGCTCGTTGACCGGGAATCGTGCCGGTTGGCCGGTCAGAACCCGCACGGCCTCTTCAGCAGCGATGGTCCGCACCGTTGCGATGGACTCCACGGAGTAGTAGGCGGAGTGCGGTGTGACGACGACGTTGGGCAGCTCGAGGAGGGGGTTGGTCGGGCGCCACATGCGCTGTTTCGCGGGTTCCTCCTCGAGATCGTCCAGTGCCGCGGCGGCGATCCAGCCTTCGGTGAGCGCCTGCTGGATCGCCGCGTCCTCGACGATGGGCCCGCGTGCGGTGTTGACCAGGATGGCGGTCGGCTTCATCCGGCGCAGCGTCGCGCGGTCGAAGGCATGGTGTGTCTGCGGGGTGAGTGGCATTTGGATCACCACGCAGTCGGCACCTTCCACGAGGTCGTCGAAAGACGTCGGCCGGACCTGGGCCGCTCGGATCTCGGACTGGTCGATGAACGGGTCGTGCGCCCAGACCTCGACGCCGAATCCTTTCGCCCGTTCGGCGATGAGCTTGGCGATCGCGCCGAAAGACAGCAGGCCCAGCACCTGACCGCGCAATCTGTGGATGGGCTCCCCCGTCTTCCAATGCCATTCGCCCCGCCGGGTCGCCCGGTCGTACTGGCAGATCTTGCGCGCGGCCGCGAGCCAGAGCGCGATCGCATGGTCGGCGACCTCGTCGGCGCACCAATCGTTCGGTGCGTTGGTGACCTGAATTCCGTGCCTGGTCGCGGCCTCGACGTCGACGATGTCCACACCGGTGCCGTAGCGCGCGATCACCCGGCAGCGGGGCAACGCGCCGATGGCGCGCGACCCCACCTGCGCGTACTGGGTCAGGATGCCGTCGGCCTCGCGTCCCGCCTCGATCACCTCGTCCTCGCTCTTGCACTGCGCGGCGAGGAGCCGCAATCCGGCGGCCTCGACGATCGCGCGTTCGATGTCGACATCGCCGAAGTCGTAGTCGGCGATCAGGATCGTGTCGCGAGTGTCAGTGTGAGTCACGGGGAATCCCCTTGGTGTGGACGAGATCCTGGTATGACACGGCCAGCTCCAGGCAGCCTCCGCTGTCCAGTTGACCGACCGTGGAACGGTAGATCTCCTGCCATGGTGTCTGGTGTTCGAGCGCCGGTGGTGTGTAGTCGGCCCACCGCGCCGCGATCTCCTCGGCAGTCAGCAGGGCATCGACACGCGCGTTGTCGATGTCGACGCGGATCCGGTCACCGGTGCGCAGGATGGCGAGATTTCCGCCGGCCGCGGCCTCGGGACTGGCGTTGAGGATGGACGGTGCGTCGGAAGTGCCGCTCTGCCGGCCGTCTCCCAGTGTGGGCAGGGCCATGATGCCTTGCTGGATCAGCGCGGCGGGAACCTCCATGTTCACCACCTCAGCGGAGCCCGGATATCCGATGGGCCCGGTGTAGCGGATGACCAGAATGCAGTCCTGGTCGATGCCCAGCTCAGGATCTTCGATGCGGGCGTGGTAGTCCTCGGGGCCGTCGAAGACGATGGCACGGTAGTCGAACGCGGGTGGCTTGCCGGTGATGACCGATGTCTTCATGATCGCGGAGTCGAACAAGTTTCCGCTCATGACCAGCAGTCCGCCGTTTGCGGTGACGGGGTCGTGCACGGGTCGGATGACCGCCGGGTCGGCGGGCGGGACATTCTCGAGGTTCTCCGCCACGGTTCGGCCCGAGACGGTGACGGCGTCACCGTGCAGGTATCCCGCTTCCAGCAGCGACCGCATGACCGCGGGGACCCCACCGGCGCGGTGGAAGTCCTCGCCGAGGAACTCACCCGCTGGCGCGAGGTTCACCAGCACCGGGATGCCGTGTCCGACGCGCTGCCAGTCCCGGTTGGACAGTTCCACTCCGACATGGCGTGCGATGGCGTTGATGTGGATGGGCACGTTGGTCGACGCCGCGATGGCCGAGGCGACCACGATCGAGTTCTCGAAAGCCTGTGTGGTCATGATCTTGCGGGGCGTCAGGTCCTCGCGGACCATGGATACCGCCCGGACGCCGGTGGCGTAGGCCATTTGCGCACGCTCGTTGTAGGGGGCCGGAATCGCCGCGCAACCGGGTAAGGACATGCCCAGGGCCTCGGCCAGGCTGTTCATCGACAGGGCCGTGCCCATGGTGTTGCAATGCCCGATGCTCGGCGCGGAGGCGGTCACCCGCGCCATGTATTCGTCGTAGTCGATCTCCCCGCTGGCCAGAAGCCGCTTGGACTGCCAGATCACCAACCCCGATCCCGTCCGCATGCCCTTGTGATAGCCATTGAGCATGGGGCCGCCGGACAGGACGATGGCCGGCATATTCACTGTCGCCGCCGCGGTCAGGCAGGCAGGCGTGGTCTTGTCACAGCCCGTCGTCAACACCACACCGTCGAGTGGATATCCGTAGAGCACCTCGACCAGCCCGAGATAGGCGAGATTGCGGTCCAGCGCCGCGGTCGGACGCTTTCCGGTCTCCTGCAACGGATGGACCGGGAACTCGAAGGGAATACCGCCGCCGTCGCGGACCCCATCCTTGATCCGGTCGGCGAGGGCGAGATGGTGCCGGTTACAGGGCACCAGATCATTGCCGGTCTGAGCGATCCCGATGATCGGCCGGCCCGACTGAAGTTCGGCCCGGGTGAGGCCGTAGTTCAGGAACCGCTCGAGATACAGAGCCGTCATCTCGCGGTTTCCCGCGTTGTCCCACCACGCCTGGCTGCGCAGCTCCCCCGGGGCGTGCTCGGCCGATGGCGTATGTCGTGCACCCATGGGCGACGGCGAGTTCGGCTGGTTCATTGCCGGCGGTCTTTCCGGTGCGGGGGTCCGGCCAGGTCACCTGCGCCGCCGAAAATGACGAGTCGTCGGATCATCGTGTGGCCGCCTTTGCGCGTGCGAGGTTCACGCCACTGGCGATGACGCCGATGTGGCTGAACGCCTGCGGGAAGTTGCCCACGAACGCGCCGGTGGACGGGTCGATCTGTTCGGAGAACAGGCCCAGGGCGCTGGAACGGGCACAGAGGGAGTCGTAGCGCTGCTCGGCCTCCTCGATACGACCCTGCATGGTCAGGTTGTCGATCAGCCAGAAGCTGCACAGGACGAACGCGCCTTCGTCACCGGGCAGGCCGTCGGGCGATTCGTCATGCAGATACCGGTAGAGCAGCCCGCCTCCGGCGTCCAGGCGGGCAGCGATCGCCGCGGTCGTCGCCGCCATGCGCGGATGATCGGCTGGAACGACATGTCGCAGCGGCAGCGCCAGCAGACTGGCATCGAGTGCGGCACCTCCGTCGAGATGGGCACTCAACGTCTGGGCCCGTTCGTTCCAGGCGCGTTCCAGGATGGACTCGCGGATGTGCGCAGCTGTGGAGCGCCAGGTCCCGACGGGACCGGGTAGCCGGAAACGCTCGCCGATCGACGCGGCCCGGTCGAGTGCGACCTGGCACAGTCCCGCGCTGTAGGTGAACGCCCGCCCCTCGCTGCGGACCTCCCAGATCCCTTGATCGGGTTGTGCCCACGCGCGGCCGGCCATATCCGCCAAACCGGCCAGACCGGCCCACAGGACAGGCTGCAGCTCACCGCCGGCCCGCAGCCATTGGTCGGCGCAATCGAGAATCTCGCCATAGAGGTCGTGCTGACGCTGGTCGGCGGCCCCGTTGCCCCACCGGACCGGCGCCGAACGCCGGTAGCCCTCGAGTCCGGCGTCCACTATCTCATCGGGTACCGGATCCCCGTCCAGGTCGTACATGATCCGCGGCCGGTCGCCACGTTCGACGGCGTCGAGGACCCAGCCGAGGAACGCATCCGCCTCGCCGCGAAAACCGATGCGGCGCAACGCGAAGACAGCGTAGGCGGCGTCGCGGATCCAGACATACCGGTAGTCCCAGTTGCGAACACCGCCGATCGGCGCCGGCAGCGAGGAGGTCGGCGCGGCGATCACCGACCCGCTCGCCCAGTGATCGCACATCTTGAGCGCGATCGCCGCGCGCCGGACGAGGTTCTGCTGCGGGCCCGCGTAGTCACAGCCATCCAGCCACGACCGCCAGGCATTCGCCGTGTCACGCAGCATCGCCCCGGCATCGAACCGATGGTGCCGGTGAAATCGCCCCCACGACAACGCCAGGTCCATGTTCTCCCCCTGCGCCAAGTCGAACACGGTGTGCAACTTCGAGATCGGCCGGGTGCTGCGCAGATGCACCCGTAACCGCGGCTGCGCCATCGAGCGGATCTCGATTCCGCTCAGCAGCGGCCGCAGCTCGGCCCCGCCTCTCGGCGACACATCGACGGCCAACCGGACTCGGCCTTCGATGACGAGGGCGCTGCGAACGAGTTCCGCTCTGTCGGCTGCGGCGTCTTCGCCGAGGTCGGCACCCGAACGCAGGACCATCGCATCGGTTATCCGCACGACTCCGGTGGCGCACCGCAGCTCGGTTTCCAGCACCCCGGTGTCCGGCCGATAGCGTTGGCGACCCTCACGCAGATTCGCCGGTGCGATGGTGAACGACCCGCCCCGAGCATGATCGAGAAGCCCGCAGAACAGAGGTTCGGCGTCGAACCGTGGAATGCACAACCAGGGAATCGAGCCGTCGACACCGACCAGGGCGGCTGTCGCGCCGTCTCCGATAAGGCCGTAATCCTCCAGAGACAGGTAGCCATCGGCCCGGTGTATCGGGCGAAACGGTGGATCGGGATCGTGCATCACACCTCCTCCACGGCACACGCGGCGAAGCGGCGGCGGATCAACCGAAGCGGGTCAGCACCTTCACGAGATAGTCGATCTCCTGGTCCACAATCTAACAGTCGCCCACCTGTCCGCCGGCGATCGTTACCGTCGCGCGACCCGCCGCCGACGGACACCCCGCCACCACGTGCACGGCACCGAGTACGACGCCTCCTGCCGCTCCCGCGAATGTCACCCGGACGTCCGCCACCATAACGCTCGCGTGTGTGGCCCACCCGTCCACGATGGTCGGCCCCGCCAGACCTGCGAACTGCGCAAGAGTCACAGCGATGGACTACCGGCGCCGCAATGTCGCCGTCGCATCGTGGCCAGGGGCGACCCGGCTCGAACGGCGCTGGCTTCGACCTGCCACGACGTGGTTGTCCGTTACCTCGGCGGGCTGCTCGGTCGCGGGCATTGTCGAGCGGCGCGGGCCGGTTGCCGGTGAACGGATGGACCACAGTGCGGGATTCGGCGCCATGACTCGATCATCGGCAGACCGGCGACGGGCCGTAGTACCGAAAGTCCATGCCGCAGAGCCCCTTCGAACTTTCGAACGACCGAGGTGGCTTCGCGGATCGGACCAACACGGGGAACGCGATACTCGCGACACTGCGCCAGGGGCTGCGGGACCGGATTGCGCACTCGCCCACCGTGAACGTAAATTCCGCGCAGGCTTTTTCGTCGCGCGATCCGATGATGGCTCGGCAAAGTCGCACGCGCATAAGGCAGTTCGTTACCAACGGCCGCGGATCTTACCGAAATCCCCCCGCGCGGAATAGTACCCGTACCCCTG
Source organism: uncultured Nocardia sp. (assembly GCA_966435935.1). Classification (GTDB taxonomy): domain Bacteria; phylum Actinomycetota; class Actinomycetes; order Mycobacteriales; family Mycobacteriaceae; genus Nocardia. Next base: position 23,867 of record CBJNFW010000013.1, read on the forward strand.
ATCCGTGAGTGGTCCAATGGCCTGCTGCCGGTGACAATCGGCAGCATCGGGACCGCCGCGGGCCTGCCTACCGTGTGCTGTACCGGACCGATCACCCACGGCCGGTTCGCACTTCGGGAGGCCGCAATGTCAGCACGGGACACCACGCAACAGAACCACGACGACCCACAGGCGACAGGCGCCGCGCCGATCGTCGTCGGCGTCGACGGATCGGACGGCTCGGACGCGGCCGTCCGCTGGGCCGCCGCCTACGCTGCCGGGCACGGCCGGGAACTGCAGATCGTGCACGGGCTCGGCCTGGTCGGACTCAACACCGTCGCGGGCGCCTACGCGGTCACCGTGGAGGCCGTCGTCGACGCGGCTCGCACCCAGGGCGAAACCGTGATCGCGGACGCCGAACGCGCGGCGCGGTCTGCCGCACCCGAGGTACGGCTGTCCTCGTCCCTGGCCTCCGACAGCCCGGCCGGTCTCCTCGTCGAACGCAGCGCCGGGGCGTTCGCTCTCGTCATCGGTTCGACCGGTTCGGCCGGCACCCTCGCCCACCTGGGCTCCACCCTGCTGGCCGTGACCGCGCACGCGCACAGCACGGTCGTCGTCGTCCCCACCGGTTACGCCGACCGCGCGGCAGGGCCGGTGGTGGTCGGTGTCGACGGCGGTCCGGTGAGCGAACGAGCCATCGCGGCGGCGTTCACCGAAGCCGCCGACCGCCACACCGGCCTCGTGGCCGTACACGTATGGGCGGACCTGGACCTCGGCCGCCTCAGCGGCATCGGCGGGCTACCCGTCGACACCGGGGCGGAGCAGGCCGAACAGGCGGCCCTGGCCGAACGTCTCACCGACTGGCAGGAAAAGTATCCGGACGTCCTCGTCGTGCGGAAGACCTACATGTCCGCACCCGGCAGACGCCTCGCGGAGTTGTCGAGTTCGGCACAGCTCATGGTGGTCGGTAGCCGCGGCCGCGGCGCACTCACCGGGTTACTGCTCGGATCGACCTCCAACTTCCTGGTCCAGCATTCGGATTGCCCGGTGATGGTCGTACATTCGACCGCACACTGATCGTCACGACCGGAACGGCAGCGACAGGAATCGCCAACGGGCAAGCCGTCGGCCTATTCTCCGCGGACCGGACGGCCCACCTACCCGAGACCGCCCCCCGCGGCACGGCGATCACCCTGATCCACCGAAACCCGCTCGCTGCCGATGAGATCGCTCATGATGGCGGTGGCCTGGTCCAGGCCAACCGCGAATCGCCTCGGCACCGTGGAACTGCGCGGCAATCTCCGAAGCGGTGGATTCGAATCCTACTGCCCAGCAACGGCTTCGGCTCAAACGCTGCGTTCCCCCTCCGCCGTGCCGTCCAGCGCGGCAGCACGGGACCGTTCTCGAGTGCTGCGGAACGCAGGATAGCCGCGTGCGATGACATCAGTCCGAGCGGGGCCACCTCATCCGAACGTTCGGCCCGGCCGTGGTCTCGCAGGTGCCCGCACCACTGCCGAGAGCGCGGCCGATATGCCGCTGATGAACTACACCTTCACCTCGGGAATGCCGTGATCATCATGCGTGATCCACTCGGTGACCTCACGCTGATTCGGCCCGAGCGCCCGGACAGGCCGAAAAGTCTTATCCGCGATGGGCGCAAGCGGCCACAGTGACAGCGGTTGCCTCGGCAGAGGTGGTGCGGTCCGAATCACAGCCGAGCTGGGGCCGCAAGTTCAGCGCGGCGGTGCAGTCCATCGTAGCCGGGTGCCCGGGCCCGCACTGCCCGGCTTGGTGGCCGGGGTGATCTCGAAACGTCCGCCGCATTCGGCGCCACCGGCGGCGAGATTGGCCGACGACCTCGCGGGTGACGTGGAACTCGGCACTGAGATCCCGTGCGCCCCAATGCCGCACAGCGTTGCTGACCGCTTCGCGGACCACTGCCTCGGCATGTTCGGCGAGGTCGGCCTCCAGCAATGCGAGCGAACGGGCGCGGCCGCGTCATCGGAGCAGCGGTGGCCCGGAATCGAATTTGCCCGGCGCCGTGTCATATTCGAGGTCGTCGCCGAGCGTGAAATAGTTCTCCTCTTCCTGCCGGAAGTGCAACTGCAGCAATGCGTACAGACCGTACAGGCATGCCAGCAGATCCTCGGTCTGATCCGGGCCGATGCGGCCGGCGCCGCGGGCCACGCGCAGATGATTGCCGATCCGCATGCTCAGGCGCTGGATCTCCGCGTGCGTGCGGCTCATGGTGGCAGTCGCCTCGCGGCTACCGAGCGGTGCGGCCAGCGCGGGATACAACTCGGTTTCCTCGGCCTGTTCGTGCGGCAGTAGTTCGTCGACCAGGAACCTGTGCGCGTCCTCGACCGCGCACAGCGTCGTCCGACCGCCGCCACGCGCGGCGAGATCGTCGGCCGCGGTGCGCAGCAAGGCCAGCGTGTCGCGCAACGTGTCGTGCTCGCCCGCGAAGCGGTGCAGCAATGCTGCTGTGTCCGAACCCAATTCGGTGTGCAGCGCCGGATCGCCGCGCAGGGCGCGCAAGGCGTTCGCAATCACCGCCACGTCGATACCCTCCTGCAACAGCGCGCCGGCGGCAGGGGGTAACCAGCCCAGCGCGGCGACGATCATGGCCAGCAGCGACAGGCCCATACCGGCGACCGCGCTCTGCACGGCGATCCGACGCGACCATCGGGCGGTGTCCATGGCATCGGCGAGGCGATCCAGCCGGGCGCCGGTGAGCACGATGTCGGCCGCCTCCGAGGAGGCGGTGGATCCGCGGGCACCCATCGCGACGCCGACGGTGGCCGCCGCCAGCGCGGGGGCATCGTTGACGCCGTCGCCGACCATCACGGTGACCGCCCGCTCGCGTTCACGGTGGACCGCCTCCACCTTGTCCGACGGGCTCCGACCCGCATACACCTCATCGAGGCCCAGGACGGTGGCCACCTCGTGTGCGGGCTCGGGCCGATCTCCGGTGAGCATGACCAGGCGGTTCAGGCCCGCCTGCCGCAGGCGGCGGATCGTGCGAGGCGCTTGACGCCGCAACGGGTCTCGCAACAGGATCGCGGCGCACAGCTCACCGTCCGCGACGATCCACGCGACCGCAGCCGAGTCCAAACTCGCGCGATTGATCACCTTACGAGCCCACTCCGCCCCGGTCAGAGTCTCCGGCAGTTTGCCCACATCTACGCGGTGGCCCGCGACGGTCCCGGATACGCCCCGCCCGGCCTGCTCGGCCACATCGGCCGGGGCCGACAGCTCGAGGCCGCGAGCCAGCGCCTCGGTGACGATCGCTTCGGCCAGCACATGCGGTGACACCTGGTCGACCGAGGCGCCCAGCCGCAACATCTCCGCGGCGTCGCGGCCCGGCGCGACAACCACATCCACGACCCGTGGGCGGCCTTCGGTGAGCGTGCCCGTCTTGTCCATCACCAATGTCGTTGCGTGGCCGAGGTTTTCCAGCGCGCCGCCACCGCGCACGACGACACCCGAACGCGAGGCCCGCGACAATCCCGAAACGATCGCCACCGGCGCGGCCAGCAGCAGCGGACACGGCGTCGCCACCACCAGCACCGCGACCGCGCGCACCGCCGAACCGCTCCCCGCATAGGCCACGCCCGCGACGAGCAACGCCAGCGGCAGGAACCATGCGGCGTACCGATCAGCCAGCCGCACCACCGGCGCGTTCTCGGCCCCGGCCTGCTCGGCCAGCCGCACGATTCCCGCATACGTGCTGTCGGCCGCGGTCGCACTCACCCGCACCTCGAATACATCGCCCGCGTTCACCACACCACTGCGCACCGGCTCACCGGCTGCCCGCTCCACCTGCAGCGGCTCCCCGGTCAACACCGATTCGTCCAGCACCGCAACGGTATTCAGAATACGGCCGTCCACGGGCACCACCTCCCCCACCGCGACCACGAGCACATCACCGACCGCGACCTCGTCCAGCGGAATCACCGCCACCTCGTCACCGACGCGGCGGCGCGCGGAACGCGGCGCATGCTCGAGCAACGCCCGCAGATCTCGCGACGCCCGCCGCTCGGCCGCGGCGTCGAGCGCACGACCGCCGGCCAGCATCACCGCGATCAACGCGCCGGCCAGGTATTCACCGACCAGAAGTGTTCCCGCCAAGGACAACACCGCGATCAGGTCGACACCTGCTCGGCCCTTCACCAGCGTCGCGATCATCCAGTAGAGCGCCGGGACGAAAGCCGTCACGGTCGCCGCGATCCAGAACCCGTCCGCCACATCTCGCAATCCCAGCAGCCACAACAACGCCCCGATCACCAGCGGCGCCACTGTCACCACCACCAGTGCCGGTCCCGGCCACGCACTCAGCCGATCGGCCCACGACCGCGCCCCGGATCGCGTCGACGACCAGGGCCGCCACCGAGTGGTTCCCGCCTGGGCGGACATCGGAGCGCTCATCCGAGGCGAATCCGAAAGCCCTTGGCAGCCGGTCGAATTCGCAACCGCTGCTGTCGGATCGTACGGCGATACAGGTGAGTCGACATCGCTCGGCGCCGATCAGAGGTCGCCGGCCAGAGCCGGGAACGCCGAAGATGTCCGGTCCGGGATATTCGAGGTGTCGGCGAGGTGATCGCTCTCGAGCCGTCCGAACAATTCGGCTATTCGCTCCGGCGCACCAGGGCTGCTCCCTGGTGCGTCCAGCGCGGCGGTCGCGGCGGCTACCCCCAGGCGTACCGAATCGCCGAGTGACATGCCACGGACCATGCCGACCGTCATTCCGCCGACCAGCGCGTCACCGGCGCCGATTCCGCTGCGTACGGGCACTTCGATCGAGGGGAAGAACTCCTGTGAATCGGACGTCACCGAGAGCGCACCGTCCGCGCCGAGCGATACCACGACGATCCGGGCGACGTGATCGGAGATCAGTTCTCGTGCCGCGGCCACCTGCTCGGTCCGGTCGCTCAGCCGATGTCCGACGAGTTCACCGATCTCCCGCACACTCGCTTTCAACAGGAATACGCCGCTGCGCACATGCCGCAACGCGTCGCCGCAGGTGTCCAACACCAGTGGCACGCCTTCGACCGCCGAGCTGTCGGCGAGCGTCTGATAGAAATCGACCGGCACACCCGGCGGCAGGCTGCCGCTGGCCACCAGCACCTGCGCGGACGCGGCAGCCTGTTCGGCCGCGGCGAGCAGTTCTCGTTGTTCGGCACCGCTGAGTTCCGGCCCGGGCAGTACGAATCGGAATTGCTCACCCGAGGTCCGGTCGGTGACGGCCACACTTTCCCGAGTCGGACCGGCAACCGGAACCGGGCGCATCGGCACCCCGGCCGCCCGTACCAGCTGTTCGAGCCGCCTGCCCGGATACCCGCCCGCCGGGAATACGGCGGTCGTGGTCCCGCCCAGCGCCAGGATCGTTCGCGAGACGTTGATCCCGCCGCCGCCCGGATCGAAACGCGGTGTCTCACAACGCATCTTCTCCACCGGTGCCACGTGCCCGACGCTGGTGCAGATGTCGATGGCGGGGTTCATCGTCAGAGTGATGATCGACATGCGGTCCTCGTCACCCGACCGATGCCGATTGCCCGGGAACGGTCGTCGCCGCCCGCGCCGGAACCGGGTCGTGGCGCCGTTCGACGTCGAGGATGGTGCGCGTGGTGGCGATCAGCGTGTCCGGGTCGAGACTGATGGAGTCGATGCCGAGTTCTACGAGAAATTCGGCCACATCCGGATAATCCGAGGGTGCCTGTCCGCACAGCCCGGAGTGAATTCCGTTGCGCCGACAGCCTTCCACGGCGAGCCGGATCATCTCCTTCACCCCGGGATCGCGTTCGTCGTAGTCGAACGCGACGATCTCACTATCGCGGTCGACCCCCAGCGTGAGCTGGGTCAGATCATTGGAACCGATGGAGAATCCGTCGAACAGCTCGGCGAACCTGTCGATCAGCACGACATTGTTCGGAATTTCGCACATGGCATAGATTTCCAGGTCGTTCTCGCCGCGGGCGAGCCCGAGTTCGGCCATGCGCGCCAGCACCTGCTCGGCCTCGGCGATCCTGCGCACGAACGGCAGCATGAGAATCACGTTGGTCAGGCCGAACTCCTCGCGCACTCGCCGCATCGCCGCGCACTCCAGCGCGAAACCTTCGGCGTAGGCGGGGTGCGTGTAGCGGGACGCACCGCGGAAGCCGATCATGGGATTGGCTTCGACCGGTTCGAAGTCCTTGCCGCCCAGCAGGTTCGCGTACTCGTTGGTTTTGAAGTCCGACATTCGCACGACCACCGGTTTGGGCCAGAAGGCCGCGGCGATCGTCCCGATTCCTTCCGACAGCCGGCGGACGAAGAAATCCGCACCGTCGGCGTACCCGTGGGTCAGCCGCGCCAGCTCCGCCCGCACCTCCGGATCACCGACCTTCTCCGGATACATCAGAGCCAGCGGATGAGCCTTGATCGAGTTCGTCACCACGAACTCCATCCGGGCAAGTCCCACACCGTCATTGGGCAGCATCGCTGTCGCGAACGCCCGATCGGGATCGGCCAGATTCACCATGACCCGCACGCGGGGGCGAGGGAGTTCAGCGATCGTCAGATGCTCGACATGGAAATCGAGTGCGCCGCCGTAGATCCGCCCGACATCGCCCTCGGCGCACGACACGGTGATCACCTGGCCCGCCGGTATCGCGGTGGTGGCGTCCCCAGTACCGACGACCGCCGGAATTCCCAGCTCCCGGGCGAGAATAGCGGCGTGGCAGGTGCGCCCGCCCCGGTTGGTGACTATCGCGGCGGCGGTCTTCATCACCGGTTCCCAGTCCGGCGTGGTGGTATCGGCGAGCAGTACCTCGCCCGGCCGGAATTCGCTCAGCTGGGCCACGGTGTCGATGCGATGCGCCCGGCCGGTCGCGATCCTCTCCCCCACGGCCCGCCCCGTCGTCAACGCCGGAGCGCGAGCATCCAGTGTGTAGGTCTCCAGCGTGTGCGCCGCCCGCTGCGACCCGACCGTCTCGGGACGGGACTGCACGATGTACAGCCTCCCGTCGACGCCGTCCTTGGCCCATTCGATATCCATCGGACGCCCGTAGTGGCGTTCGATCGCACACGCGGCGGCCGTCAAGGTGAGCACCTCGTCGTCGGACAGGCAGAATCGGTCGCGGTCGGCACGAGGCGTGGGCACATTGCGGGTCGTGTTGCCGGTCCCGCCTTCGGCGTAGACCATTTTCACCGCTTTGTCGCCGAGTTCGCGTCGCAGCACCGCCCGGTGTCCGGCCTCGAAAGTCGGCTTGTGCACGTAGAACTCGTCCGGATCGACTGACCCCTGCACCACGTTCTCGCCCAAACCGTAAGCGCCGGTGACGAATACGACGTCCCGGAAGCCGGTCTCGGTATCCAGGGTGAACATCACCCCCGAACACGCCAGGTCCGACCGGACCATTTTCATCACCCCGACCGACAGCCCGACCTTCAGATGGTCGAAGCCCTGATCGACGCGATAGTGAATCGACCGGTCGGTGAACAGGCTGGCGAAACAGCGGCGGACCGCCTCGAGCAGCTGTTGCTCGCCGCGCACATTGAGAAAGGTCTCCTGCTGGCCCGCGAAGCTGGCGGTCGGCAAATCCTCCGCGGTCGCGGAGCTGCGCACCGCCAGGCTGATGTCCGGGCCGTATTCGTCCCGCAGCTGTCGGTAGGCGTCCAGGATCTCGTGCACGAGGGGGTCGGAAAGCCCTGCGCCATAGATGATCTCGCGCGCACGACGGCCGCACTGCGAAAGTTCGGACAGATCGTCGGGGTCCAGGCCCGCCAACGCTTCGGTCAGCGGATCCCAGGCATCGGCTTCGGTGAGCATGTCACGATAGGCGTCCGCGGTGATCGCGAAGCCGTTCGGCACGCGCACCCCCGCCCGCGACAGCGAGCGGTACATTTCCCCCAGTGAGGCGTTCTTCCCGCCCACCGACGCTACATCCGCAATGCCGAACTCGTCGAAAAATCGAACGTAAGCGGCCCTGGTCATCGCCGCGCACCTCCCACCGTCGTCGTCCGCGTATGGCAGCTGCGCTGCCGTGTCCAGGGCGTCGCGCCTCGCATCACCGCGACGCACATACAACTCAACCGCTCGGGACCGCCACAGCCCAGGGGCCGAAGTCATCGCCGCTACGGCACACCGGCCCACGTGCGGGAGAAGGGCACGGAAGCGGAACGGCGGAAGGTCGGCGTTACAGCTTGTAGCCGATGCTGCGGAGCAGCTGTTTGCGGTCGTCCTGATCGGCGGCGGTTTCCACCCCCACCGGCGCCGGACCGTCGACGACTCCCACGATTGCGCGGCCCAAGTCGGTTTCGGCGATGAGCACATCGACCGGATTCGCTGTGGCGCAATATATTCCGCAGACCTCCGGAACGTGGCGTATCGCGTTCAGCACGTTCACCGGATAGCCCTCGCGCAGGAATATCACGAACGAGTGGCCCGCGGCGATCGACGACGCGTTCGTCGTCGCGAGTTCGATCAGTTCGTCGTCGTTGCCGGAGCGGCGCACCAACCGCGGCCCGGACGCCTCACAGAACGCCAGGCCGAATCGCAGGTGCGGCCCGGTTCCGGCCAGCGCCTCGTGCACGTCCTCGACGGTCTTGATGAAGTGCGCCTGCCCGAGGATCACGTTCAGGTCCTCCGGCTTGTCGATCCGCACCGACACCAGTTCCATGGTCATATCGTGCTCCGCACCGAGTCGTCCCACGCAGGGCCGAAGGTCCGCAACGCACCGGGATCTTCGGTGCCCCGCGACTCCCCCTGGCAAGAGGCGCTGTCAGGGTGACCGGAGATGCCTGGGTCCGCCGCGTCCACGATCACACACCGAACCCCGAAGGCCCGGGCCGAACGCGGTAGAGGCCGTCGGTAAGGGGCCGGTGGGACCTTCGCCCCTGGGCCGGGTCGTGGGCGGTGACCAGACTCTAGGGCAGTCCGCGAATGGACTGCGAATCGAGCCTGCCATGGTTGCCGGGGATACCGCAGTGATCGATCGAGCCGGGCTGGACCGGCTGATCGACGTCTTACGTCACCGTGGGTACCGAGTGATCGGGCCGACGCTGCGGGACGGCGCCATCGTGCTCGATGAATTGACCTCCGGCGCAAGGCTTCCCGATGGTTGGGGGGTCGACGTCGCGCCGGGCCGGTACCGGGTGCATCGGCGCACCGACAACGCGGTGTTCGCCCATTCGGCAGGGCCCGGTTCCTGGAAACAGTTCCTGCATCCCCCACATCGGCAGCTGGCCACGATCGGCCCGGACCTGGCAGTCAGCGCGACCGAGCCGCAGCAGCCGGTGCGGTCGGCGTTTCTCGGGGTGCGCGGCTGCGACCTGGCCTCGATCGCCATCCTCGGACGGGTGCTCGGTGAGCCGGCGCACCCCGACCCGTCGTTCCCGCGGCGCCGCGACCTGTTCGTCGTCGCCGTGAACTGCACCGAGCCGGGCGGCGTGTGCTTCTGCGCATCCATGGGCACCGGCCCCGAGGTCTCCCCGGGGTACGACCTCGCTCTCACCGAACGCATCGATGAGTCCGGACACCGGTTCCTCATCGATGTGGGCACCGAGGCCGGGGCGGAGATCCTTGCCGAGGTGGCGAACCGGGCGGCGACCACCGACGAGGTGCACGAGGCCCGGGCGGAGGTGTCGGCCGCCGCGAACCGGATGGGGCGCACCATGCCGGAGACGGATCTGCGCGACCTGCTTCGTGACTCGCGGGAATCGCCACACTGGGAAGATGTCGCGAGCCGCTGTCTGACCTGCGGCAACTGCACCATGGTGTGCCCCACCTGCTTCTGCACCAGCACCGAGGACGTCACCGATCTCACCGGCGACCACGCCGAACGTCGGCAACGCTGGGCGTCGTGCTTCGAGCCGGACTTCTCCTACCTCCACGGCGGCAGTGTCCGGCAGTCCGGTGCGAGCCGCTACCGGCAGTGGCTCACCCATAAACTCAGCACCTGGTACGACCAGTTCGATACGTCCGGATGTGTGGGCTGCGGCCGCTGCATCGCGTGGTGCCCGGCCGGCATCGACCTGACCGCCGAGGTGGCCCGGCTGGCCGAACTGGCCGAGGGAGCCGATCGTGATCAGCGTTGACGAACTGTCGGAGTTCGCCCACCTGTCCACGCTCGGCGACACCGAACTACGCACCCTCGCCGGCGCCGGACGCGACATGTCGTATCCGGTGGGACTCCGTTTGCTCACCGAAGGCGATGTGGCGGACCGGTGTTGGCTGATCCGCCACGGCCGGATCCTGCTCGACGCGCACGTTCCAGGGCAAGGCGAGGTCATCGTGGAGAGCCTCGGCGGCGGCGATCTGCTGGGCTGGTCGTGGCTGACGCCGCCGTACCGGTGGCAATTCGGCGCCCGCACGGCCACGCCGGTTTCCGCGATCGAGTTCGACGCCGCGACACTGATCGAATTGGCCGAGGCTGATCCGGTATTCGGGCGGGCGCTGACCTTGATGCTGTTCGAAGCACTGCTGCACCGGTTGCAAGCCACCCGCGCGCGGCTGTTGGACCTCTATCGCAACCCGGCCGACAACCGCAGCCCCGTCGCCCCGCGAGGTGGCCGATGACCGTCGGCCTCCCTGCCTCCGCACCACCGGTCGGCGACGTCATGCTGTCCTATCGCGTGACCGCCCGCAGGCCCCTGACTCGGGACACCACCACTCTCGTCCTCGAGCCGACCGATCTTGCGGCACAGCGCTTTCGGCCTGGACAGTTCATGATGCTCTACAGTTTCGGCGTCGGCGAGATCGCGATTTCGATCAGCGGCGACCCCGCCGAGGAGGTTCGGCTCGAGCACACCATCAGATCGGTCGGCGCGGTGAGCGCGGCGCTGCACGACACCTCGGTGGACGGCCGCGTCGGGGTGCGCGGACCGTTCGGTACCGGCTGGGATCCGCGCTCGGCGACAGGCCGCGATCTGGTGATCGTGGGCGGCGGCGTCGGAATGGCACCGCTGCGGGCGCTGGTGCTCGCGGTGTTGAGCACCCGCGCCGACTACCGCCGGGTCACGCTGATCACAGGCGCCCGCACACCGGCGGACATCCTGTTCCGCCACGACCAACAGTGTTGGGCCGCAACCGGTTCCATCGACGTGCATCAGACCGTCGATCGCCCGGCCGCGGACTGGACAGGTCCGGTGGGATTCGTCACCGAACCCCTCGCCCGGCTACGGCTCGACCCCGCGCACACCACGGCGTTCCTGTGCGGACCGGAGCCGATGATGCGATTCTGCGCGCAGACCTTGCAGCGCAAGGGAGTTGCCGCCACCGATATCCGCGTCTCGCTCGAGCGCAATATGCAGTGCGGCGTGGGCCGGTGCGGGCACTGCCAACTCGGCCCCCTGCTGCTGTGCCGAGACGGGCCGATCGTCGACTACGCCACCGCCGCACCGCTGCTCGCGGTGAAGGAGCTCTGATGGACGCCACCACACACACCGCTGAATCGACGGCCGCCGACACGGAGAACGGGCCCACGCTCGCGGTCTGGAAGTTCACCTCCTGCGACGGCTGCCAGCTCACTCTGCTCGACTGCGAGGACGAGCTGCTGGCCCTGGCCGCGCGGGTGCGGATCACCCACTTCCTGGAAGCATCCAGCGCCGTGCAGCCCGGCCCCTACGATGTGTCACTGGTGGAAGGTTCGATCACCACACCGCAGGACCTGCAGCGCATCATCGAAATCCGGGAGCAGTCGCGCATTCTGGTGGCGATCGGAGCCTGCGCCACCCACGGCGGGATTCAGGCGCTGCGCAATTTCGCCGACGTCGCCGAATTCACCTCCGTGGTCTACGCGAGCCCGGAGTACATCGATACCCTCACGACCTCCACGGCGATATCGGACCATGTGCGGGTCGATTTCGAGCTGCGCGGCTGCCCGATCGACCGCCGTCAGCTGCTGGAGATCCTCGACGCCTTCCTGGCCGGCCGGGCCCCCGACCTTCCCGATTCCAGCGTCTGCACCGAATGCAAACGCCGCGGCACCACGTGCGTGACCGTCGCACACGGCATTCCCTGCCTCGGACCGGTCACCCACGCCGGGTGCGGTGCTCTGTGCCCGGCTTACCGGCGCGGCTGCTTCGGCTGCTTCGGACCGATGACGAAACCGAACATCGGTGCGCTACTTCCCATTCTGCGGGTCAACGGCATGTCCACCGGCGATATCGACCGGGTCTTCGCCACCGTCGCCGCCGCGGCGCCGGAGTTCACCGGCAGGAGCCGAGATGAGCAGCCGCGGTAGACAATTGCGCATCAGCTCACTGGCCCGGGTGGAAGGCGAAGGCGCCCTGCGCATCAGCGTCCGCGACGGTGCGGTCGAACGCGCGGAACTGCGCATCTACGAACCACCCCGCTTCTTCGAGGCGTTCCTGCGCGGGCGGGCCTACACCGAACCGCCCGACATCACCGCCCGCGTCTGCGGCATCTGCCCGGTCGCCTACCAGACCAGCGCCTGCAATGCCGTCGAGCAGTTGTGCGGGGTCGAGCTGGACCCGCCGCTGGCACGACTGCGCCGGTTGCTGTATTGCGGCGAATGGATTTCCAGCCACAGCCTGCACATTCATCTGTTGCACCTCCCGGACTTCCTCGGCTACCCGGACGCCCTCACCCTCGCCGCGGACCGTCGCCCCGTGGTCGAGCGGGGTCTGGCGTTGAAGAAGGCCGGGAACGCGCTGCTCGAGCTGCTCGGCGGCCGCTCCATCCACCCGATCAACGTCCGGGTCGGCGGTTTCTATTCGCTGCCTTCCGCCACGGAACTGGCGCGCCTGGGCGAACAGCTGCGCCACGCACTCGATCTCGCCGTGCACACCGCGCGCTGGGCCGCCGATCTCGAATTCCCCGACCTGGAACTCGATCACCAGCTCGTGGCACTGACCGATTCGCAGCGCTATGCCATCGAATCCGGCGCCGTGCACACCAGCGCCGGCCACACCTTCCCCGCCGCAGAATTCAGCGAACATGTTGTCGAGCAACAGGTTTCGCATTCCAACGCACTGCACGCGACCCTCGACGGGCACTGCTACCTGACCGGTCCGCTGGCTCGCTACAGCCTGAACTCCGCTCGCCTCACCCCGCTGACACGGCAACTCGCCGCCGAGATCGGACTCGGCGTCGTATGCCGAAACCCGTTCCGCAGCATTCTGGTTCGCGCCGTCGAGGTCGCCTACGCGGTCGAGGAAGCACTGCGGCTGCTCGACGAATACGAAACACCCACGCGCGCGGCGGTTCCGGTCACCCCACGAGCCGGTGTCGGCTACGGGGTCAGCGAGGCGCCCCGCGGACTGCTGTACCACCGCTACGAACTGGACGACGACGGACTGATCCGGGCGGCCACCATCATCCCACCGACCTCGCAGAACCAGGCCGCCATCGAAAACGACCTGCGCCGCGTCGTCGAGAAGCATCTCGACCTGGACGACGCCGCCCTCACCCGCCTGTGCGAACGCACGATACGCAACTACGACCCGTGCATCTCGTGCTCGGCGCACTTCCTGCGGCTCGACCTGGTACGCCGATGACGAACCCGCACGCGGTGGTGATCGGCGTCGGCAACGACTACCGGCGTGACGACGGCATCGGCCCGGCGGCCGCGCGCGAACTCGAAACATACGCTCTCCCCGGGGTTCTCATCGCCGTATGCGACGGCGACCCCACCGAGCTGCTGCAGGCGTGGGACGGGGCCGACCTCGCCGTCGTCATCGACGCGGTCCGGTGCGAGCCGGGCACGCCGGGCCGGATCCGGCGCACCACCGTCGACGCGCTGTCCGCGACCAGCACCGCCACCAGCTCCCACGCACTCGGCGTCCCCGACGCATTCCGCCTCGGCCGAGTACTAGGCCGCCTCCCGCGCGAACTGGTCGTCATCGCGGTGGAAGCAGCCCGCCTCGACCTCGGCGCAGGCCTGTCCGAGCCCGTCGCCGCGGCACTCCCACTGGTGGTCGACACGGTGCGGGCGGAATTGGCGCACGTCGGGGTCAACGCCGACCGAACCACGGCAGCGTCCGTTTCGCACATCGGCGCTTCGCAGGACCGGGTACCGCGGACGCCCTGACCGCGCACCGCGAGACGACCTCTCGGATTGTCGTCACCAGGCCCCGGGTGTGGCGGCCGGTGCCGCGCCCGGGACGCGGGGTGCGGTGGGTTGCGCGGGCGCTACGTGAGGTGCCTATCCGATGGTTTCGTCGGCCTTGCGGTGCAGCCACTCCGACAGCGGCATCGCCGCGCCCGTCGCGGGAGCGGATGCCTCGGCGACGGTCTCCGCGTCCTCGACTCCGTCGACGGTCAAGGCCAATGCCGAGACCGTGCGCTGTTCGACCGCGTCGGCGAACCATCCCCGGATACTCGCCCGGCCATCGGTGACGGTGACCGACCACTGGCGGCGGCTGCCCGCGTAATTGTCGAGCCGGGCACGCACTTTCGCCTCGGTCGCGGCGTCGTCACGGATCAGCGCGTGCAACAGGTCACGCCGGGCGACGATGCCCACCAGCACACCGGCCTCGACGACGGGCATGGATCGCAAACGCAACGCCAGCATCCGGGCGGCGATGGTCGCGGTGTCGGCGCTCGGGCCGACGACCTCCGCCGGTGTGGTCATCACCGCACCGGCAGTGACGGTGGACCCGGCGTCATCGTCGACGGCGAGGGCATCGGACTCCGACAGCATGCCGATGACGTGGTCCTCGTCGTCCACCACCGGGAGCGCCGCGAAACCGTGATCGGTCAGCAGTGCCACCGCAGCGCGCAGCGGTGTTCCGGGTTGGACCGTCACCACCGGGCGGCTGAGGATATCGCGGGCATACATCGTCAATCGCCTCCTGCGGTCAGTCGGCCGATCTCACGTCGACCTTGGTGACCTTCTGCTTCGGCTCGCTGATGGGCACGCCGACCGGGTCGATACCGGGATCTCGGCCCGGACCACATGGTGGCCGTACTTCGATCTCACCGCTCCCGCCTCCGGGCTCATAGGGCACCGTGTCTTCTCGCCGCGATGACACAAGTCACCGACCAGTGCCACGGAGCCTGCGCCGCACACGGCGATCTCTCACAGCGGTCCGGTGACTTTCGCCCATCACGAAATCGACGCTCATCGGGAAGGCTGTCGTCGATGGAGACCACTTGACGTTTCGCATTTCCACACCACGAAGCGCACGGACCCATCACGATGTCAAGGAGCACCGATCCTCATGACCGAGCGAACCACGTCGCTGCCCGGCGTCACCTATCGCAAGCTCACTCCACGAGATACCTCCGCCATCCGCGACCTGTACGCGTCGCTGGACGAACGCGACGGCTACCGCCGGTTCTTCGGGCCGCTCCCGGCGGATTTGACCCCGGTCGCCGCTGAGATCGCAATACAGGACACCGCACACTGTGCCGTGGGCGCGTTCCGCGGAGACCGGCTGATCGGCGTGGCGAACTACGTTGCACTCCAAGATTTCCGGCGTGCGGAGGTGGCCATGGTCGTCGCTCACGACGATCAGCACTCGGGGGTGGGGACCGCACTTCTCGGCCGCCTGGCCGACGAGGCCCGCGGGAACGGCATCGAAGAGTTCGTCGCCGAGATCATGTCCACCAATTCGAAGATGATGGAGTTGCTGATGGATATCGATATCCCGATTCGCGTGCGACGGCAGGACAATGTCGTTCAGGTACTCTTCGAACTCGCACCGACGCCCCCGAGCGACCGATGATCACCCGCGACGGTCCCTGAGCGGCAACCGGATCGTGCCGCCGGCCGCGAGTCGATGACTGCGGTCGTCGAATTCTATGGTCAAGGCGGGAGCCACGCCGGGATCGGAGGCGAGCTCCAGGATCTCGCTGTCGATCCGCACCGACAGCCGGTGACCACGGTAGACCATCGGAAAGCTCAGTTGCCCGAGGGATCCGGGCCAGCGGGGGTTGAAGATCAGCCGCCCGGAGCGGATCTCCAGTCCGGTGAAACACCGTTGCAGCAGGTCGACACTGCCGGCCATGGCGGCGAGATGGATTCCCTCCCCGGTGGTTCCGCCCTGGATATCGTGCACGTCCGAATCCAGCACCGTGTCGAAGAACCGCAGGGCCCGATCGCGATTGGCACGTGCCAGCACCCACGAGTGCACGACCGCGCTCAGTGTCGAGCCGTGCGAGGTGCGGGACAGATAGTACTCGACGGTTCGCGGAATCATCTCGGGCGCGAGCCGATAACCCATGTGCCCCAACAGTTCTCGCAGCTCATCGGCCGACAGCAGATAGAACAGCATCAGCACGTCGGCTTGTTTGGCCGCGCGGTACCGGTTCACGTCGTCGCCCTCGGCCTCCAGGATCCGGTCCAGCCGGCCGATGGCACCGTACTTGTGCCGATAGGCGGGCCAATCGAGTTCGGCGAGCTGCTCGTAGCCGGCGAACTGGCTGATCACCCCGTCGTGGAACGCGAGGTACATCCGGTCGGCGACCGCGGTCCACCGTTCGGGTTCCTCGGACGAGATCCCCAGGGACTCCATCAGTTCGGCTCGAGCCCGCGGTGGAATCCGCCGCAGCGCGTCGTGGGCGCGCCGGATGACCCAGGTGGCCATGACGTTGGTGTAGGCGTTGTCGTCGATGCCCTCCCCCGGCGCGTCCGGGTAACCCGAATGGAATTCGTCGGGGCCGATCACGCCACGGAGGTGGAACCGGTCGTCGCGGGGGTCGTAGATCGCCGCGGCGGCCCAGAATCGCGCGATCTCCACCAGCAGCTCGGCCCCCGTCCGGGTGAGGAACTCGCGGTCGCGGGTGAGCTCGTAGTACTGCCACACGTTGTACGCCACCGCGATTCCGGCATGGTGCGCGCGCCGACTGGGATCGGGGATCCACCGCCCCGACCGCGGGTTGAGATGCAGACGCTGGCTCTCCTCCCGGCCGTCGCTGCCGGACTGCCAGGGGAAAAGCGCTCCGGGGCAACCGTTTTGCGCGGCCAGCCGGCGCGCCTCGGGCAGCCGGCGCCGACGGTACTCGAGCAAGGATCGAGTCACCGAGGGGAATCGCAGGTTCAGAACAGGCAGAACGAACAGCTCGTCCCAGAACACATGGCCGCGGTACGCCTCGCCGTTGAGGCCGCGTGCCGGGACGCCGACGTCGAGATCCGCGGTATTCGGCGACACTGTCTGGATCAGGTGCAGCAGATGCAGCCGCACGGTGCGAGCGGCGGTCGCGTTGCTGTCCAGATCGATGCGCAACCGCGCCCACAGATGCTCCCATGCGAGAGCGTGACGATCGAACAACGCGCCGAAGTCGGCGGCGCCGTCGAGCTCCCGGCGCGCCTGATCCTCCGGGGAACAGATCGCACGGTCGCGACCGGTGAACAGAGTCGCGATCTTGTCCACCGACACACACCGCCCCGCGCTCATCGCGAGATCGGTCTCGATGCCGAAAATCCCACGATCCGCGACCGGCTGCCAAGACGCGGACGGACCGGTCTCGTTCTCGTGCACTCGGGTGCGGATCGCGGTGGCGATCGGAATCTGCGAACCGCGCGTGCGGACGAGGGTGACGACCGTATCCTCGACGGGCCTGCGCACGTCCGGCGGGCCGATGTGGTGTCCGGACAGATCGCGATAGCGATCCACCAGATCGTTCCGTACCGCCGTATCGATACCGGAGCGCACGGTCAGCACACCGTCCCAGTTCTCGGCGGTGATCGCGGTCCGCAGCGCGCACCCATGGGGCGCGTGCACAGCGGCGAACCGGCGTTCGTGCACCGCTGTGATCCGCCCCGCGCTGTCGCGAACGCGGAAGGTCCGGCTCAGCAGGGCGCTGCGCAGGTCGAATTCCGTTCGGTAGGAAAGTATTTCGACGGAGTCGAGGTCGAACCAGGCACCGCCGTCGATGCGCCAGGTCAGCGGAAGCCAGTTCGGCAGATTCACCAGGCTCTCGTTGCACACCTCGTGTCCGTCGACCTCGTCGTGCACCCGGTTGTAGATTCCCGCGACGTAGGTGCCGGGATAGTGATGCCGGCCGGGCCCGCATTCGGGAGCGGCGGCCCGGACGCCGAGGTATCCGTTGCCGATGCTGCACAGTGCCTCTCGCAATCTCTCGGCGGCAGGGTCGTAGCCATCGAAGGCCAGGACCCACGATTCCGGGGCGGCCGACGTGTGCGCCTCGGTGAGCAGAACCGCGAGCCGGACGAGCAGATCACGGACCCGGCCCGGACCGTCCAGGCCGAATTCGGCGGCGGTCCTGCGGTCACCGGCCTCGGGGTTGCGCACGCACACGGTGATGCCGCCCGCACCCACCGCGTCGAACGCGTCCTCGTCGGTGAGATCGTCACCGACATAGACGGGTACGGCCGGGGTCGCCAGATGTTCCAGAATCCAGTCGACCGCACGGCCCTTGTCCCAGCTCACCGGCGGACGCAACTCGGTGACCTTGCGTCCGGCCGTGACCCGCAGACCGGTGGCGTGACCGATGCGATGCACGGCGGAGACCACCCGCGCGACCTGGTCCTCGGGAACACCGCGATGATGCACGGCCACGGCGAAGCGCTTGTTCTCGACCAGGGCCCCGGAAATCTCGCGCAGGTCGTGGTCGAGCGCGGCGGCCGCGCGGGCGACGGCACCCTGCGCCGACGACCCCGCCGAGTGCACGTGCCTGCGGCCGTCCGGCCCCATCAGTTCGAAGCCGTGAGACCCCGCGTACCAGATGCCGGGCACCGCGACACGGGCTCGCAGATCCTCGAGCTCGCGGCCGCTCACGACGGCCACCGGGCACTGCCGCGCCAGCTTCTCCAGGGCCCGTACGGTTCCCGCGAGCGGTGTCGCGGTCCCGGGATCCGCGACGATGTCGGACAGCGTGCCGTCGAAATCCAGGAGGACAGCCGGTTTGCCGGTCTGCAGCCGGTCGGCGATCCGCGGCCAATATTCCAGGGCGTCGGGGGTCTCGGACATCCGGGGATATCCGCTGTGCAGCCGCACCTCGGCCAGATCGGTGACGATCGCGTCCGCACCACCCGAACGCAACCGCTCGCCATGTCCGACCCGGTCCACCCCGATCACCAGGCCGAAGCCGCCGCGACGGCCGGCCGCCACGCCCGCTTCGGCATCCTCGACGACCACGGTCCGCTCGGGCTGCGCTCGCAGTCGCCGGGCGGCCTCGACCAGCATCGCGGGATCCGGCTTGCCCCGCAGTCCGAGTTCCTCCGCCACCAGTCCGTCGACCCGGACGGCGAACAGGTTCGCCAGACCGGCCGCGTCCAGCACTTCGGCGCAATGGCGGCTCGCGGAGAACACCGCGGTGCCGATGCCCGCGGCGCGCAGAGCCCGCACCAACGCCACGGTCGATTCGAACGCGGGTACGCCGGTGCGGCCGACCCGGTCCAGGAACAGCGCGTCCTTGCGGTTGCCGAGACCGCGGACCGTCGCCGCGCCGGGCGGATCCGATCGCTCTCCGCGCGGAAGCAAAATACCCCGGGCCGCAAGGAAATCGGTGACACCGTCGGACCGCGGCTTACCGTCGACGAAACGCTCGTAATCGTCCCGGGTGAACGGCGAGAGGTCCTGCCCCGGCCTTGCCGTGCGGTCCCGGAGGAAGGCGTCGAACAGCTCCTTCCACGCTGCCTCGTGGATCGAGGCGCTGTCGGTCACGACACCGTCCATATCGAAGACGACCGCGTCGAACGCGCGGGAATCGATCACCGGCCCCCGCTGCTCGTCGTCCATGACCACAGCCTCCTCCGCCTCGTACGCGCGGGCCAGGGCCACAGGTCGACAAACGACCCGCTGCCCCGGGCGATGGTTCAGCGGCGGGCGCGGCGGGCGGTGGTGCGCTCGTCGCGTTCGCGTTCTTCCAGTTCCAGGTCGAGCCGGGCCAGCGCAGCGCGGAGCGCGGGAATGCGGCGGCGGCGTAGTGCCCGCGCCCGGATCCGGGTGGCCGCCAACTCTCCTTCGACCGCGCGCACGGCCGCGGTGGCGGCGGCGTGCTCGGCCGCCGCGGCGAGTGCGCGACGGTGTGCCGCACGGGCGGCCACCAGACTCGCACTGTAGGCGACCGGGCTCCGATCCTGCTGCGGCAGAGCATATTCGACCCGTCCCGGATAGCTCACACCCGCCAGCGTCTCGGTATGCACCGTGACGTCGGCGCAGCTCGGCGACGCCGCAGCGATCAGCGCTCCGGTGCCGCCGAACAGGGCGGCGCGCGCCTGCCATTCGCGCGCCGCGGCGCATGCGGCCGCCCAGTCCCGCGCGGTCCGGTCATGGTCAGCGCGCAATCGGCGCAGTTCGGCCTCGAGCAGGACCCGCTTGCTGTCCAGCAGCGACAGCGCCGAACCGGCCACCGCGGACCGCTCCGACAGCCACGCGCGCCCGGCGCGGCCGGGAGGAAAACGTAAGGGCGCCATGTCATCTCACCTCGTGAGCGTCGAGCAGGTCGTCGGGAAGCATCGTCAGCGCACTGCGGGGCAGCCGCCTCAGCACACCCCAGGCGCGATCCAGGGTGGTGTCCAGCGAACGGCATTCGTCCGCCCCCTGGTCGACCAGTTCGACGGCGAAGGCGTCGGCGAGTTCCAGATGTGCCCGGTCGACCGCGGTGAGCGCGCCGACGCCGATCAGCTCGGTCAGTTCGCGAACCTGCCGTGCGCGCGCCAGTGCCGCCAGGAGCTGGGCGGCCACCGGCAGATGGTCGGCCCGGGTCCGCCCGGGCCCGGCGCCGGAGCGCATGAGCCGCGACAGCGAGGACAGCGCGTCCACCGGCGGATAGATCCCGGCGGCGTGCAGGTCGGGCGAGAGCACCAGTTGCCCCTCGGTGATGTAACCGGTGAGATCGGGTACCGGGTGGGTGATATCACCGCCGGGCATGGTCAGAACCGGCAGGATCGTCACCGATCCCGCCTGCTTTCGCACGCGCCCGCACCGCTCGTAGAGTGCGGCCAGATCGCTGTAGAGATAGCCGGGATATGCTCTGCGGCTTGGTATCTCACCGCGCGCGGCCGACACTTCGCGTAACGCTTCGGCATAGTTGGTCATATCGGCAAGGACCACCAGGACGTGCCGTCCGCCAGGCTCGCCGAACGCCAGATGCTCGGCGATGCTCAGCGCCACCCGTGGCGTGAGCAGCCGCTCGATCACAGGGTCGTCCGCGAGATTGATCAGAAGCGTCAATTCTCCCGCGGCACTGCGTTCTTCGAGAGCACTGCGGACGAAGTCGGCGTCGGCGTGCGGCACCCCCATGGTGGCCACCACGACGGAGAACGGCTCCGAGCCCGCACTGGCCTGCGCGGCGATCTGGCAGGCCAGGCGCAGATGCGGCAGGCCGGGCGCGGAGAAGATCGGCAGCTTCTGCCCGCGCACCAAGGTCGTGAGCGCGTCGATGACCGACACCCCCGTCAGCACGGGATCGGCCGGAGGATCGCGCCGGGTCGGGTTCAACGGCGCGCCGGCGACCGGCGTTCGACGCCCCGGCACCGGCGGCCCGCCGTCCAGCGGCTCGCCACGCCCGTTGCAGATGCGGCCCAGCCAGTCGTCGCCGACGGGGATATCGAAAGGCGCGCCGGAGAATTCGACGATCGCCGCGGACGGGTCGATTCCCGCCGTACCCTCCAGCACTTCCAGGACGACGAGGTCGTCGGAAACGTCCAGCACCGTGCCGTGCCGGACGACCCCGTCACCCAGATCGATCCGGGCGAACTCGTCCCATCCCACACCGTCGGCGCCGCCGACCACGAGCAGCGGGCCGCGCAATTCGCGGATATCGGTATAGCCCACCCACTGCCGGGACATCAGCGTCTCTCCCGCCGGGTGAGCAATCGCCCGGCCCGCGCGGATCGCGGCCTCACGGCGCTGTCCCGAGTCGTGCGAGCATCACGGTCCGCACGGTGCCGGCCGCGGTGGTGTCCTCGGGGCCGGCCGCCTCACGCATCCGTGTCAGCGGTCCGAAGTCCACCGCCTCGAGCTGCCCGGCGGGGACACCGGACGCGGCGAGGTCGCGGCACCGGTCGATCACCGCCAGGACGGTGTCGGTGAGAGCGGCGGACTTGGCCATGGAACAGTGCGCATCGTTGGCCGACAACCCGTTCTGCTGGAGTACCGCCTCGCGCAGCAGCCGTCCACCCAGCACGACCATGCGCTGATCGGGCGGCAACGTGTCCAGGCCGACCAGTTCGATGAGAGCGGCGAGCCGGTCGGCCTCGGCGAGCAGTTCGACGACCCGCCCGCGCCGAGCCGCCCACAGCGGATCGCCGCCGGCTGCGCGGTCGGCGGCGACCACGTCGACGTCGTGGGAGAACGACGCCGACCACGACACCGCCGGATAGTGCCGGGCGTAGGCGAGGTCGCGGTCCAGCGTCCAGCGACAGCGGACGAAGCGCTCGGTCTGGGCGGTCACCGGTTCGGACAGGTCCCCGCCCGGCGGCGACACGGCACCGATGATGGTCACCGATCCCCGCGCGCCGCCCAAGGTGGTCACCGCGCCGGCCCGCTCGTAGAACGCGGCCAGGTCCGAGGCCAGGTCCGCGGGATACCCCTCCTCCGCCGGCATCGCCCCGAGCCGGGAGGCGAACTCGCGCAACGCTTCTGCCCATCGCGAGGTGGAATCCGCGATCACCACGGCGTGATAGCCCATGTCCCGGAAGTGTTCGGCGACCGTGACCCCGGTGTAGACGCTCGCCTCGCGGGCCATCATCGGCATGTTCGAGGTGTTGGCGATGACGCAGGTTCGGTCCATCAACCGCCCGCCGGTGCGCGGGTCGGTCAACGCGAACAGTTCGGCCACGATCTCGGCCATCTCGTTACCGCGCTCCCCGCACCCCACATAGACGATGACATCCGCATCGCACCACTTGGCGATCTGCTGCAGCAACATCGTCTTGCCGGTGCCGAATCCGCCCGGCACGCCCACGGTGCTGCCCTTCGCGACCGGGTACAGCAGATCCACCGCGCGCTGCCCCGTCC
Source organism: uncultured Nocardia sp. (assembly GCA_966435935.1). Taxonomy (GTDB): domain Bacteria; phylum Actinomycetota; class Actinomycetes; order Mycobacteriales; family Mycobacteriaceae; genus Nocardia. The sequence goes on from CBJNFW010000013.1 coordinate 46,721, forward strand.
GCAGCGGCTCGCCCGACTCGAAACGCCCACGATGGGGTCGCGCCACCCGCACCGGCCAGCGCCTGCCCACAGTGACGTTTTCGCCCTCGATCGTCGCGACAGGATCCGCTGCGCCGCAGAAACATTCGCCCGCGATCCACGTCACGGTCCCGCCGCCGTCCACCGGGACGAGTACGCGGTACTCCAGTGGCCCCGCGTCATCGATCGCGCCGACGACCTCGCCGGGGCCGAGCCGATCACCGACCACCGCGCTGGGGCGAAATCGCCAGCGCCGCTGCGTATCCGGTTCGACCGGGCCCGGGACCAGCCAGGTCGGAGCCCGGTCCAACGGGCGCAACAGCCCGTCGAACACGCCGCCGAGCAGATCCGGGGCCAGCCGTGCCGACAGTCGTCGCCGGACGGACCGGACCGCGGCTCCGGGGCCGAGTCCGCCGGTGTATTCGTACGCCTGCACGGTCACCCGATCGCTGCCGATCGCGACCACCTCCGCCTCGGAGGCGTTGTCCCCCAACGAAACCAGATCGTTCATCGCGACGCCCGCGAAGCGGTTCACCTCGACCAGCGGGCCCGCGACGCGACGGATGCGGGACGCCGCCCGTGCCGAATCGGTGATATCGGCGCTTGCCGACTCCGCCACGGGCGCGGCACCGTCGCGGGCGGGCGCCGGACGCGAGCCGGAGCGGCCGAGCGGCGGCCTCGCGGTCATGTCCACAGTCCCCCGATCCGCGGCACGACCTGTTCCATCGCTCGGGCCGCGATCGTGCCGAACCGAAGGTCCAGTGACCGGCCGTCGCCGTGGGCGGTCAGACCGCCGGCGGGATCCTCGGCGATCACTGCCTCCGGGCCGAGTGCCCGGCGCGCGAAATCGCGCAGGCCGGTGCGGATCTCGGCGTATCCGGGCTCGTCGGCGATGCGCGCGGCGGCGTTGGTCGCCGCCATCCGCCACCGGTCGTACGCTGCGCGCTGAGCGCGCAGTACGTCCGCCCGGCGTTGCCGTGCCACGGCATGCAGCCGGGCGGCACGCGACGCCGCGGCACGCGCACGTCCCGCCGCAACGGCGCGTTCGGTGATCGTCGCCGCGTCGGCTTCGGCGTGTGCTCGTTCGGTGGCCGCGGCCGCGTGTGCGTCGGCCAGGATGTTCGCGGCCGCCTCCCGAGCCCGCCCGATGATCAGCGCGCGGATCGGTTGCAGCGCGGCGTCGACGGACTGCTCCCCGATCGGCATGACGCTGGAATCCGTTGCGGCTTCTCGTATTTCAGCATCAGGGCCGGTGGCGACGACCGTGCGGGCCGAGTTCATTCGGGCATCACCACCGTCAAGAGAGCGCTACCCCGTATTTCCGCGGTCAAGGATTCGGACGCAGCGCGGGTCAGCACCACCACTGTGGTTCGCTCGTCCAGCCGACCCCAGGCCCGGCGCACCGCGTCGGGTCCCACCGCCGGAACCACGATCGCGCCGGCGAGTGCGTAGCCGTGAACTCGTTCGGGCTCCCCGAGCACTGCGACCGTGCCCATCTCACGCCCTCCCGATGAGCATGATGGCCACGATCAGCCCGTAGATGGCGATGCCTTCGGCCAGGCCCACGATCACCATCGCACGCCCGAACATCTCCGGGCGCTCACTCATCGCCGCCAAGGCCGCCGCGCCCGTATAGGCCACGCCCAAACCCGCGGCGATCGAGGACCCCGCCACGGCGACCGCGGCGCCGATGAGAGCCGCGCCGTTCGAGCCGCTGGACCCGGCAGCCGTGGTCGCAGCCGTGGCGGGCCCGGCGCGCACGGCGACGGTGAGCAGCACGACACCGGCGATCAGCACGATCGCGCTGGTCCCGGCGAACCATCGCAGCGCGGTCCGGCTGGGCCGGCGCACCAGCAGGATGCCCGCCACCGACACGACCACCAGAACGGGAAGGACGACTATCCAGGTCATCACGAGACTCCCTCCGCTTCGATCACAGGGATGTGCCAGGGCGTGAACGACCGTCCGGTGTCCACGAAGATGCGGGAGAACAGTTCGTAGAATTCCAGCCGCAGCGCCTGCACACCGGCGACCAGCGCTTCGAGCGCGAAAGCCAGCGCGTTGCCGACCGCGAACACGGCCACCGCGGCCACGATCCCGCCCGCACCCCATCCGGCGGCCGCCGTGGTCGCCCGCCACACCACCCAGCCCAGGGCGGCGTGAGTCATGCCGAATGCCGCGAGGCGGGCGAACGAGATCAGGTTGGCTCCGACGTGAACCACCAGGTCCATCAATCCCACTCCGGAACTGGCGACCCCGGTGGCTCCCCCGCCGGATTCGGTGAACATGCCGACCGTCGACAACGCCAGCCCGGTCCCGGCAACCGCCGCGCCGGCCAACAGGATCGGCAACCGGTGCGTCCACACTCCCGCGGCCCCGGCTCCGAGGCCCAGAAATGTTGCGGCTCCGGCAATTCCGGACGACGAATACAGCGCCACCCGCAGGCCGCCTTCCCGCCAGCGATTGACCACCCCGAATCCATACGCCACAGCGAGCATCACGGCTCCGATGGCAAGTGCCGCGCCCATCAACCGCACCGGCTGATCGAGCGGGCTCGTCCACAACACCGGAAGCACCCCGGTCGGTCCGAAGAACTCGCCGTACAGTAGTCCGAACACCGTCGCCGCCAGCCCCGCCCCCGCGACGAAAACCCATAGCCGGCGAACGCGTGCCAGCCGCTCGACGACCCCGCTTCGCAGCATCAGCGCGGCCACGATCAGCAGCAGCCCGTGCCCGGCGTCGCCGAACATCATCCCGAACATCGTCACGTACGCCAGGCCCGCCGCGACGGAGGGATCGATGTCCCGGTAGGGCACGACGCCGTACAGACCGACCAGCGGCGCGAACGCACGGCGCGCCGACGGCGAACCACTCAGCAGTGTCGGCGGGTCGACTCCGGCCGGGGCGCTCAGCGGCACGACAACCGCCGAGGGCGCCAATCGCTCGCGCAGGCCGGGCACTTCGTCCTGCGGGCACCACCCCGCGAGCGCGGCGACCTCGCGGCGGCGAACCGCCGCATCGCGGCGGGTTCGCAATTGCGCCTCGCCCGCCACCAGGTCGGGGCGACTCGCCCGGCCGAGCAGGTCCGGATCGGGTTCGCGCGCCGACAACGCTACCGACGTCCCCGGCTCCGGCACCGGGGCGGGCTCGCCGTAGTCCAGATCGACCACTCCGGCCGCGGCCACCCGCACCAGGGTGTCGCGCAGCAACGCGACCGGTGTCACGATGGCGATCCGCCGCATGCGCACCGGAGTCATCGACTCAGACCAGTTCATCGAGCACCCCCGTATCCGCCACTCCCGCCGCGACCTGAAGTGCCGCACGCACCCGCCAGGCGTCGGCGGCGAGCACCGCGGTCGTCCCGATCGGAACCGCCGGACCGAAACCTCCGTCCGCGAGCAGCTTCGCCCCGTCCGCCGCGAGTCGCCGCCACCAGGAGAATTCCGCGCGCCACAGGTCGGCGGCGGTATCCGCATCGCGAAGGGCCCAGCGCGCCGTGGACGGCAGCGCCGCCCGGTACGAATCCAGCTCGCTCGCCGACACGGCCCGTTCACCGAGCATGTGCGCGGTTCGGCGGGCGATCGGCGCGGACAGCGGACGGTGCTCCGCGAACCGGCGGCGCGCCACCAGCAACGCGGCCGCACCGTGCGCCCAGGCACGGGCGGTGGAGATCGAGTCGGCGACCCGGGCCGCCCACACCAGCGCGACGGCATCGGCGATGTCACCGCACGACTCGTCTCCGGGATCGCCCCAGACCGAATTGCCCAGCGCCGCACGCAGTTCCGCAGAAGTCCGAGCACCGCGCAGCCCACGCCAGGCCCAGTCCAGTGCGCCCAGTTCGTAACTGCTTCGCGCGGGACCGCCGGCCAATGTTGTGGCGAGCGCGGCGATATTGGCCACCTCGAAGCCACCGGCCAGGGTGCGCACGAGGCCCGCACCCGCACGAGGCTGCCACCCCGCGAGCACCCGCAACTGCCACGCCAGCGTCGCCGAGACGGCGAATTCGGTGTCCGGCAACGAGGCGCCGAGCCGGATGTCGTGCTGATAAGGGCCATGGGCCAGCATTCGCTGCGCGCCGGCCAGCGAACCGCGCGCGGCGAGGCTGCGCACGCCGTTCTCCCCCAGGCGCCGCCGACTCAGCCCGGTCGCACGCACGCTACCCGCGACCCAACCCACGCTCATCGCCGTGCCGTCCCGGACGCCGGCGCGCACAAATCGGCAATGAGCTCACGCATTCCCGCCACGACCTGAGCGACATATTCGGGCAGACGTTCCCGGGCCCGGCGGGTCACTTCCGCCGCGACATCGCTGTCATCGGCCAGGTCGTCGTCCCGGCCCGTCGCAGCGTCATCCGCCGACTCGGACCAGGCCGCTTGCGCGGCAGTGGTTTCCGCGGCATCCCGAGCGCCCTGCACCAGGGCCGCCGCCTCCTCGCTCCCGGCGCGACGAACCTGTGCGGCCTGCTCCCGCGCCGCCGCCTCCAGCCGGCCCGCCTCGTCCTGAACACTGTCCAGCCGCTCCAGCAGCGGCATCAACTCCGCGGCCGCTGCCGCTGACCTGTCGACCGGTATGCCGCCCGGCGAAGGGGCTCCGGGCGCTCCCGCAGGCCTGAACCGATCGAGGAAATCACGCCATCCGGGCATTCGATCCTCCGAATCAGGGTCCCCTCTACCTGGACCGATTCTCGGTCGCCGCCGCCCCCGCTCAGTAGAGCCGCGAGTCGGCTGGGTCGCAGGACCTTGGACCCCTCGGGCATCGCTCGGCGCAGCTCACATAACCGGGACAACCACCGAGCCACGTAGCGCCGCAGCCGGGCCGGGCTCCGGGCGCGTGCTCACATGCGCGTGAATCGATCTGTGCAGCAACCATTCCACCCGAATCAGGGTCGCGGCAGCCCGCTGCGGTCCGGGCGTTGTGCACGCGGGCTCCGAATCCGGTTCCAGCGACCGACCGGTGACCTACGACCTCCCGGTTGACGACCACCGAATCTGACGCGCATCGCATCGGAATCGCATCCTGGGGCACAGGCGGCAAGCCCGGCGCGGTCGTTCGCAGCGCGGAAGATCCGTGCGACGACCGGGCGCGAACTACCGATTCGGTCGCGAGGCGGGAGGTTCACCGATCACTGGTTCGGAAATTTCCACTTCGGCACCGAATCACTCTGTGGCACAAAGTTGTTCGTATGTCACTTCAGCGCCGGGGCAGGCGCTGCGGGCGAACGGGGAGCGCGAGGCGCGAGGAAGGGAAGCTGCGCGGTGATCACCTCCGAGGTCGACAACGGTCATCGCCCGAGCAGGGCGACGCCGATCAGCAGTGCCGAGGCGATGCACCTGCTCGCCGGCGCCGCGTACGGACGCGTCGTGTCGACCAGGGACGCGATGCCCTCGGTCCGGCCGGTCAACCACCTGGTCGAGGCGGGCATGATCATCATCCGCGCACAGCTCACCGTCCGGTTCACCTCGACGGTGCACGAAAGGTCGCACATCGTCGTCGCCTACCAAGCCGACGACATCGATCCGGTCCGCCGCGTCGGATGGTCGGTCGTGGTCACCGGTCTCGCGCATGCCGTCACGAATCCCGACCGCATCGCCCGGTACGAGACGATGCTCGAACCATGGACCGACGGCGACATGGACGTCGTGGTGGAGATCGAGCCGTCCATCATCACCGGCATCCGCCTGCGTGGGGATCTCGTATCGGGTCCGGCCGCGCAACCGTGAGAACCCTGCGGAACCGACGACCCTCGTATCTCGGAAGCAGGTGCTCACCATGACGCATTCGAGCCCGCTGGGCGTCGGATTCCTGGAACTCGAGGACTCCGACCCGCACATCGGTCTCGCCATCGGTGTGGCGGCGATCATCGCCGGTCCGGCACCGAGCCAGGACGAGGCGCGGATATGGCTCGACCGAGGCCTGGAGTCCCATGGCAGGCTACGGCAACGGATCCGCCGCACTCCCTGGACGTGAGCGGACCGGTATGGGAGGAGGATCCCGATTTCGCGCTGGCGCACCATGTCCGCCGGGTCGCTCTGCCGGAGCCGGGCGGTGAGCCGCAACTGCGCGAGCCGATCGCCACCGAACTCACCGAACGACTGGATCGCGACCATCCGCTGTGGCGATCACGCTCGTGGAACATCTCGCCGAAAACCGGTGGGCGATGATCATAAAGTTTCTGTGACAGCCCGGCAGAGCCGGCCCGGCGCGGCACGAGAGGCGAAAGCCGTTCGGACAAAGGTTATTTCGGTTGGCGGAAGGAGGTACTCCGGCTGCCCGTGACTGTGCCGCTGAGTACCGGCGGGGCCATCCGCGCACTGGCGCCCGTGCTGTATTCGACGATCGTTCCCTCGGCCGAATCCTCGTTGAACAGCGTCCTGGGGCAGCAACGCCGATACGCCGTGGCGCGCGCCGAATTGTCTCAGGTGGACGAGTCGTGATACCCGTGTCCACGAGAGCAGCGAGCGCGAAACAGGTTCTCGACAACCGGCTTTCGGCGACGATCACCGTGACCGGCTGACTTTCGGCATCACCGCCGACTACGACAGCACACCCGACATCGAGACGATCCCCTCGGCCATCGAAACCGAGATCTCGGTGCTGCTCGGCCGTGACCGGAGTCCGCGGTCGTGACCGGATGCCCCGGCGGGTCCTTGGTCCACGAAGACGGGTCCGATTGGTCTCTGTCGTCTCGGTGTGGACCGGCCCAGCATGTGAGACGTGCGCAGTCAACACGAGCTGTGGGTGCGGCCGGCCGGACTGAATCCGGAGGAAGCCGCCGACCGGTTGCTGCGGGACCTGCGCAGCAACCGGTCCGGTTTGACGAGCACCGAAGCCGAGCGGCGGCTGCTCCAGTACGGGCCGAACGTGCTGCACGAGCGAGGCGGTCGGCAGTGGCCCGGGCAGCTGACGCGCCAGCTCACTCATCCGCTGGCATTGCTGCTGTGGCTCGCCGCGGGCTTGTTGCTGCTGGTGGGTTCGTATGTGGTTGCCGGGGCCGTCCTGCTGATCATCGTGCTCAACGCGGCACTGTCCTTCGTCCAGGAGGTGCAGGCGGGGCGCGCGGTCCAGGCGCTGGCCAAATATCTGCCGCAGCGCGCCAAGGTCGACCGCGACGGGGAGGTGCGTGCGGTCGACGCGACGCGACTCGTACCCGGCGATATCGTCGTTCTCGGGGAGGGCGATCGCATCGCGGCCGACATTCGCTTGCTCGCGGGCGCTGTCGAAGTCGACATGTCGGCGCTGACCGGCGAATCCGTCCCTACGCTGCGATCGGCGGCGATGGTCGAGGTGGACGTGCCGCTGCTGAGCGCCCACGATCTGGTGTTCAGCGGCACCCACTGCACCGGCGGGCAGGCCCGCGGCATCGTGTTCGCCACCGGTATGACCACCGAGATCGGCCGGATCGCGGCCTTGTCCGAACGCGTGGCCCCCGAACCGAGTCCGCTCGAACGTCAGGTTCGCAGGGTCGCGTGGCTGATCGCGACGGCGTCGGTGCTGCTGGCGCTGGCGTTCATCCCGCTGGCGACGCTCGCGGCTCATCTGACGCTGATCAACTCTCTCGTGTTCGCCGCCGGTTTGCTGGCCGGCATGGTTCCCGAAGGGCTGCTACCGGTCATCACGCTGGCACTGGCAGTCGCGGTACGCGGCCTCGCACGGCGCGGCGCACTGGTCAAACGCCTGTCGGCAGTCGAAACACTGGGGTCGACCGACGTGGTGTGCACCGACAAGACCGGCACCCTCACCCAGAATCGCATGACCCCGGTCGCGGTCTGGACCCTCGCCGGGCGGCTCGATCTGGATACCGGCACGGCCGCGGAGGCGCCGGACCGGATGTCGATATCCTCGCCGCTGTATCGGTCGCTGGGCCGAATTGCCGCCCGGTGCAACAACGCTCGTCTCGACGAGTCCGGCCAGACCGGCGATCCGACCGAGATCGCCGTGCTGACGACGGCGCGGAGGTTCGGCGCCGACATCGATCCCGCCCACCGGGAGGCACACCGCCGCTGGCAGTTCCATTTCGATCCGGAACTGAAAATGATGTCGACCATCGACGAACGCGAGGACGGCACTCTGCTGGTCCATGCGAAGGGGGCGCCCGAAGCGCTGCTGCCACGTTGCACAGGCGTTCTCGACACCGATGCACGCCTGCTCCCGCTCGACGCCGACCGCCGCGATCACGTCGCGCACGCCGTCAACGCCTTCGCCGCCGAAGGGCTCCGCGTACTCGCCCTCGCCCAGCGCGAACTGTCCGCACAGCGGCGCCCGCCACACCGCCGCGCAGATGCCGAACACGACCTGTGCCTGACCGGTCTGATCGCGATGCTCGACCCACCGCGCCCGGGTGTCGCGGATGCGGTGGCGAGCTGCCGGACCGCGGGCATCCGCATCATCGTGATCACCGGTGATCACCCGCTCACCGCGGCTGCCATCGCCGAGCGCGTCGGTATCACCGGGCCGGATCCGACGGTCGTGACCGGTGAGCACTTCGACCGGCTCGGCGAGAAGGAACTGGCCGCACTGATGCGGGACCGGCCGGAGATCATCTTCGCCCGCGCGACACCCGAGGCCAAACTCCACATCGCCGAGGCGTTGCGTGCCGACGGGCACGTCGTCGCCATGACCGGCGACGGCGTCAACGACGCGCCCGCACTCCATCGCGCCGACATCGGCGTGGCCATGGGACGTTCGGGAACCGACGTCGCGCGGGAAGCCGCCACCATGGTGCTCACCGACGACGACTTCAGCTCCATCGTCGCCGCGGTCCGGGCCGGTCGCCGAATCTACGACAACGTCCGCAAATTCATCATCTACATCTTCGCCCACGCCACCCCGGAAACCGTGCCCTTCCTCGTCTTCGCCTTGAGCGGCGGCGCGATCCCGCTACCGCTGACCATCCTGCAACTGCTGGCCTTCGACGTGGGCAGCGAGACCCTGCCCGCGCTCGCGCTGAGCCGGGAGCCTGCCGAACCCGGGATCATGGCCCGTCCGCCACGCCCGCGCAGCGAGGGCGTCATCCGCGGGCCCATGCTGATCCGCGCGTGGCTGTTCCTCGGCCTGATCGTCACGACCCTGCAGCTGGCGGGATTCTTCTACGTCCTGCACACCGCGGGGTGGCGCCCGGGCGTGCCGACCGGGCCCGGTACACCGCTGCACCACGCCTATGCGCAGGCGACCACCATGGCGTTTCTCGGCATGATCGCCGGGCAGATCGGCACCGTCTTCGCGGTGCGCACGCAATATGCCTCGCTGCGTTCGGTCGGTGTGTTCAGCAATCGCTACCTGCTGGGCGCCATCGTCGCGGAGATCGCGCTCGCCGCGCTGTTCGTCTATACCCCACCGCTGCAGGAACTGCTGGGCACCAGCGCACTGCCCGTCCGCTACCTCGCCTTGCTACTTCCCTATCCGGTCATCGTCTGGGGCGCCGACGAATTGCGCCGCTATCTGAACCGGCGGCGCGTCACAGCGGCCGCACGACCTCTTCCAGGGGACGCCGCGGGGTGACCGGAATCGGCTCCGCACTTTGGCCGGGCCAGCCGATTCGGATGATGATTTGCGGAAATCCGCTGTCGTGCAATACATCCGATCGAATCTCGGCCCGCGTCCCGGCAAGTTCGAGCGGTTCGGTCAGCGGGCACGATGCCAGACCGGCGGCGGTCGCGGTGAGCATCACCGCGCTGGCGGCCTCCCCGGCGCGAAGCCGCGATATTCGTTCATCCCCGGGTGTTGCCAGAACCAGGATCGGCTCGTCGCCGTGGATGTCCTCGATCACCGCCTGCGGCAGATCCGGTCCGGCGAACGGGCGCACGATCGGATCGGTGGACACGACCGCACTGTGCGCCGGCACCCCCTGCGTAGTGGCGTGAACACCACTCCATTGATGCAGTTCCGCACCGTATTCGAAATCCTGGGCGTGCTCGCGGGCCGCGTGCTCGAAGGCTCGGTGCAGCCGCGCCCGTTCGTATCCGTCCTCCACTCTGTGCACCAGCACGCCGTTTGCCCGGCCCGCCTCCGCGAGCGCGTCGATCCGGCCGGCGGGCACCTCCCACGAGGTGTACCGGCGGCGGTCGCTGCGGCGGCGGCCGATGGCAGCGGACATGCGTATCGCTTCGGGCGTCACGGATTCCCGCTCGAACTCCACCGCGGCCAGGTGATCGGGTTCGGCGGGGTTGGGCAGGCGATGCACGCGCGTCTGCCAACCGAATGCCAGTGCGCCGACGCGCAGATGATGCAGTGCGGCGCCACAGCTGATCAGCAGATCGCGCCCATCGGGATCGGTGCGCGGCAGACGCCGGGTGGGGTCGGCGTACAGCTGCACGGTCTGCTCGCCGACGCGCCACAGCCAGGGCTGGGAATTGTGCACCGAGGGCGCGCGCACGGCCAGCCGCAGAATGGACCGCAGCGTCTCCGGGTCGGGCTGCTGGTGCGTCATAGTTGTTGTCTCCGATCAGGATTCGCCGGACATGGCGAGGGACTGTCCCGCTGTGGCTCCGCCGTCCAGCACGAACTCCGAACCGGTGGAGAAGGTGGCCTCGGTGACGATGAACCGGACCATGGCCGCGACTTCCTCCGGCTCACCGAAGCGCGGCAACGGCGCGGTGGCGACCTCGTCGTCGGCGAACGGCGCCGTCATCGGCGTGTGGATCGGGCCGGGATGGACCGATCCGTCGGCGTGGCCGCCGGTACGCTCGTAGAC
>CBJNFW010000014.1:0-56894 GCA_966435935.1 uncultured Nocardia sp.
TGGCTGTATCCCCGGGCCAGGCCCGGCCCGGCCAGGTACAACTCGCCGGCGGTGCCCTTGGGCACCGGTTGCAGGGTCCGGTCCAGCACCATCGCCGAGACGCCGCGGATGGGGCCGCCGACGGTGTGCGACCGGTCGGCGCGCAATGCGGCGCCGACGGCGGTCACCGTGGTCTCGGTCGGCCCGTACTCGTTGTACATGGACAGCGATCGCGTCCACCGCTCGATGACGTGCGGTGCGCACACGTCACCGCCGACCACGACGACCTTCAGATCGGCCGTTCGATTCGGGTCCACGGTCGCCAGCATCGCGGGCGTCAACGTCAGGTGGGTCACGTGCTCATCGGCCAGCAGCCGCGTCAGCGGCTCGCCGCCGGTCACCTCGGGCGGCACCACCACCAGCGTCGAGCCGTTCGCGAAACAGGTCAGGAACTGCTCCAGCGAGGCGTCGAAACTGGGTGAGAGCGCATAGGACACCCTCGATGTGCTGTCGACGCCGTACGTCGCGGCGCGATCGGCGATGAGGTTGGCCAGACCGGAGTGCGTGACCTGCACGCCCTTCGGCAGTCCGGTCGAGCCGGAGGTGTAGGTCAGGTACGCGATGTTGGACGGCCGCAGCGGCCGGATCCGCTCGTCGTCGGCGATCGGGCCGTCGGCGGCCTGGTCGCAGGCGAGCACGGTCGCAGGGTCGTCGAGGGTGACCAGGCGCGTCGTCGACGGGAGCCGGTCGGCGAGGGCGCCGACCGTGACCGCCACGTTCGCGCCGCTGTCGGCGATCATGTGCGCGATCCGCTTCGCCGGATAGTCCGGTGCCAACTGCACGAAGGCCGCGCCGCATTTGGTCACCGCCCAGGTCGCCATGACGGATTCGGACGAGCGGCGCAGCAGGATCGCCACGACGGTGTCCGGCCCGCAGCCCAGAGCGATCAGATGCCGGGCGAGCCGGGAGGATTTCTCGTCCAGCTCGCCGTACGTCATCGATCGGCCGGACGAGGCGATCGCGGGAGCGCGGCGAGCGCGGCGAGCGCTCTCGGTCAGAATGTCCGGCAGCAGCCGCGGCCGGACCCCGCCGGGACCGCGCACGGGCAGCAGTTCGGACCGCTCCGCACCTTCCAGCAGCGGCAGCCGATCGACCGGGTATTCCTCGCCCCCGTCGAGGAACTCCCGCAGAAACATGAGAAACCGCTCGTGGTGCCCGGCCAGTTCCGACGTGCTGTACGCACTCGGATTGCCCTGGAAATCGATATGGGTACTGTCCCGGCCCGCACCCGGATAGATATTGACGAAAAGGTCGGCGGTCGGGCCGGAGGTGAGCACGTTGAGGCGTCCGGTGGTATTGCCCAGAACGACCTCGTTCTCGACCATCATGATATTCACGGCCGGACCGAAAGACGCCGCCTCGTCACGGGCGATGCCCATATCGTGGAATATGTCCTCCTGCCGGTAACGCTGCCGCCGCAGCGCACTGGTCAATTCGCTCTGCGTGCCGGTGATCACCTCGCCGACGGTGCGGCCCGCGACCCGCACGCGCAGGGGCACGACATTCGCCACCATCCCGCCGGAACGGCGCAGTACCGCGGAATGCCGGCCGGAAACGGGCAGGCTCAGCAACACCTCGTCGCTCCCGGTCATCCGGGCCAGATAGGACGCGAAGGCCGCGACGATGACCGGGGTGACGCTCGTGCCGCGCTCGCGCACGACCTCGTCCAGCGCACGCGCGGTGCGCTCCGGCAGCGGCGTGCTGACCAGGATCGGATGAATGGTGGGCTTGCCCACCCGATCGGCCAGGCTCACCACGGGGGGCGCGTCGGCCAGATGTTCGGTCCAGTACGCGCGGTCGTTCTCCATGCGCGACGAATCACGGTATGCGAGATCCTGTTCGACCACCTCGCCGATATCACGGGCGGCGGGCGGGGGAGCCTGCTCGCCGGCGATCCACGCGTTGTACAGCTCGGTGATGCGGTGCATCATCGTCACCGCCGCGAATCCGTCGAGCGCGATGTGGTGGGCCCGCTGATACCAGAGGTAATGTTCCTCGCCGACCCGGTAGATCACACTCGCCATCAAGTCGTCGCGCAGCAAATCCAATGGGGCCGAATACTCTTCGACCATCAGCCGGCGTGCCGTGGCGACCGGGTCGGGCTGCTCGCGCAGGTCCACGATCGATACCGGCGCGCCCTCGCCGTCGTCCACGAACTGGCGTGGTTCCCCGTCGACCTCGATCAGATGCAGATGACCGGACCCGAATTCGCGGCTGGCGGCCTGACACGCCTCGACCAGCAGATCGGTATCCAGCTCACCGACGATCTCGACATACTGCGCCACGGATATCGGCGACGACTCGGCAAGGTGCTGGGCGAACCAGATTCCTCGCTGGGCCGCGGTCAAAGGGCGCACATCGAAGGACGGCCGTCCCCCGGCCATGCCATTGTTCGATTGGGGCATATCGATCTCCACAGCTCTTCCCCTGCCGCGCAACAGCGATCGGGTTATGTTTCTGCAACAATTCCGATGCCGACGCGATAGATGTTTGCGGTTTAATAACTGCGTTCGAGTTTCCGCTCATGAACGACTCATCGCAGTTGACGTCCGCTCCGCCGGCTCCCACCGACAGCCCCGATTCCCGGACGACTCAGTCATGTCTCTATCGTCTGGCCTTTGCCAACCCAAACCACAGGGACCAAGGTCACAAACGCTGGGTGCCCTTCGCCCTTGCACATTGAAAGTCGCCAAAGAATTGCTGCGCCCTCAAAGTCGACGCAAACCGGCTACGGAACCGTCAGACGGGTGAAACAACTGCCGTTCAGAGCAGTAAATCAGCTATGGCGCGGCTAAATATTCTTTGAGAATGACCGCCGGGAAAACGCGGATGAAACCATTCAGCTCTAACCCTCACATCGACGTCTAGAGTCGGGCCGCATGGACACGGCTACGGTTCTCGGCAGGCCACCGGAGCCGCCCGCGCCCGACGCCGATTCCCCGCCGGGGCATGATGAAAGTTCCGATTCGAACCATCGAGGAGTCAGCGTATGCCCCGTATCGCGACCGCCGACCATGTCGAACTGACCACGCTGCTGGAGTTCCTGCGACCCCGGCATCGCGGCGTACTGATCACTTCCCGCGCCGACGGGAGTCCGCAGATGTCGCCCGTGACCTGCGGCGTCGATTCCGGGGGACGCATCGTGGTCTCGACCTATCCGGCTCGCGCCAAGGCCGTCAACGCGCGACGGAACCCGCGGGTGTCGATCTGCGTACTGTCCGACGAGTGGAACGATGCGTACGTCCAGGTCGACGGGCGCGCCGAGGTGCTGGACATGCCGGAGGCGCTGGAGGGCCTGGTCGATTATTTCCGCTGCATCTCCGGCGAACATCCCGACTGGGACGAATACCGCGAGGCGATGGCCCGGCAGAACAAATCCCTCATCCGCATCCACATAGAACGCTGGGGGCCGGTCGCCACCGGCGGATTCCCCCCGCCCGCGGATTCCTGACCTGTCAGGCCGGAGACTCGATCCGGCGCTCGGTGATCGGCACGCTCAGCGAGACTCCGTTGAGATCCAGATAGAGCACCCGCTCGGTGACCGATACCCCGAGGGCGTTGCGGCGTTCGAGCGCGGCCACGGCGGAATCGACCACGGCCCGCTCGAAACCGAATACCGGAATCTGCGAAGCGCGGTGAATTCGCTTGCCGGACAACGCCGTCAACACCTTGTCCGGATCCCGATGGGTGTACACCGCCACGCTATCGGCCGATTTGGCGCCGCGATGCAACCGATCGGCATCGGGTGCGCCGACCTCGATCCACGCGGTCAACCGTCCGCTGAGATCACGCACCAGCACCGCGGGCTCGTCGGTGCACGACACGCCGCCGTCGCTGAACGCGATTCCCTCCTCGTACTCGAGGCAGTACGCCAGAATTCGCGTCACCATGAATTCGGCCGTCTCCGACGGATGCCGAGCCACCCGCAACTCGAAGTCCGCGTAGATCCCCCGATCCACATCGGCCAGTTGGACCGTGAACGTATACAGAGTCGCGCCGAGTGCCACAAGTCCCCGAGCCTAGCCCGTCGCCACCGGCGGATTCTCCCTGTCCGAGGATTCCCGGCCTCTCAGCCCGATGGCAGAACCATCAAGCTCTTCCGCCAGCCGGTACCCCCACTGCTCGGCAATGATCGCACCGCGCCTGCGCGCAGCCTCATCCGCGCCGACCCGCTCGCGGTACGCATCTCTGTCCCACTTGCTGAAACTGCCCATACTTCCCACCCTCGACACGCTTCTGGAGTAGGACTACCGGACGAGTTCCTCGAAAAGGAACTCACCGACGACCACATGCTCCAGGTACACCGATCCGTCGCGATGCATCCGATGCAGGCGGTACTCGCGAGCATGAGCGTCGAGCCGGAATTCCAGGACCTCGGCGATCTGGTACTTCACATCGAGCACGACCACCAGGTACAGCGGAATTCCGGCGCGGGCGTACTGCACCTTCTTGTCGAGTAGGTCCTCCGCCGCGGTCGACGGCGAGGAGACCTCGACCACGATCAGAGCATCGTGCGCCTCGGGCTTCGCGCCGGCCTCATCCAGGCAGCGATATACGACCACATCGGGTCGGCGGAAGGTGAATCGCGGGACCCGCCACAACACCACGTCGATATCGGTATCGACTCTGACGCAGAGCTCGGTCGAGGGGAGCGACTCGAGAGCGTTCGCCATACGGCGGGCGATCCGGTTGTGCTCAGGGGACGGAGATTCACAGACGATCACATGTCCGTGGACCACCTCGATACCGCGAGCGATAACCTCCGGCAGTCGCCGGTATTGTTCCTCGGTCATCTCGTGTGGCAGCGAATCCACCGATTGGATCGTCATGCAATGAGCGTACCGAGTGCGGGCGCGGGCAGTGGTCGGTGATCGGCGGCCGCGTAAACCTCGAGATTCGACTCCTGTTGCGGTCAGTGTGCGCTCGCTGTCGCCGGCTCCTTCGGTGGGGTTGTGCGGGCAACGGTGGTGGTTTGCTTCGACGTGGTTGTCGTGCTTGGGGTTTCGGTTGCCGACGTGGTGGCCGGTGCGGGGGTTTCCGGGGTGCGGGCGACCGCGGTCGCCTTGGGCTCGGCGGTTGTCGTGGTGGGATGGGGTGCGGTTGTCGTGGTGGTGGGGGACGCCGTCGTCGTGGGGGCCGCCGACGTTGTCGTCGTGGCGGGGGCCGTTGTCGTGGTCGGGGTCGCTGTCGTGGTCGATGCGGCCTTGGTTTCGGCCGCGGCCTTGTAGGCGGCCTGGACATCGGTCGCGTCGGGCTTGGCGGTGGTGTCGATCTGCTTGCCCGCCTGGGCCTGCTGGGCCAGGTGGGTGAGCCAGGCCGCGGCGTATTCGGCCGAGGTCAGCGGCTTTCCGTCGGCGGTGCTCGAATCGCGCCAGTAGTCGAAGTGGTGGCCGGTGCCGTTCGGGCCGAGGGTGAGCTGATACGGATCGCTCAGGATCACCGGAATCGTGTTCTGATTGGTCACGATCAGGCCGACGACCTCGTTGAGCACCTTCTGCGGCAGATAGGCCAGCGGCGCCAGCTCGTCGGTCGAGATCGATTGCGCCGGAGCTGGATCCGCCTGCTGCTGACCGGGCTTGTACCCCGGCTCGGACACCTTCAGCAGCACCTGGAGCAGAGTTTCCTTACTGGCCATCCAATTCGGCTGCGACCGGATGTATTCGAAGGCGTTGTAACCGATCCGGGCCAGTACGGTCGCGACGTCCTGCCCGGTCGCGGGGGTCAGTCCGTCGGCCTGCAGCTTGTCCACGTTCAGCTGCCGCCCGACGTTGGCGGCCAACTGCAGCAGCGAGATGTTCTGCGGCGCGGCGCAGGTCAGATCGCCCTCGGAACAGAACGAGGCGACCTTGCCGTCGAGCGAGCCGAAATCACCGCTGTTGTCCGGCAACGCGCCCTGACCCGAGATCGGCGTCGTCCCGTTCTGG
The DNA here is from genome assembly GCA_966435935.1 of uncultured Nocardia sp. Taxonomy (GTDB): domain Bacteria; phylum Actinomycetota; class Actinomycetes; order Mycobacteriales; family Mycobacteriaceae; genus Nocardia. The sequence goes on from CBJNFW010000014.1 coordinate 5,964, forward strand.
TACTTCTGGTCGAAGCCGTCGGGGTTGCTGTAGGGATTCTGGGCACCCGGGAACGGACCGTCCCCCGCGGACCGGCCCGAATCGGCAAGAATGACCACACCGGTCACGCTGGCGGGATCGACGATCGCGTAGGAGCCGTTCTTCGCGGGCTCCTGATGGCCGACCTGCATGGCCACCCGGCGCACCACATCCGCACCCTCGCTGTAGCCGACGATGGCGAATTTCGTTGCGGGACAGGCCTGTTTGATCTGCTCCATCACCTTCTCGGTATTCGCCACGCCCGCGTCCACCGCGTCCTCGTAGCTGTTCATGTTCGCCGGATAGGAGATGTAGACCGCCGCGTACGAGCCGGGGCCGACCTTGCCGTTCGGCGCGTTCACCACCGGATCGACCCATTGGCTGTGATAGTCGTCGGACAGCGCGGCGGGCAACTCCTTGCCGTCCGCTCCGACCAGCAGCTTCGTCGTGGCCGCGGAAGGGCTGTCGTTACGCCCGGCGACCGAGATGGTCACCATGTCGTGACAGTCGGTGACCGACGAGATCAACCGCGGCGCGGCCGTGCGCGGCCCCCCGTCGGGCAGTACCGCGACAGCGACGGCGACCGCTGTGCCCAATATCACGGGCGCCGCGACGGCCGCCGTAAAGCGATGGCGCACAACGAATGTACGTTTGCGTGCCCAGAATTCACGAGATGACATGCCCGATCCCCATTCCGAAGTGACGAGTGGAGGAACCGGCCTCCCCGAGGACCATGTGCCATACGGAACGTCGTCACGGACGCCATGGGCGTTACGAAGACTGGACAATCGACCGGAAACCGGATGCCGGCGGTATGCCGCGATTCCTGTCGTACCCCTGTGGCAGGGTGTGCCCCAGCACGCACGACCGCCGACCCGGTGCCGGATCGACAGCCGAACCGGATGTCGGGCAGGATGTACGGCGCGGGACAGGCAACTGGAGGGAGCGAGGGCACATGCTGCGGTTGATCATCGGTATTGCGGCCGGATACGTACTGGGCGCGAAGGCCGGGCGGGTCCGCTACGAGCAGATCAGCAAGACCACACGTGCGATCACCGAGAGCCCGGTCACTCGCAAGCTCGTCCAGGCCGGCCGCCAGAAACTGTCCGACAAGCTCAGCACGCAGCCCAAACTCGAGCCGATGGAACCGATCGACGAGCGCACGACGGTGCTGGTGCCGCACGATCAGCTGCGCGGCTGAGAGCTACCGCTCAACCGGATCAGGTGGCGGCGAAATCGCCCGAGTTCCCCATCGCCTGCGCCTGCAGACTCCTGCGGTACTGCTCGAGCGCGACCAGATCGCCGAACAGGGCCATGTACGCCTCGGGCTGCTCGGTCGAGGAGATGCGCTGCAGCTTCGACTTCAGCTCCGCGACCTGACGACCCACCCACGCCTCCTGGGTGCGCGCGAGCACGCCGGTGATGAAGCGCTGGACGTCATCGATCGATTTGATCGGCAACGGCAGCGCGGCCAGTTCGGAGACCAGCGCCCGCAGCGTGAGATCGTCGGTGTGGTCGGCGACCCGGGCCACCCATTCGGCGCCGCCGATTCCGGCCGAGGTTCCGCCGGACTCGGTGATCGCCGAGCGCACGGCGACGTACGCCGGATGTGTGAACGCCTCCGGCTCGATCGCGTCGAATGCCGGACCGGCCAGCGCCGGATATTGCAGTGCCGCGGCCAGCGCGTGACGCTGCGGCAGCAGCACGGGATCGTTCGGATTCAGCGGAGCCGCCGGACGTTCGACGGCGGGCTGCGCCGCGGGCTCCGCGCCTGGCCGGCGCGCGGCGGCCGATGATCCGTTGCCCTGGGTGCGGTTCCGGCGCGCCTCGTCGCCGACCCGGCGAACCACCATCTGGATGTCGTCCCAGCCGATCCAGCCCGCCAACCGCGTCGCGTAGGCCTTGCGAGTGGCGTTGTCGGTGATCTGCGCGACCACGGGCACCGTGCGCCGCAACGCCTCGACCTGTCCCTCCGCGGAGTCCAGATCATATTGCGCGAGATAGCCCTTCACGATGAACTCGAACAGCGGGATCCGGCGCGCGACCAGATCCTTCAACGCCGCATCGCCCGAACGCTGACGCAGCTCGCACGGGTCCTGACCGTCCGGCGCGATGGCGATGTAGGTCTGCATGGCGATCTTCTGATCGCCCGCGAACGCCTTCTGCGCCGCCGCCAGACCGGCCTCGTCGCCGTCGAAGGTGTAGATGAACTCACCGCTCATCCAGGTGTCGTCCATCAGCAGACGGCGCAGCAGCGACAGATGTTCGCCACCGAAAGCCGTACCGCAGGACGCCACAGCCGTTTTCACCCCGGCCATGTGCATCGCCATCACGTCGGTGTAGCCCTCGACGACCACCACCTGACGCCCCTTGGCGATCTCCCGCTTGGCGTGGTCGAGACCGAACAGCACCTGAGACTTCTTGTACAGCAACGTTTCCGAGGTGTTGATGTACTTCGCGGTCATCTGGTCGTCGTCGAACAGCCGACGCGCGCCGAAGCCGATCACCTCGCCGCCGAGATTGCGGATCGGCCACAGCAGCCGCCGGTGGAACCGGTCGATCGGCCCGCGCCGCCCCGGCTTGGACAGGCCCGCTGCCTCGAGCTCCTTGACGTTGAATCCCTTGCGCAGCAGGTGTTTCGTGAGGGTGTCCCAGCCGCCGGGCGCGTAGCCGCAACCGAACTGCTGCCAGGCCGCCGCGTCGAACTGCCGATCGGTGAGGTACTTGCGCGCGGTCTCGGCCTCGGGCTCGCGCAACTGCGCGATGTAGAACTCGTGCGCTGCGGCATTGGCCGCGACCAGCCGCGCCCGGGTGCCACGATCGCGCTGCACCGAGGTGCCGCCACCCTCGTAGTTGATCTTGTAGCCGATCCGATCCGCCATCTGCTCGACGGCTTCGACGAATCCGACATGCTCCATCTTCTGCAGGAAGGCGAACACATCGCCGCCCTCACCGCAGCCGAAGCAGTGGAACAGCCCGTGATTGGGCCGCACGTGGAACGACGGCGACTTCTCGTCGTGGAACGGGCACAACCCCTTCAGCGAATCGGCCCCAGCCCGCTTGAGCGCGACGTACTCCCCTACGACATCCTCGATCCGCACTCGCTCACGAATTGCCGCGATATCGCGATCAGGAAGTCTACCGGCCACGGGGTCCGAGTCTAGCTCCCCCGCCTTGCCACGACTTCAGCCTGCTCCCCGCCTCCGCCGGGTCGAGACAGCCGCCGAGGCCGGATCCCACCATCGCATGGGTGGTACCATATATGGCATGAACAAGACGACCGTGTATCTTCCCGATGAGCTGGAGGTCCGGCTCGACGCGGAGGCTACGGCCACCGGCGTCAGCAAAGCGGAACTCATCCGCCGTGGCATCGCGATGTTGCTGGACGCCTCCGACCGACCGCGTAACGATGCACCGCTGCCGGTCTTTCGCAGCGGACGTTCGCGCAGTGCCGATGAGATGCGTGACGACATCTACCTGGAGATCAAGCAACGGTCGGCCCGTCGATGATCATCGTCGCCGACACCTCGGCACTCTTCGCGGCATTCGACGCCGACCAGGCCGAGCACGAGCAGGCAGTGGCGGTCATGGAACACGAGACACTGGTGATATCACCACTGGTACTCACCGAATTGGACCACCTGACTCGCCGCGACCTCGGATTCGCAGCGGCCATGCGGATCACCGATGCGCTGCTGGCTCGGGCGATCGAGGGCCGCTACCGCCTCGCCGAGCTCAAACATGTCGACTTGTCGACCGCACAGTCGGTGCGAGCTAAATACGAGGGGTTGCAACTCGACCTCGCCGACGCGGTCGGTGTTGCGCTGGCTGACAAGTACAAGACCGACTCCGTCTTCACACTGGACCAACGCGATTTCCGCGCCATCGAGCCGCTGACAGCGGGTTTCGACTCGTTCCGGATTCTGCCTGCCGATCGATAGCGGTTCGGTACCTGGCCGGAGATTCCCTTATCGCCGCAGACTCTGCCTGACCGCGCGAACGATTATGCAGCCGCACATACCGCGAAGCCGGTCGTCGGCGGGCACCCGGCCTGATTGCCTGACGACCGGCTTCGGCCGGTTTCATGCGAAGAATGGGTCAGCGGCGCCAGCCCTGGAACCACCCCTGGTTGAAGTTGCCGAAGTTGTTGACGAAGGGGTGGAAGAAGTCGGTGAAGGGCTGCCAGATGCTGTGGAACATGGTGTTACCTTTCAGTCGGGATCACGAATCGGCATTTGCCCGATTCATACTGCCGAGATCGAGTTTCAGTGGTTCGGATGAGCGCATCGTTGGTTCGAACTGTCAGAATTCTGAGTGACGTGGCTCATGCTCGTTCGGAAATACAGCTCGCACACAGCGTGAACAAAAGCGGGGCCCATTATCGGTCGTGAATATGGCAGTTATCGACCTGAACATGGAGAAAGGTTTCGCGATGGGGCTCTTGATTCTGCTCGCGCTCGCGGTGGGCGCCGGATTTCTGATCGCCTCGATGACCGGGCGGTCGCGGGCGATGCGCTCGCAACCCTACGTCGCGGATGCGGTTCCCGCACAGAACCGGGTGGTCATCGACGGTAACGAATACATCGGCTCGGACCGGCGAGGGGCGTCGACACCGTACTACTTCAGCGGTGGAATGGTCGGCGGCCGCACCGTATCGCCGGGCTGGTACAGCACGCCGTGGTGGAAGACCGCTCTCGTCGCCGGTGCTGCGGGTGTGGGCGGCGCGCTGCTCGCCGACACGCTCATGGACGGATTCGGTCACCACCATCACATGGGCGGTCCGGGATTCGGCGGATTCGGGCCGGATATGGGCGGACCGGGATTCTTCTAGTCACGCGCGTCCATTTCGAACATTCATCGGCGAGCGACTCGGATTCATTCGGATCGCTCGCCGTATCGAATCACCGCGAAAGAACATCGCCACAACGATTTCGGCGATGACGCCTATTCGGTTGCGGCAGCCACCCTTTCGAGGCGGCTCTCGGTGTAGGAAGCGATCTGGTCGACGACGACGCGGATGCGCGCGGCATCGTCGTGCGCCGCGTTCCACCAGGGCAGCAGAACCGGGTCCAACGTGCGCGGCGCGTCGGACAGCAGGTGGTGGGCGACCAGGTGGATACGTTCGCGCTGGGCCTTCTGACGCTCGTTGTGAGCCGGATCGGACATCACATAACGCAGCGCAACCGTTTTGAGCATCGCGACCTCCGCGGCCACAATGGGCGGAACCTCCAGATCCGCGGCGTAGCGGGACAGGCGACGGCCACCCCATGCCTCCCGGGTGGCCGCTACCGCGGCGGTGGCGAAGCGGCCGACCAGATCGCTGGTGAGCCGCTTCAACGCCACCGAGGCCCGCAAGGTGCCGTCGTAGCCGACGGCCTCGGCGATCACCGGCAGTTCGGACAGGCGCTGCGCGGCCGCGACCAGATCATCGATGGACAGGCCACGATGCTGGGCATGCCCGAGTTCGGCCAGCGCGACCTGCTCGATCGGATCGGCCAGTGCGCGCAGATCGATGCGGCCCGCGATCACTCCGTCCTCGACGTCGTGCACCGAATACGCGACGTCGTCGGACCAGTCCATCACCTGGGACTCGAGGCACTGCCGCAGCGTCGGCGCATCGCGACGGACCCACTCCAGGCGGTCCACATCCACGGCGTAGACACCGAACTTGCGGATCGAATCCGTTCTGCCCCAAGGGTATTTGATCGTCGCGTCCAATGCGGCGCGGGTCAGGTTCAGCCCGAAACTCTCCCCGTCCGGGCCGAACACCTTCGGCTCGAGCCTGGTCAGGATGCGCAGATTCTGCGCATTGCCCTCGAAACCGCCGAAGTCCGAGGCGAATTCGTCCAGGGCGCGCTCGCCGTTGTGACCGTAGGGCGGGTGCCCGATATCGTGCGCCAGCCCGGCCAGATCGACCACGTCCGGATCACAGCCGAGCTCGTCGGCGATGCTGCGGCCGATCTGCGCGACCTCCAGCGAGTGGGTGAGGCGGGTACGCGGCGTGTCGCCGTCGCGCGGGCCCATGACCTGCGTTTTGTCCGCGAGCCGGCGCAATGCGGCCGAGTGCAGCACACGGGCGCGGTCGCGGGCGAAATCGCTGCGCCGCTCGGCGACCGACGACCAACCCAGGCCCGCGCTCTTGGCCGACTCGGTCACCATACGTTCATGATCCTGCGCGGTGTACGCCTGCGCGATGCCGCGCTCGGCCGAACCGCCGGGGAGGCCGCCGGTCATCACATCTCCTCGAAAATCACTGCTCCGCAGTGTATTTGAAGTCTGCGGGGAAGTGTGTCAGCTTGTACCAGAGCAGGGCGACGGTCTCGCGCGCGATGCCGTGGAACTGCGATTCGCGGGTGTAGACCGCAGGGCCGGTGCGAGTGGGCGCCGTCCACGCCTCCAGACCCGCGTCACGCGCCATGGTCCGGGTGCGCATCGAATGCCATGGATCGCTCACCAGCACCACCGACGACAGGCTCCGCCCGCGCATGGCGTCGGCGACCGCGTCGATACTCTCCAAGGTGTCCGAACCGGTCTGCACCGCCAGCACGTGATCCGCCGGCACGCCGTGATCGGTCAGGTACATCTTGCCCGCCGCGGCCTCGGTGTACTCGTCCCCGGGACGCTTACCGCCGACCGTGATCACCAGTGGCGCAACACCTTTCCCGAAGAGCCGATAGGCCTGGCCCAGCCGCGCCTGGAATACCGAGGACGGCGTCCCGTCGTACTGCGCGGCGCCCAGGACCAGGATCGCGTCGGCGTGGGAGTAGTCGTCGATGCGCGCCACCTGCCACACCCGGACCGCGGTCCCGCCGATCAGCACCAGAGCGGCCAGCAGGCTGCCCGCGATCACACGACGCACCCAGCGCCCGGTCGCGGATCGGCGCGGACGGGCGGCCGTGCGGACGACGGGCGACGGTGCGGGACGAGTCGGGGCCCAGGACATTCCACGAGTGTGCCAGTATTCGATCACGCCGAGGTTGCGGCGCGAGCTACCAGCCGCGTTCACGCCATTCTCCCAGGTGCGGGCGCTCCGCACCGAGGGTCGTGTCGTCGCCGTGGCCGGGATAGACGATGGCCTCGTCGGGAAAACGGTCGAACAGTTTGCTGGTGACATCGCCGTAGAGCGAATCGAATTGCTCCGGCGATGTGGTGCGCCCCACACCGCCGGGGAACAGCGAATCTCCGGTGAACAGATGAACCTGTCCGGCCCCGTCGGTCAGCGCGAGCGCCACCGAACCCGGTGTGTGCCCGCGCAGGTGGATCGCCTCGAGGGTGAGCTCACCGACCCGGACGGTATCGCCCTCGGCGAGCAACCGGTCGGGTGTGACCGGCAGCGGCTCGGCATCGAGCCGGTGGGCGGCGGTGGGGGCGGCGGTCTCCGCGGCCACCTTCTCCAGGCCCCACCAGTGGTCCGGATGCTGGTGCGTGGTGATGATCAGCTCGAGCCGCCCGGCGGCCTCCTGCCCGATCAGTTCCAGCAGACGCTCGGGCTCGTTCGCCGCATCGATCAGCAGACTCGCTCCGGTGGCGGCGTCCTGCACCAGGTAGGCGTTGTTGTCCATCTTGCCCACGGACATCTTGACGATGCGCGCACCGGGCACGGCGCGCTGCTGCGGGTTCGACCCCGGCGAGACATGGCCGGTGTATGCGTCCAGGGTAATCACGGTTCGATCGTAACCACGGGCGCCGACAACGCGCCCGTCCGCGGCCGATCAGCTCGCGGGCGGAACGGGCTCGCCGGAACGCGTCGTCAGCCACTGCTGGATCTCGACCAGATTGCCCTCCGGATCGCGCAGGTACGCACAGCGGATCCGATCTCCGAAAGTCACCGGGCCCGCGGCGATCTGGGCTCCCCGGGCGGTGATCTCGTCCAGATATTCCGTCAGATCGTCCACCCGCAGCGACACCATCGCGGTATCGCCGCGGCCCGGCCGCAGCACCTCGCCGAGCATCGCGTCCAGATCGGCCCGCTCGTGCAGGCACAGGCTGCTGCCCAGCGCGGGCTTGAAGGCGATATACGGCGGCGCGGGATCGGCCACCTGCGGTTCGAGCCCCACGACGGTGCGGTAGAACTCGGCGGTACCCGCGAAATCGTCCACGATCAGCCGGATCTGAGTCAGATGCACGGCACGAACCTACGCCGGTCGGCCGCACCTCGACCACGCAGCACTACAACCAGCCCTGGCGATCCGCGGCCCGGACCGCCTCGGCGCGGGTGCGGGTGCCGGTCTTGCCGATCGCCGCGGACAGGTGATTGCGGACCGTTCCCTCGGACAGGTGCAGCCGGGCGGCGATCGCCGCCGCGGTCGATCCGTCGGCCGCGGCGGCCAGCACCTCGCGCTCGCGGGCGGTCAGCGGTGAGGTCCCCGAGGTGAGGGTTTCGGTGGCCAGCGCGGGGTCCACCACGCGCAGACCGAGATGGACGCGCCGCACCGCGTCGGCCAATTCCCTTGCGGGCGTGTCCTTCACGACGAATCCGCTGGCCCCCGCATCGATCGCGCGGCGCAGGTATCCCGGGCGGCCGAATGTGGTGACCATCAGGATTCGCACCTCCGGACGGCTCGCATGCAACCGCGCCGCCACCGAAATACCGTCCGCCCCAGGCATTTCCACATCCAGCAGCACCACGTCGGGTGAACTGCGCTCGACCGCGTCGAGCACCTCGTCGCCCCGGCCGACCTCGGCGACCACCTCGAGGTCTGACTCGAGGCCGAGCAGCGCCGCCAGTGCGCCGCGCACCAGGGCCTGATCATCGGCCAGCAGCAGCCGGATCACCGCCGCCACCTCCGTTCACCGCACATCGGCAGGTCTCCTTCCGCACGGTCACCGGTACCGTAATCCGTTCGCACGCGAGTCATTCCGGAAAGTCGGCGGTCACCCGCAGCCCGCCGCCGGGCGCCGCGGCGAGGGTCAGCGCGCCGCCCTCCGCGCGGACCCGCTCGCGCAAACCCGCCAGGCCCGAACCGAATTCGGCATCCGGACGCAATCCGGTGCCGTCGTCGACGACCTCGATGCGCGATGGGCCGACCCGCACCGTACAACGCGAGGCAGCGCTGTGCCGCGCGACATTGGTCACCGCCTCACGCAGCACCCAGCCGAAGATCGGACGGTAGCCGCCGAAGTCGCCATCGGGCAGTTCCGCCTCGATCCCGGCCGCTCCCAGGGCCGTTCGCACATTGGCCAGCTCACCGGCCAGCGAGACCTCCCGCAGCCCGCCGACGGTGTCGCGCACACCGGCCAGCGCCTCGCGGGCGAGCCTCTCCACATCGGACATCTCGGCCCGCGCACGTTCGGGGTCGAGATCGATCAGTCGAAGCGCCAGTTCGGTTTTCACGGTGATCACCGTCAGCGAGTGGCCGAGGATGTCGTGCACGTCGCGGGCGACGCGGTTGCGGTCCTCGATGATTGCCATCTCGGCGCGCTGCCGCCGTTCCAGTTCGATATTGCGCCGGCGGCGGGTTCCGATCTCCCGGCCGGCCCAGAACACGATCGGGATGACGGCGAGGAAGAAGGGGACCAGGCCCAGATGCCACCGCGGCACCAACATCGGCACGACCACCATCAGGACCGCGTAGGTGAAGACGAACTGCGCGGATTCGCGCGCGGGCAGTACGAATACGCTCATCGCGGCCACATACGTCACGGTCACGATGCCGTGGCCACCCAGCAGCACCAGCGTGGCCGCGCTCAGCAGCCCCTGCGCGCCCAGCAGCAGCAGAGCCCGCCGATCCACCCGGCGCACCAGCGGCACACCGTCCCAGCCCGGCTGCGGGAAGAGTGCGAACGACAGGGCGATGTTCACCCCGAACGCGACCACGCACGCCGAGGCGGCCACCACGAGCAGATGCTGGCCGCGGTGCCAGTGTTCGGCCAGCGGCGCGTACAGCCCGGACAACCAGGCGACGGCCATGACTCCGCCGAACGCGCCCCGGCGCAACCGCGACCCGCTGAACGGCGCGGTCCCGGCCAGCCGGTCCATCCCATCGGAAACCGGCCGCACCGCCGCCGCGAGCCAGGACCTCACCGGCATCGGCAGCTCCCGCCGGCCTGCGCGCACCCGATCATTCATCGACGCTAACCCATCCCCGCAGCATCGGGCACAGCCCGGACCCGAACCCACCACCCGCGCACGACAATCCGCGGCTCGCCGACGTCACCATCGTGCGGCCGCCTCCGATTTCCGCACCGTGCGCGCCATCTCGAACACCGAGTCCTCGCGACCGGAAGAACCGCACTCGAACCGGGAGCGAACCACCGCGAACCTGCCAGCGCCACCCGGCCCGGCGATTCGCCCCGGCCAGGTGAACGCCGCCGACCACCACCCCGGGCAGCACGCAATTCCGACCTCGCGACACCCACACCGCTCGCCCCAGCCCAGTGGCGACCGACCACAAACCCTGGCAGCGGACAACTCCGGCCTCCCGGCACCCGCACCGCTCGATGAGCGCGCCGCCCGGCGAGCGGTGCCGGCACCTCCGATAGCTCGCGGTAACACGGTCACCGGGCGGTGTCGCGGCGGAACAAAATCGTCGCGCCCGCGGTGAAGGCCACCGCCCAGAACACGACGTTGAGCGCGGCCAGTGCGATGTCCAGGCCGGTCGAGCCGCCGAACGGGATGCGGGCGAGGGTGGCCACGCCATTGGTCGGGAACACCCGCGAGAGGTCGCCTACCCAGCCGCGCAGCGGGAAGAAGAGTCCGCCCGCGAAACCCAGGACGGCCAGCAGCAGGCCGAGGATCTGCATGATGCTGCTCGCGGGCAGCAGATAGCCGAGGAACAGCCCGAGGGCCGCGAAGATGAGCGATCCGGCCCAGACGATGACGAAACAGCTCACCCATGCCGCCGCGGGCAGATGCGCGCCGAGCGCCGCGCCGAGGATGAATACCACTGCGGCGGAACAGAATCCGAGCAGCATCGCCAGCATGATCTTGGTCGCGATGTAGAGAATCGGACGCAACGGGGTCAGGCGCAACTGACGACTCCAGCCCGAGGCCCGCTCCACCGCGACCGTCGCGCCGCCGCTGGTGGTGCACAACATCGCGCCGTAGAGCGCCATCGACACCATCGCGTACGCGGTCATATTCCCGGAACCGTATGCCTGGGTGCGGAATCCGGATTGGGTGCCGTAGGACAGGAAGACCAGCGGCGGCACGATCAGGGAGATCACCATGGTACGGCGGTTGCGCAGCATGCGGCGCAACTCCAGTGCGAGGAATTCCCAGCTGAATCCGCCCGCTCGGCGAGTCCGGTCGGCGGGCAACGTGTTTCCGAGAGTGTGGCTGCTCATGTCAACGGTCTCCGGTGAGGGCGAGGAAGGCATCCTCGAGGTTGTGGCTGGTGATCTCCAGATCGACGGCCGGGGTGGCGGTGATCAGATAGCGCGCGACGGCGTCGGAATCCTTGGCGTGCACCAGGATTCGGTCGCCGCGCTGTTCCACCTGCTCGACTCCGGGAATGGCCAGCAGCCGGGCCTGATCGGCGTCGGGCAGGGTGGCGGATACGACGCGCCCGGCCGCGAGATTCTTGATCGCCGACGCGCTGCCGTCGGCGACCACGGTTCCGTTGCGCACCAACACGATCCGGTCGGCGTAGGCGTCGGCCTCATCGAGGTAATGGGTGGCGAACACGACCGTGCGGCCGCCGCGGGCGTCGGCGCGGATGGCGTTCCAGAACTGCCGCCGCCCCTCCACATCCATGCCCGCGGTGGGCTCGTCGAGGATGAGCAGATCCGGATCCGGCAGCAGCGCCAGCGCGAACCGCAATCGCTGCTGCTGGCCACCGGAGCACTTCCCCACCGGCCGTCCGGCGATACCGTCGATGCCCGCGCGCGCGAGAACCTCGCCGACCGGGCGCGGACGAGCGTGCAGGCTCGCGACCAGCCGCACGGTCTCCGCGACGGTCAACTCCGGCAGCAGCCCGCCGGTCTGGAGCACCGCGGAGATCCGCCCCGCCGCGATGGCCTGATCGGGTGTGCCGCCGAAGACGCCGATCCGGCCCTCGTCGGGGCGCAGCAGCCCGAGCAGCATATCGATGGTGGTGGACTTGCCGGCGCCGTTGGGTCCGAGGAAGGCGACCACCTCACCGGGCGCGACGACCAGGTCGAGCCCGTCGACCGCGCGGACAGGCCCGGCGGAGGTGCGAAAGGTCTTGCGCAGACCGCGAATCTCGATCGCCGGTGCGGCGGCGGTCCGGTGCGCCGAGCCGGACGTGAGTGCAGATGTCATGCTTCGAGTCTGCGGCGCGCGAGGCCGGCGCACCTGCGCCGACCGTCACGACTCCACCATGACATCTGTCATGCCCGGCGCGCCCACCGGTTCCGGATCACCTGTGAGCCAGGGGCTTTCACGGATGCAGGACGATCTTCCCATGGGTGTGCCCGCGCTCGAGTTCGGTATAGGCAGCACGCACCTCGGCCAGCGGGTAGACCGCCGCGATCGGCACGTCGAGAGTTCCCGCGACGACCTGATCGGCCAGCTCGGCCAGCACGTCGATGGTGTCGGCCGCGGCGTTGCCCTCGGCCTTGACCCCGTACTTCGCCACGGCGGCGAAGTCGGCGATCGTATCGATGCGTTCGGGCCGCACGCCCAGCTCGATCGCCAGCGCGACGTAGTCCGGCCCGTACAGGTCGATGAACGCGTCCACGCCGTCGGGCGCGGTGGCCCGGATCCCGTCCGCCAGACCGTCGCCGTAGCTGATCGGAGTGACGCCCAGCGACCGCAACCACTCGTGGTTGGCCGCCCCGGCGATTCCGATCACCGTGCCGCCGCGAGCCCGAAGCAGTTGCACCACAAGCGAACCCACGCCACCGGCCGCACCGGACACCACGATGGTGTCACCGGCCTCCGGGCTCACCGAACGCACCGCCGCGAACGCCGTTGTCCCGGCCACGAACAGCGATCCGGCCACGTCCCAGGACAATCCGGCGGGTTTGGGCGCGATCTGCTCCACCGGAACGACGACGTGCGTCGCATGACTCGCACGCTCGTTGGTGAAGCCGAGCACCTCGTCGCCGACCGCGACCCCGCTCACGCCTTCGCCGAGCGCGGCCACCCGTCCGGCCAGGTCGCTGCCCTGCCCGGACGGGAACTTCGCGGGGAAGCGTTCATGCAGCGAGCCGTTGCGAATCTTGGCCTCGCCCGGGTTGATTCCCGCCGCCACCACCTGAACGACGACCTGCCCCGGGCCCGCCACCGGGTCCGGCACCTCGACCACGTTCAGTACGTCCACATCACCGTACCGATCGAACCTGACTGCTTGCGCCATGGTGCAACTCCTGTCTGCGACGTCTACGACGTAACCGAACAGCACCTCCCGGCCCAGTATTTCCGCGGCCGGTGGACCCAGCCCCTCGATCGCGGGATCAGGCCCCGATCAGTCGCTGCGCCAGATAACCCTCGACCTGGTCCAGCGCGATGCGCTCCTGGGCCATCGAATCACGCTCGCGCACCGTCACCGCCTGGTCCTCGAGCGTGTCGAAGTCGACGGTGATGCAGAACGGCGTGCCGATCTCGTCCTGGCGACGGTAGCGGCGGCCGATCGCGCCGGCATCGTCGAAATCGATGTTCCAGTTCTTGCGCAGTTGCGCGGCAAGGTCTTTCGCCTTCGGCGAGAGATCCGCGTTGCGCGAGAGCGGCAGCACCGCCACCTTGACCGGGGCGAGGCGCCGGTCCAGGCGCAGCACGGTGCGCTTCTCCATGACGCCCTTGGCGTTGGGCGCCTCGTCCTCGGTGTAGGCGTCGATGAGGAAGGCCATCAGCGAGCGGGTCAGACCGGCCGCGGGCTCGATCACGTACGGAATGTAGCGCTCGCCCGAATTCTGGTCGTAGAAGCTCAGATCCACGCCGGAATGCTCCGAATGCGTCTTCAGGTCGAAGTCGGTGCGGTTGGCCAGGCCCTCGAGCTCACCCCATTCGCTGCCCTGGAAGTGGAAGCGGTACTCGATGTCGACCGTGCGGGTCGAGTAGTGCGAGAGCTTCTCCTTCGGGTGCTCGAACAGCCGCAGGTTCTCCGGATCGATGCCCAGGTCGGTGTACCAGGCCAGCCGGGTGTCGATCCAGTACTGGTGCCACTTCTCGTCCTCGCCCGGCTTGACGAAGAACTCCATCTCCATCTGCTCGAACTCGCGGGTGCGGAAGATGAAGTTGCCCGGTGTGATCTCGTTGCGGAAGCTCTTGCCGATCTGCGCGATACCGAACGGCGGCTTCTTGCGCGCGGTGGTCTCGATGTTCTTGTAGTTGACGAAGATGCCCTGCGCGGTCTCGGGGCGCAGATAGTGCAGGCCCTCCTCGGATTCGATCGGGCCGAGGTAGGTCTTGAGCATCATGTTGAAGTCACGCGGCTCGGTCCACTTGCCGACGGTGCCGCAATCCGGGCACGAGATCAGTTCCATGGACACGCTGTCCGGATCGTCGATCTTGTGCTTCTCGGCGTACGCCTCCTGCAGGTGGTCCTGCCGGTGCCGCTTGTGGCAGTTCAGGCATTCCACCAGCGGATCGTTGAACACCGTGACGTGGCCCGAGGCGACCCACACCTGACGCGGCAGGATGATCGAGGAGTCCAGGCCCACGACGTCGTCCCGGCCGGTGACCATGGCCCGCCACCACTGCCGCTTGATGTTCTCCTTGAGCTCCACGCCCAGCGGCCCGTAGTCCCACGCCGACCGGGTACCTCCGTAGATCTCACCGCTCGGGTAGACCAGGCCCCGCCGCTTGGCGAGATTGGCGACGGTGTCGACCTTGGACTTGGGTGCCACGACTGGAGCTCTCCCTCTGCGATGTGATCAGGCTGTTCGCCTCAGGGTATCGGGCGTACCGGCGCGGGGTCGAAGCAGTATCCGCGCGAGCCGGCGAGCATCCTGCTCGACCTGACCCAACTCGGATCGCCGGAATGCGAACCGTTCGGACGAGCCGCTCCGGAATAGGGCTCTGCCGTTCGGGTATCCGCCGGCCATGAGACTTCTGCCCTCCATCAACCCGCTGCGGGCGTCGGCGCGACTGTTGCTCGGCTCCAGCTTCGCCATCCTGGGCTGGGACGCCGCTCGTGAACCGGGCGGTCGCGTCGAGGTGGCGGCCGAGACGCTCGAGAACATACGCACGGTGCTACCGCTGCCGCGCGACGACGAACTCATCGTGCGCGGTAACGGCGCCGTGCAGGTCCTCGCCGGGGTCCTCTTGGCGTCCGGTCGCCTGACCCGGCCGGCGGCGGCGGCACTTGCCGGATCGCTGGTGCCCACCACCTTCGCCGGACACAGTTTCTGGAAGCTGGACGACCCGGAAGCCCGGGCGATGCAGCAGGTGCAGTTCCAGAAGAATCTCGCGATGCTCGGCGGCCTGCTGTTCGCGGTGGCCGACGGGTGATTTCGCGCGTTGTCACGCACAACCCCGGCCGGCGGCCCGGCGCACCGGTCCCGCGGCACCCGACGACACGCTGAAGTCGCCGGGAGGCGGCGCAGCATTGACATGCGCACGTGTGCATACTAATAATGGCATCGATTTCCGATAAGGAGTTGGATTCGATGACCGCCGACAGTGGTGCCACGGCGCGTGAGGGCGGCGCCCCCGCACGTCGCAGCCGCGTCGCGATGGAAGCACCCACCGCGATCCCGCACGACCCGTTTCCGTATCGCGCGCCGCTCGCCCCGGCCGTTCCCACGCGTCCGGTGCTGGACAGCGCGGGTGAGCTGCTGCGCGCACTGGCCGCGCCGGTGCGGATCGCCATCGTGCTGCAGCTGCGCGAGTCGCCGCGGTGCGTGCACGAGCTGGTCGACACCCTGGGCGTGACGCAGCCGCTGGTGAGCCAGCATCTGCGCATTCTCAAGTCGGCAGGGGTGGTGCGCGGCGAGCGCACCGGCCGCGAAGTCATCTACGAGCTCGTGGACGACCATCTCGCCCGCATCGTCGTCGATGCGGTCGCACATGCCGAGGAAGGGTGACAAGTGCCGGACAAGACGGGCACGGCAGACAAGATCGTCGGAGTTCGCAGTACCCGCCAGCGCAGCGCCATCGCGGCGCTGCTGGGTGATACCGAGGAGTTCCGGTCCGCACAGGACCTGCACGACGAGTTGCGCCGGCGCGGCGAGGGGATCGGCCTGACCACCGTCTACCGCACCCTGCAGTCCCTGGCCGACGCGGGCGTGGTCGACGTATTGCGTACGGACACAGGCGAATCGGTGTACCGGCAGTGTTCCCAGGGGCATCACCACCACCTGGTGTGCCGGCACTGCGGACGCACCGTGGAGGTCGAGGGCCCGACCGTGGAGGCATGGGCGCAGACCGTCGCGCGCCAGCACGGCTTCACCGATATCAGCCACACCATGGAGGTCTTCGGGAGCTGTTGCGAGTGCGCGGCGGCCGGGCGGTGATTCTCGCTCGCACCGGAGAGGATGCGGTACAGTTGAACCCGTCACGAAAGTGATGCTGGGTGGTGAAGACGCCGCGCTCACGACGCCTCCACCTTTGATGGGATTACTTAGCCGCAAGATCCAGCGGACCGAGTAGAGCGCCCCGGCGATCACGGCACTGACTGTCAGGATGATGCCGTAGTCGACCGGGGCCTTGCTCTTCTTCCGGCGATGCTTCGCCATTCCCCACCACCTCCCTTCTGGGCGCGGTGTTCGGACCTGGTCCACCGCCCCTCGAAGTGAGGTGCCACTCACATTACACGAGGCGAATACCTTGCCGTGCAACGCATTTCGCGAGCACAACCGCTATGGAACAAGTCCTTTCCGGGCGTTGCTCGCACCGGACAGGACCAGCAGCAACATCGTCGCGAGCGCCTCGTCGCTCAGGCCCGCGGCCGGGAACGTGTAGCGCAGCAGGATATCGGCCAGCTTCTCGCGGGCGATCACGGTCAGCGAGCCGAACTGCAGGGCGTTGTTGCGCTCGGCGACACGTTTGTGCAGCTGGGCCTTGAGCGGGCGGTCCCAGGCCAGCACCGCGGTGAGGGTGAGCACGTCCAGGCCGGGGGCCAGATTCACCGCGCGCAGCGAGCACAGCAAACCCTCGTATTCGAAACCGAGCGCCTTCTGCTCGATACGCACGTCGACGTTGCCGTAGTGCGCGAGGCAGGCACCGGCCCGCGCCTCCAGGTCCGCGGTGGTGGTGTCCTCGCTCATTTGACGCCCCCGAACCGACGGTCGCGCTTGGCGTAGTCCAGGCAGGCGGCCCACAGGTCGCGGCGGTCGAAATCCGGGAAAAGCGTGTTCTGATAGACGAATTCGGCGTAGGCCGACTGCCAGATCAGGAAGTTGGAGCTGCGCAGCTCCCCCGAGGGCCGCAGGAACAGATCCACATCCGGCATATCGGGCTCGTCCAGGTACTTGGCGAAACTCGCCTCGCTGATCCGCTCCGGATCCAGTTCGCCCGCAGCGGCGCGACGCGCGATTTCCCTTGCCGCGTCGACGATTTCGGCTCGTCCCCCGTAGTTGACGCACATTGTCAGGGTCATCACCGTGTTGTCCTCGGTGAGCTTCTCGGCGACCTCGAGTTCCTTGATGACGCTGCGCCACAACCGCGGACGCCGCCCGGCCCAGCGCACCCGCACGCCCATCTCGTGCATCTCGTCGCGGCGGCGGCGGATCACGTCGCGGTTGAACCCCATCAGGAAGCGCACCTCCTCGGGGCTGCGCCGCCAGTTCTCGGTCGAGAAGGCATAGGCCGACAGCCATTTCACGCCGATCTCGATACATCCCTCGACGGTGTCCATCAGCACCGCCTCGCCCCGCTCGTGTCCGGCGGTGCGCGGCAGGCCGCGGTCCTGCGCCCAGCGCCCATTGCCGTCCATCACCAGCGCCACGTGGCGGGGCACGAATTCGGCCGGGATCTCCGGCGGCCGCGCCCCCGAGGGATGCGGCGACGGCGGGCGAATCGTGCGGGTGGACGGTGCGTCAGCGTTCTGGGTGCGATTACCGATCACGCCCCCATCCTGCCCGATGACACCCGGCGGCTCCGAACGCCCGGGAAATTCCCATCCATCCGGTCCTCTCGGACTGGACGCGGGTACCGGAGCCGACGGGGCATTACACCGCATCAACAGGGCAACAGTCCCGGTCGACGGCCGATCGGCGCACCGCACTCACCAGGTACGGCTGGGGCGTCCGTTCTCCAGGTGACCGGTGAATCGACGGGACCACGCGGCCGCGCCGAGGCCGGTCAGGGCGAGGTCGTACCAACCGTCCGAAGTCGGCGCCACCCGGTCGTGCACCGCGCCCGGCAAAACGGTGATGTTCTCGCTGTCGGCGCGAAAGGTGATCGGCGCCGGCGTAGCGTTCCGGACACTGACCACCAGCACCGGCTCCTCGGGCGTCCCCCGCACCGCCGCCGACACCACGACCCCGATCGCCGCGGATCCACCGGTGGCCGAGAACCGGAACCCGTTCGCCGCGTACACCTCGATGTCGTAGTCTCCGGACCAGGCGATCTCCCGGGACGTCGCCGCACCCGGGCCGACGACGATCTGACTCACCCGCGCACCGCCCTCGGGCCGAAAGGCGTACGCCTGGAACGCGACCGCCTCCCGGCCCTGGTTGGCAAGGTGCACGGTGACATCCGCCTCGGTCGCCTCGGCCCATACGATCGGCTGGTACGGCAGCGGCCGCGCCTTCGCCGATCCCGGATCCTGGTGCGGTAGGGACTGTTTCGCCGGAGGCGAGGGCGCCGGCAGTTTCGATTGCGTCCGGTCCGCCTGTGCGCGCAGGGCTTTCGCATCCGGCAGCGCCGGGATACTGGTGTCCGGGTTCTCGAAATCGAAGCAGCCGAGCAGGTCTCCGCAGACCGCCCGCCGCCAGGGCGAGATATTGGGCTCACGCACCCCGGTCCACTGCTCGAGGAACCGCAGCACCGAGGTGTGGTCGAACACCTGCGAATCGACCCATCCTCCACGGCTCCACGGCGACACCACGATCATCGGCACCCGCGGCCCGAGACCGATCGGAGTCAGCGCACCGCGCGCGGCGGCGACGCCGGTGCCGGTCTGGACGAGCGGCAACTCCTCCCCCGGCGTTCCGGGCGGCGCGGTCGGCGGCACCAGGTGATCGAACAGGCCGTCGTTCTCGTCGAAGTTGATCAGCAGCACCGTGCAGCGCCACAGTTCCGGATCCTCCCACAGCGCCTGCAGCACCCGCTGGACGTAGGCCTCACCGTCCACCGGCCGCGCCGCGGGATGTTCACTGTAGCCCTGCGGCGCGACGATCCAGGAGACCTGCGGCAGGGTGTGCGTCCGGCAGGCCGAGATGAACTGCCGCAGAGCGTAATCGACGCTCCTGCCGTTCTCGTCGGTGGCCAGTGGCCAGCTGCCGGTGACATTGGCCCGCTCGGCCAGCCGCCGCACCGCGGGATCGGAGGAGTTCAGCGCCTCGTGGTAGGCCCGGAACAACCACAGCGGATTGTCGCCGAAATCGCCGAGGAACACCTCGTCGGTGTCACCGGCGACGTCGTCGGCGTAGACCTGCCAGGACACCCCCGCCTTCTCCAACCGCTCCGGATAGGTCGTCCAGTCGAAGACGGGCCGATAGTCGGGCGGATTGTCGGTCGCGGGCCCGCCCCGGCGGCCCTCGGGGTCGATGGTCCCGGTCCAGTGGTACAGCCGGTTCGGTGTCGTCGGGCCCTGGATCGAGCAGAAGTAGTGGTCGCACAGCGTGAACGCACCGGCCAGGGCACGGTGGAACGGGATGTCGGCCTCGGTGAAGTAGCCCATCGTCATGGCCGACTTGGCCGCGACCCACCCGTCGTACGCACCGCCGGCCCAGGCCCGATGGGTCGAGGCCCAGTCGTGCTTCAGATCCGAGAGGTCCTGACCGTCCACCACGCGGGTATCGATCCGGAACGGCAGCCGGTAGCCGATACCGCTGTCGGCATCGGGCTGGGCCAGGACGGTGCCCGGATGCTTCGGCGCCGAACCCGGGAGCGCGCTGCCGACGTCACGGCCCGCGAATCGCGCACCGGCCCCGCCCGCGGCGGCGCGTCCGGCGGACGAGCGCAGCGCGGTGGGGTCACCGAAGCCACGGACCCCGGCCATGGTGCCGAAATAATGGTCGAAGGAACGGTTCTCCTGCATCAGGATCACCACGTGCCGCACATCGGCGAGGCTGCCCCGATGCGGCGCGGCCGACGCGCGGCCGGGCAGCGTGCCGATTCCAGCCAGGCCCGCCGCGCCCATCATGCCGCCGAGGACGGTGCGACGAGTCGTTCCGGACGTTCGGTTCATCGCTGATCCCCCATCCATTCGGTGGACGAGCAGTTCGCACCGAGACTTCGGGTACCGGGCGGACGACGACAGGATCGCAAGCGAAAACGGACTCACGGTTACCCGCGGGCGACCGCGGCGATGAATTCGGCCCGCCGGTCCGGTGAACGCCGACACCGGCTGTTCCGGATCCCGTTTCCCGCAGGTCACGGTCGGCCGACCGGTACCCGGGAAAGGCAGGGGGCCAGGGGGCCGATCTCCGGACCGGCTCGTGCACACCGTCGCCGGGAGGTCCCCCGGATCGGCAAAGCATTCCGACCGGTCCTGCTAATCTGGGGCGGTTGTCGGGTTTCGGTCGATTGCTCCGGTCCAGCCGGCCGCGGTCAATCGGAACTCGTTGTCCTGCAACGGTTGTGAGGTAGATGGTTCCGACGCAGTCGCCCGCCTCGACCGTGTTCTCGTCCGCACCGCCTGGAGTCCCCCTTTGAGCATGTCCCCGCCATCCGGCACCGCCACGCCCGGAATCTGCCCCGTTCAGCACGGATCGCCGCTCGACTCGAACGAGCCCCGATTCCTGTTGGATACACCGGAGTTCGCAGCGAACCCGCACGCGGCCTACCGGTGGATGCGACGGGAATACGGCTCGCTGGTGCCGATCGAGTTGTCCCCCGGCGTCCCCGCGACGCTCGTGGTCGGATATCGCACGGCGCTGCAGATCCTCAACGATCCGGAGCACTTCCCGGCCGACCCCCGCCACTGGCAGGACAGCGTGCCGGAGGACTGCCCGGTGCGGCCGATGATGCAGTGGTACCCGAACGCCCTGCGCAACGCCGGAACGGTACATGCCCGCTATCGCCAGGCCTATGTGGCCGCCATCGACGGAATCGACCTGCACGCACTGCATTCCACCGTCGAGCGGATCGCGATACCGCTGATCAACACCTTCTGTGAGCGGGGTTCGGCGGATCTGCAGGCCGAGTACGCGTTCCCGCTGGTATTCGAGGCGCTGAACCAGATGGTGGGCTGCTCGCCGGAAATCGGCCAGCGGATCGCCACCGGAATGGCCGCGCTGTTCGACACCGAGAACGCCGCCTGGGGTATGCAACACACGGCCGAGGCCATGATGGAACTCATCGCGCTGCGCCGTGCGGAGCCCGGCGACGACGTCACCTCCCGCATGGCCCACCACCAGGCCGGGCTGAACGACGAGGAGATGCTCTACAACCTGATCAGCTTCTACGGCGCGGCCATCGAACCTCAGACGAACCTGATCACCAACACCCTGCTGCTGATGCTCACCGACGAGCGGTTCGGCGGCGGCTTCCTCGGCGGGGCGACCTCCACCCGCGACGCGCTGGACGAGGTGTTGTTCAACGACCCGCCGATGGCGAACTTCTCCATCACCTATCCGCGCCAGCCGATCCTGATCGACAACACCTGGCTGCCCGCGCACCAGCCCGTGGTGATCAGCCTGGCCGGGTGCAACAACGATCCCTCCATCGCCGGCGGCGACCGCACCGGCAATCGCTCGCATCTGGCCTGGGGCGCCGGACCGCACGCCTGCCCGGCCCGCTCGGTGGCCTATCTGGTCGTGCAGGACGCCATCGATCAACTGCTCGATGCGATCCCCGAACTAAGCTTGGCCATCGGAAAGGACGAATTATCCTGGCGGCCAGGACCTTTCCACCGGGCGATGGCAGCGTTGCCGGTCGTCTTCCCGAAGTCTCCCGCGTTGAATGTGATGTAAGGAGCCCGTCGATGGTGCACGAACCGATCGTCCTGGATACCAGTGGCGTCGACATCCAAGGCGAATCCGCCCGGATCCGCGCGCGCGGTCCGGTGACCCTGGTCGAGTTGCCCGGCGGCGTGCCGGCGTGGTCGGTGACCGATGCGGCGTTGCTGCGCACCCTGCTGGCCGATTCCCGGGTGTCCAAAGACCCCCGGCAGCACTGGTCTGCGTTCATCAACGGCGAGATCACCGAGTCGTGGCCGCTGCTGCCGTGGGTGATCGCGGAGAACATGTTCACCGCGTACGGGCCCGAGCACCGGCGGCTGCGCACGCTGGTCTCCCCCGCGTTCACCAATCGCCGCACCCAGGCGATGCGTCCGCGCATCGAGCAGATCGTCCGCGATCTGCTGGACACCCTGGCCGCCACCCCGCCCGGCGAGACCGTGGACCTGCGCGCCGCGTACGCGTACCCGGTCCCGATCCGGGTCATCAGCCAATTGCTGGGCGTGCCCGAACATCTGGACTCCGACATCCACAAGTGCGTCGACGGATTCTTCGACGGATCGCTCACCCCCGAGGAGTCGATGGCCAACTATGTCGAAATGGCCCGGCTCGTCGGCGAACTCGTCGCCTACCGGCACGAGCATCCCGGTGACGACATCACCTCCGTGCTGATCGGCGCCCAGCAGGAGGACGGGTCCCGGCTGACCGACAAGGAACTCGTGGACACGTTGATGCTGGTCGTCAACGCGGGGCACGAGACGACACTGAACCTGATCGACCAGTCGATCCACGCGCTGCTGACCCGGCCGCAACTGCGCGCGGACGTACTGGCCGAACGTATCTCCTGGGCCGACGTCGTGGAGGAGATGCTGCGTTTCGAGGCGCCGGTGGCCCATCTGCCGCTGCGATACGCGGTGCAGGACATCGAGATCGGCGGCATCTCGATTGCCGAGGGCGAGGCCATCCTCGCCTCGTATGCCGCGGCCAACCGCGATCCGAAGGTGCACGGCGACACCGCCGACGAGTTCGATCCGTTGCGCGCCACCAAGGATCAGCATCTGGCCTTCGGTCACGGCGCACACCACTGCATCGGCGCGCCGCTGGCCCGGATGGAGGCCACGATCGCCCTGCCCGCGCTGTTCGAGCAATTCCCGGAGATGCACTTCGCCACGGAGCCAAGCACATTGGCGAAGCTCGGCAGCTTCATCTCCAACGGGCACGTGGAATTGCCGGTAATCCTGCGGCCTGCCGGCTAGCACGGCGAATCTCCACTATCGCCTCGAATCTCACCCTCGTGGCGAGCAGGATCGGTTACCGTGAGCCTCGGTTCGTCCCAGTCTGATTCGGGAGGGCAACGATGCTCAACCGGCGTGACCTGCTCCGTAGTGGCGCCTTGGCGGGTGCGGCCCTGGCCGCACCGAGCCTGGCGGGCTGCGGATCGAGTTCCGACGCGCTGACCTTCTTCTTCCAGGCCGCACCCGATGAGGCCAAGGTGCGGATGCGGATCATCGAGGCATTCACCAGGCTGCACCCGGAGATCAAGATCCAGGTGCAGATGTCCGGGCCCGATCCGACCCAGCAGATTCTCACCTACGCCGCCGGCGGCAAATGCCCGGACGTGGTGATGCAGTGGGAATCCTATTCGCACTTCGTCGAACTGGGCATCCTGGAGAACCTGGACACCTTCCTGAACGCGGACCCGGACTACGCGGCCCGGATCCGCGAGGACGGCGAACCCGCGGTCCACGAGTTGTTCCGCTATCGCGGCGGGCAGTACGTCCTGCCCGAGCAGTGGGCGGGAATCTTCCTGTACTACAACAAGAAACTGTTCGAAGAGGCGGGCGTGCGACCGCCGCCGGGCCGCTGGGAGGACGCCTGGACCTTCGACGAGTTCCTGGCCGCGGCCCAGGCGCTGACCAAACGCGACTCCTCGGGCCGGACCACCCAGTGGGGGTTCGCCGACGCCTGGCCGGTGCCGCGGTATTCGGCGTCGATCTTCGGAATGAACAACGGCGGTGAGTGGTTCGTCCCGCCCACCGATCCGCAACGTACCGCGATCGACGGCGAGGAGTTCATCGAGGGTTTCCAGTTCTACGCCGATCTCGCGGTACGTCACCGGGTCGCGCCGCGCTCGACCGATGCCGACGCACTGCCCTCGATCCAGCTGTTCTCCCAGGGCAAGGCCGCGATGGTGCTGACCGGACACTGGCAGTACAACGCCATGCTCGCCGAGCCCGATCTGGATTTCGACATCACCGTGCTGCCGGCCGGCCCGCGCGGCCACGGCGCGAAATCCGATATCGGCAGCACGGGCCTGGGCATCTCCGCCGCCAGCCCGCGCAAGGAATTGGCCTGGGAATTCGTGAAATTCGCGACCGGCCCGGTGGGACAACAGGCGGTGGCCGAGTCCGGCCTGTTCGTGCCGGCGCTGAAATCAGCGCTGCATTCGGAGGCTTTCGCGAAGGCGCACAGCAGGATTCGCAATCTCGAGGTGCTCACCGGCGGTCCCGCGAACGCGAATCCCATTCCGGTCACGCCGAATTGGTCACGAGTCGACGACGCGTTCCATCGCGCGTCGGACCGGGTGCTGCGCGGCGCGGCCCCGGCTACCTACTTCAGGGGCGAGGTGACCAGGCATATCACCGCCCTGCTCGGGGGAACGGTATGACGGCGGTCCAGGAGCAGGCCGGGACGTCGCGGCCGCGATCGCCCCGCACATCGCGGCCGCGGTCGGCCCTGACCCGCAAGAAGGCCAGGGCCGGGCAGCGGTTCATCGTGCCGAATCTGCTCGCGGTGCTGATCTTCATGCTGATACCGCTGTTGTTCTCGCTGTACCTGAGCTTCCAGCACTGGGATCTGTTCCACGCCCCGCGATTCGTCGGCGTATCGAACTACCGGCGGCTGTTCACCGTCGATCCGATGTTCTACACGGCGCTGGTCAACACCGTGATCTTCACGATCGCGACGGTACTGCCGACGATCGTGATCAGCCTCGCCGTCGCCGCGGCGCTGAACGCGAAGGTCCGGGGAATCGGCATCTTCCGCAGCATCATGTTCCTGCCGTTGATCTCCTCGGTCGCCGCGATGGCGGTGGTGTGGAACTACATGTTCGACCCCGACACCGGCGTGCTCAACAGCGTGTTGCACTGGTTCGGCATCGGGGCGGTCCCGTGGCTGGTCGACCCGCACTGGGCACTGGCGTCGCTGTGTGTGGTCAGCGTGTGGAAGAGCGTGCCGTTCGCGGCGGCGGTGCTGCTGGCCGCGATGCAGGGGGTGCCGGAGGATCTGCACGAGGCCGCGCGCATCGATGGCGCGGGCGGATTCCGGCGGTTCGTCTCGATCACCGTGCCGCTGATCCGGCCCGCGCTGGGATTCGTCTTCGTGATCTCCATCATCAATTCGTTTCAGGCCTTCGACCAGGCCTATGTGCTGACCGGCGGTGCGGGCGGCCCCGAATCGGGCACCTATGTCTTCGGAATCATGTTGTTCCAGAACGCCTTCCAATTCGACGACCTCGGCTACGCGTCGGCGCTGGCCTGGGTGCTGTTCGCGATCCTGCTGGTACTGACCTATCTACAGCTGCGGATGGGACGAAAGGACGAGGAATCCCGATGACCGGACCCGCTCCGCTGTCCCCCGGATATCAGCGGATCATCGCCCGCCGCAGCATGCGCGGGCTGCTGGCGTACGTCGTGCTGGTGGTGATGGCGTGGTGTGCGTTGTTCCCGATCCTGTGGGCACTGTCCGGCTCGCTGAAAAAGCAAGGGCAGCTGACCAATTCGCTGATTCCGCCGCATCCGCAGTGGTCCAATTACCGCACCGTGTTCGAATACGTGCCGTTCGGCCGGATGTTCCTGAACACCGTGATCTACGCCGGGTGCGTGACCGCCGGGCAGGTGTTCTTCTGCTCGCTGGCCGGATACGCCTTCGCGCGGCTGCCGTTCAAGGGCCGTGACACCCTGTTCCTCGCCTATCTGGCCACGCTGATGGTGCCGCTCACCGTCACGGTGATCCCGCAGTTCATCCTGATGCGCACCTTCGGCTGGGTGGACACACCGTGGGCGATGATCGTGCCGGGCCTGTTCGGCAGCGCGTTCGGCACCTTCCTGATGCGGCAGTTCTTCCTGACCCTGCCCGCGGAACTCGAGGAGGCCGCGATCCTGGACGGCTGCTCGATCTGGCAGACCTACTGGCGGGTCCTGCTGCCGCACGCGCGCCCGGCGGTGATGGTGCTCGCGGTGCTGACCTGGGTGACGGTCTGGAACGACTTCCTGTGGCCGCTGGTGATGATCCAGCGCACCAGCATCTCCACCCTGAACCTCGGCCTGGTCTGGATGCAGGGCCAGTACACCGCGCACTGGCCGGTCCTGATGGCCGCCTCGATCCTGATGCTGCTGCCGATGATCGTGATCTACGCCTTCGCGCAGAAGGCCTTCGTCCGCGGTATCGCCACCTCGGGCCTCGCGGGCCGCTGACACGCAGGCAAGGTGATAATATGTTTTTATGCGCACCACGATTGACTTACCCGAAGAGCTGATGCGTGCTGCCAAAATCGCGGCTGCTGAACGTCACATGAACCTCAAGGAGCTGTTCACCAAGGCGTTAGCGCATGAACTCGGCACCCAGGTGTCGGCGCAGAAGCGGGGCCGGGTTGAATTTCCGCTGGTCGGCAGCGACCGTTCCGGCGCGAAGACCAACCTCACCAACGAGGACATCGCTGAGATCTTCGCCGACGAAGATGCAGAGAAGTACGCGTGACGACACTGATCGATGTAGGCGCGTGGCTTGCCGCGACGTGGCGCGGACACGTCCACAACGAGTCGGCGGTTCGGTGGTTCGAGCGCGAGTCCGGAAGTCTGCTGATGTGCCGGGTCACCCAGACCGGACTGCTGCGTCTGCTCTCCAATCCAGCGGTCATGGGTGATGATGTCCTGACGCGTAGTTCGGCATGGCGCATCATCGACCAACTGCTCGCGGACGAACGCGTGTTGTGGGCCGAGGAACCCACCGACTTCGAGGCGGTCTTTCGGGCGCTCTCGGCACGC
Organism: uncultured Nocardia sp.; assembly: GCA_966435935.1. Taxonomy (GTDB): domain Bacteria; phylum Actinomycetota; class Actinomycetes; order Mycobacteriales; family Mycobacteriaceae; genus Nocardia. The sequence continues at coordinate 32,939 of CBJNFW010000014.1, forward strand.
AACGAGACCAGCCACAAGCTGTGGACCGACGACTATCTGGCCGCGTTCGCCCAGACCAGTGGAGCCGAAATAGCCACATTGGACAGGAAATTCGCGGCCCGGTATCCGTCGGTGAAGGTCGTAACCATCGCGTTGTAGATCGTTGGTTACCGTAGCCGGCCGAGTGCCACGGGGGTATCGGCCGTTGAGGGAACGGATGGGGGGGTCGGGATCGGTGGAACCGGATCAGCCCGCTCGGGAGGCCGGCGATTCGGCGGGAGTGTCGTGCGGGCGGGTGCGTTCGATCAGGGGCAGCGTGCGGAGCTGGCGCTCGAGGTGCCATTGCAGGTGGGCGGCGGTGAGGCCGCTGGACTGGCGGCGGATGGACTCGGGGACCGCGTCGATGCCGGACCATTCGCCTCGATACAGCGCACTCATCAACTCCAGGACACCCACCGACGGGGTGGCCGAACCGGGCGGGCGGCAGTGCACGCAGACAGCGCCGCCCGCGGCGACGTGGAAGGCTCGGTGCGGCCCCGGGGTGGCGCAGCGGGCGCATTCGTCCAAAGCCGGTGCCCAGCCCGCGAAACCCATGGCGCGCAACAGGAATGCGTCCAAGATCAGTTCCTGCGGCCGCTGCGCGGCGGCGATCGCGCGCAACGCGCCCGCGGTCAGGGTGTGCAGTCGCGGTGCGGGTGCGCGCTCCTCACCGGCCAGACGTTCGGCGGTCTCGAGGACCGCGCAGGCGGCGGTGTAGCGGCCGTAGTCGGCGACGATATCGGAGGCGAACGCCTCCACGGTGTGCACCTGGGTGACGGTGTCGAGGTTGCGTCCGGGGTACAGCTGCACGTCGACGTAGGCGAACGGCTCGAGCCGAGCCCCGAATTTGGACCGGGTGCGACGAACCCCCTTCGCCACCGCCCGCACCAGCCCGTGCTGACGCGTGAGCAGCGTGACGATGCGATCGGCCTCGCCCAGCTTGTGCTGGCGAACCACGATCGCCTGGTCCCGATACAACTGCACGGCCCCATCCTCCCACGCCACGCTGACGCGCACACCGAGCCACACACATCCCGCCGCATGGGGTATTCCGCCCGGTCGTCATCCGGCCGGACCCGCTGGTCCCGGCGGGCGGATTCAGGCGGGCCGGTACACGCTCTCGCCGTAGACCTGCGCGATGCGCGGGGCGTGAATCGTGCGCAGCAGCAGAGTGGTCCAGCCGCGGCGGGTGCGATCGATCTCGCGATCGTCCGCCTCGATCAACATGCGTTCGGATCCTTGCAGTTCCATCGATACCGCAGGATGCCCCAGCGGGACGTCGACCAGCGCCACCCGGTTGCCCCACACGACGAACCGCCGCCGGCTCATCGCGATGGTCCCCTGCCCGATGTTCTCCCAGCTCGAGGAGGCGTAATGCAACGGAGTCCGATAACTGCGCCGTGCCACCGATCCGTCCACGGGACCGAATACCACGATCCCCTCCCATTCCATATCCGAACGCAGTTGGGGCGGCAGCTCTTTCGAACCGAACGCCCGGGACATCCACTTCACCCCGCCGATGGTAGGTGCGTCCGGCATCGCGTGCATGGACCCATTTGCGCCACCTGCGCGAACGGTGTCCGACCGAGATCACACTGTGACCACCGGACTCAGAAGCCGAGCTTGCCGAGCTGTTTCGGGTCGCGCTGCCAGTCCTTGGCCACCTTCACGTGCAGATGCAGATAGATGCGGGTGCCGAGAATGTGCTCGATCTGCTTGCGGGCGTTGGTGCCGACCTCCTTCAGCCGCGCGCCGCCCCGGCCGATGACGATCGCCTTCTGACTCGGGCGCTCGACATAGAGCAGGGCGTGCACGTCGAGCATCTCCGGGGACGAATCGTCCTGTCCCTCATAGCCTTCCCGAGGCAGCACCTCCTCGATCACCACCGCGAGCGAATGCGGCAGCTCATCGCGAACGCCCTCGAGCGCGGCCTCGCGGATCAGCTCGGCCATGAGCGTCTCCTCGGGCTCGTCGGTCAGCTCGCCGTCCGGATAGAACGCCGGCCCCTCGGGCATCTTGGCGGCGATCACGTCGACGAGAACCTCGACCTGCTCCCCCTTCGCCGCGGATACGGGCACCACGTCGGCGTCGGGGCCGAGCAGTTCGGACACCGCGACCAGTTGCCGGGCGACCTGGTCCCGGCCCACCTTGTCGATCTTGGTGACCACGCCCAGCAGTGTCGTCTTCGGGGCCATCTGCCGGATCTGGGTCAGGATCCACCGGTCGCCGGGACCGATCTTCTCGTCGGCCGGAATACACAGCGCGATCACGTCGACCTCGGAATAGGTGTCGCGCACCAGATCGTTGAGCCGCTGACCGAGCAGCGTGCGCGGCCGGTGCAGCCCCGGGGTGTCGACCAGGATCAGCTGCGCGTGCTCGCGATGCACGATGCCGCGAATGGTGTGCCGGGTGGTCTGCGGACGCGAGGACGTGATCGCGATCTTCTGTCCCACCATGGCATTGGTGAGCGTGGACTTGCCGGTATTCGGCCGTCCCACGAAACAGACGAAGCCGGAACGGAATTCGGCACTGCTCACTGCGTGGCCTCGGCGCCGACGGTGTCGTAGACCGCGCCGTTGCGATCGGCGAAGATGATCTTGCCGGAGGACGAGAGTTCGCGCACCGCCGCGATTCCGGCGTCGTGGAACGATGCCCCGATCACCACCGCGGCCTCGAAACCCTCCGCGCCGCTGGAGATCGCCGCGGCCACCGCGGCCTGCAGCGCGGTCAGCGTCAGCGCCCGCAGTTCCACCGCGCCCGCGGCGTAGGTGCGGCCGTCGGTGTCGCGGACCGCCGCGCCGCTGCCGCCGCCGGTGCGCCCCATCGCGCCGCGGGCGAGCACCAGCAGCTTCTCGTCCTCGGCATCCAAACCACCGGCCTGCGGCGCAGTGTCACTCATTGCTGTCTCCATCCTCGTGTCCGGGTTCGCGATCGTTCTTCTTCTCCGGGGTCCGCCGCGCCACCACGGTGTGCACCCGCATCCGGCCCCGCGCGTCGGCGCCGCCCTCGCCCCGCAGTTGCAGGCCGTGGATGACGCCCTTGGACCCGGGCAGCGGCACGCGCCCGAGCGCGTGCGCGAGCAGACCGCCGACGGTGTCGACGTCCTCCTCGTCGATCTCCATATCGAACAATTCGGCCAGGTCCTCGATCGAAAGCCGTGCCGAGACACGGAATTTGCCGTCACCGAGCTGTTCGACGGGCGCGATCTCGTCGGTGTCGTACTCGTCGGCGATCTCCCCGACGATCTCCTCCAGCACGTCCTCGATGGTGACCAGACCCGCGATACCACCGTATTCATCGACCAGCAGCGCCATGTGGTTACGGTGACGCTGCATTTCGTCCAGCAACTCGTCCAGCGGTTTGGAATCGGGTATGAACACCGCCGGGCGCATCACCTCGCGGACCTGCACCTTGCGACTGCGATCACCGTACGGCACAAGATCTTTCAGGTAGACGACGCCGAGGACGTCGTCGACGTTCTCGCCGATCACCGGAATTCGCGAATGCCCCGAGCGCACCGCCAGCGAGGTCGCCTGCGCCGCGGTTTTGTCCGCCTCGATCCACACCATCTCGGTGCGCGGCACCATGACCGCGCGGGCCGAGGTATCGCCTAGTTCGAAGACCGACTGGATCATCCGGCGCTCGTCCGAATCGACCACGCCGCTCTGCTGCGCCATATCCACGACCTCGCGCAGCTCGACCTCGGAGGCGAAGGGGCCGTTGCGAAATCCGCGGCCCGGGGTGATCGCGTTGCCGACCGCGATGAGCAGGCGGCTCAGCGGACCCAGCAGCACCGCGATCGCCTGCAGCGGCAGTGCGGCGGCGAGCGTTATCGAGTAGGCGTGCTGGCGGCCGAGCGTGCGCGGGCCCACGCCGATCACCAGATAGTCGACCAGCACCATCACCACCGCGGTCACCAGCAGCGCCCAGCCGGTGCCCAGCGCGTCGATCAGCGCGGCCGCCAGCAGCACCGTCGCGGTGATCTCGCAGACCAGCCGCAACAGCACCATCAGGTTCACGTAGCGGGGGCGTTCGGTGATGATCCGGGTCAACCGCCGCGCCCCGGGCCGGTCCGCGCGAACCAGATCCTCCACCCGGGCGGGCGACACGGTGGCCAGCGCCGCATCCAGCGCCGCGAACACCCCGCCCACCGGAACCAGCGCGATGGCCAGCGGCAGCAGGATCAGTGCGTTCACGCTGCGCCCTTCGCGGCATGAGCGTGGTCCTGCGCTTTAACGCTCCGCTGCCGCCGCTGTGCCCGATGGCGGCAGTCCCGGGTCGCTCCGTGGTTATCCAGGCTGCCGCGCCCGTCGCTGCCGCGGACCTGACCGCTCATGCCGGGTCCAGCGGATCACCCGCGTCGCCGAAACCGGTTTTACCGAGGAGTTTGCGGTCGCGTTCGGCGAGGGCGGCGCGGCGCTGTGCCTCACGCAAGCTCTCGTACCATTCGGCGAGCAGGGTGTTCTGCAGGCCGAACATCTCCTTCTCCTCCTCCGGCTCGGCGTGGTCGTAGCCGAGCAGGTGCAGGACGCCGTGCACGGTCAGCAGCGCGAGTTCGTGGTCCAGCGAATGTCCGGCCTTGGTCGCCTGGGCCGCCGCGAATTCCGGGCACAGCACGATATCGCCGAGCATGGACGGGCCCGGCTCGGCGCCGTCCGGTCGGCCGCCGGGTTCGAGTTCGTCCATCGGGAAGGACATCACGTCGGTCGGGCCCGGCAGATCCATCCAGCGCATGTGCAGATCGGCCATGGTGTTGAGATCGACCAGCACCATCGACAGCTCCGCCGCCGGATGCACATCCATCCGGCCGATCGCGAAACGCGCGACGCTGATCAGATCTTCCTCGGGAACGTCCATTCCCGACTCGTTGGCGATCTCGATACTCACGCGCTCAGCTTAAAGCGTCTCGTACGACCTGGGTGAGATCGGGCGGCACCGCCCTTCCCGGGCGTCGCCGGGTTCAGGCTGCCGGTGCGGCCGCAACGTCGGTTCCCACGTCGTCCGGATGCGTATTCGCCCCCACCTGGGTGAAAACCAGAGCGTTCCCGTCGACGGGCGTTGGTGTTGCGGTCGCCGCCGTCCGAGCAGAGCTGACTCGCTGGGTACCAGCGGTCGGCTTCGACGATCTCGCCGAGTCGCCATGCCTGCTCGTCGTGCAGCTGCCGGCCGGACGCACTGATCAGACCGAATCCGGTCCACGGCACCGCCGGGCCAGGATCGGTCCGGCGCTGGGCAAGCGCGCATCGACCACCGTGCCAACAGCGCGCCCCTGGACCCGCCGCGCATCGATCCAGCCAGCGGTTCGGCACGCTTCGGACCACCACCGGCGGGCGGCCACGCACCGCGCGGCTGCTCGGGCGGCCTGTGTGGCGCGCCGGCGAACCTGGCGCGGCGAGCCGCCGAACCGCGCGGCTGGTGCTAAGTTCGCGGCGGTGAAGACCACACGCACGGCAGGCCGGGCCGCGGTCGCGACAGTTCTCGCCGTCATCATGTGCGCTCCGGCGGCGTCGGCGACGCCGGCCGCCCCTGCGGACACCGGCGCGCTCGCCACCGCGGTGCACCGTGATCTGGGCATTTCCGTTGCGGAGTATCAGCGGCGCGCGGATCTGGCTCAGCGGCTGGCCGTCTTCGCCGCGGCCGAGCAGCGGCGCTCGCCCGGATCGGTGCGCGGGATCGGGCTCGATCAGCAGGGCCGGGCGTTGATCGCGGCCGTGGGTGCCGCCGTCCGGACCGCGGCCCGACAGGCGGGCTTCCAGCTCACGGACGATCTCGCCGGTTCAGCGAATCCCGTTGCACCCCATGCCATTCAGCCCAACGAGCCGAGTCCGGCGGCGGAGCGCGGCCCGAGCGCCGATCAGATCGCGGGCGGCGATGTCTATCTGAGCCGCACCCCGCCGAACGATCGGGCGGCCAAATGCTCCTGGGCGTTCAACGCGATCGAGCCGGACGGCACGCCCGCGGCGCTCACCGCGGGGCACTGCAACGAGGCGGTACTGGCCGGACATCCGCTCGCGCCGGACCAGCAGACCTTCCCGTGGCACAACGACCACGTGACCGGCCCGGCGACCGGCTCGTTCCAGAAATCGGTGGTGGACGGGATCCGGGACTACTCGATCGTGCGGATCACCCCGGCGGCGCGAAACTCGTTCCGCAACAATCTCGTTCGCGGACCGGTCGACGGACCCGATATCCGGATCACCGGCGCCGGCATTCCGGTTGCCGGTGCGCCCGTGTGCAAATCGGGTTCCACCACCGGCTTCACCTGCGGCGTGATCACCGCCGTGGACCAGCCCGACCCGCAGCGCCCGCCGATCCGCTTCAAGCACAGCGCCCTGTCGCTGCCCGGCGACAGCGGGGGCGCACTGCTGTCCGGAACCCTGGCGATCGGCATCATCAGCGACGGCGGAATCTATTCCGACCCTTCGCAATTCCCCACCGACCGGCCCAGTGTGCTGCCGCCCGCCCCGCCCGGATCGCCGAGTCCGGGCCGCATCCTCCAGCAGATCGGGCCCCGGGCGTTCCAACAGGCGGGCCCGCTGGTCGGGCAAGTGCTACCCGGCATCCCGCAGATCGCGATGATCGCCCAGTCCGTCGCCGACGTCCTGGACCAGAACCCCGGCCTGCGCCTGCGCACGAGCTGAACACCGCCGACCGGCTCATCCCAGAGCCGGTGCACATCCGAAACGACGCCGCACACAGCTGAATCACACATCGACGCCGTGCCGCGCCCACCATCGGCGGACACCGCTGTCGTCATCGGCGGCAGATTGCGTCCGTCTCTCCCGCCTGCCGCTACTCGGGGCACATGCCGGCGCGAGTGCCGACGAGTTCAGCGGTTCTCCGGTTCACAGTCCGAGTTCACGCCCAGTCCCTTCGCAGGGGCGATACGCCGGCGAGCGAGGTCATCGGCTCGCGGGGCCGAGGAGATCTCGGGCCGTCGGCCACCTTGGAAGATATTCGGGCCCAACCTGTTTCGCGGGTAACGACGTGTCGCCGGTGGGACGCCGTAGCCGGACCCGATCGGCTGCGGCGTCCCCTTGCTCAGCGCCGCGAGCGCTCCGCGGCGCGGCGCTGGGCACGGTTGCCCGGGTAGTGCGGCGCCGCCAGCGCCGGGCGGTCGGCCTCGTACCGCTCGTAGGCGTCGACGATGTCGGCGACCAGGCGGTGCCGCACCACATCGCTCGAGGTGAGCTCGGCGAAGTGGATGTCGTCCACGTCGGTGAGGATGTCACTGACCACCCGCAGGCCGGATCTGGTGCCGCCGGGCAGGTCGACCTGGGTGATATCGCCGGTGACGACGATCTTGGAACCGAAGCCGAGCCTGGTCAGGAACATCTTCATCTGTTCGGGCGTGGTGTTCTGCGCCTCGTCCAGGATGATGAACGAATCGTTGAGCGAGCGACCGCGCATGTACGCCAGCGGCGCCACCTCGATGACGCCGGACTGCATGAGCTTGGGGATGGATTCCGGATCCATCATGTCGTGCAGCGAGTCGTACAGCGGGCGCAGGTACGGGTCGATCTTCTCGTTCAGCGTGCCGGGCAGGAAGCCGAGCCGCTCCCCCGCCTCGACCGCGGGCCGGGTCAGGATGATGCGGTTGACCTGCTTGCTCTGCAGCGCCTGCACCGCCTTGGCCACCGCCAGATACGTCTTACCGGTACCGGCCGGGCCGATGCCGAAGACGATGGTGTGCTCGTCGATGGCATCGACGTAGCGCTTCTGGTTCAGCGTCTTGGGGCGGATGGTCTTGCCGCGGCGGGACAGGATGTCCAGGCTCAGCACCTCGGCCGGAGAATCCGAGGAACCCTCGGTGAGCATCGCGTACGTATGCCGCACCGCCTCGGGCGTGACCACCCGGTTGCGGCTCGTCAGCGCCACGAGCTGTTCGATCACGCGCTCGGCCAGGGCGACGTCGGCGGCCCGGCCGGTGAGCGTCACGGCATTGCCGCGCACGTGGATGTCGGCATCGAGCAGGCGTTCGAGTTCACGCAGGTTCTCATCGGCCGAACCGAGAAAGCCGAAGACGGATTCTGGAGCGAGTTCGATACTGGAGCGCGCGGTCCGCGCGGCCGGTCCGGTACCGTTGCCGCCGTCCCCGGCGGTGGGAGTTGTCGGGTCGCCTATTTCACCTGGTGTTCTCAAAAGTGCCTATGGCCTGCTTTCCGGTCTAGAACATCACTGGTTGTGATGAAAGTTTACAGCCGAGCACCGACACAGCCCAGTGAATAGACCACGACCAGCAGGTCACGAGCCCGTGCACGGTGGCGGCGCGGCAACCGGCCCGGCCAGCGGCACCAGCACCGGCCCGCGCGGCCGCGCGAGCGAGGATCCGCGCACGCCGCGAGGCTACTCGGCATACCGCATCTCCCGATCCACCGCGTTCGCGGCCGGATACTTCCCGATGCCGGAGTGCAGGAGCGCGAACGGGACCAGCGCGAGGGCCGCGACGACCGCGGCGATCACCGGCAGCGATCCCACCAGACCGAGCGAGGAGGTCACGCTGCCGAGCCCGGCGCCCAGACCGATGCCGAGGTTGAGCACCGTGATCAGAATGCTGCCCGCGGTATTGCGGAACCGTTCGGAGGCCACCCGCATCACCCGCGCTTGCAGCACGACGGGCAGCACCCCGATGAGCACCCCCCACAGCGTCACCAGGACGAGGTAAACGATTGCGCCACTTCGCATTCCCATCCCCGCGGTGACCACGGCCAGCGCCAGGGCGGTCACCGGCAATGCCGCGGTAGGCCAGCGATCGCCGATCCGGCCGGCCACGAGGACGCCGGCGAAACCGCCGATCCCGCTGGCGAGCAACACCCCGGGGACCGCTCCCGCGCCGATTCCGGCCGCGGCGCTGACCGGAACCACGAAGGTGAACACCGAGTAGTAGCCGATGAGCGAGAAGAATCCGCCCGCGGCGACCAGCAATACCGATCCGGCCGATCGGTCCCAGCGCTCGGGCTCGGGTCGCGCGCCGTCGCCGACCGGCGGCACCAGGATGGCGATGATCGCCGCGCAGAGCACGCACAGGGCGGCGAGCGCCACGAAGGTCACCCGCCAGCCGAGCTGATGCGCCATCTGCGTTCCCAGCGGCACGCCGACCAGGCCCGCGACGGTGGGGCCGGCCAGCACGATCGACAGCGCCCGCCCGACCCGCTCGGGCGGGACCAGCGCGGCGCCGTAGGCGACGACCACGGCCCAGAACAAGCCGTGTGCGGCCGCCGCGACCATCCGGGCGACCAGCGCCACCGCATATACCGGGGCCAGCGCCGTGGCGAGATTCGCGGCCGCCATGACGCCCAGGCTCGCGAGCACCACCGACTTTCGAGACCAACGCATCGTCCAGCGCACCAACGGAATTCCGGTCAACGCGATGGTGCCCGCCCAGCCGGTCACGAGTAGTCCGGCCGTCGACACGCCGACCGAGAGGGACGAACTCATGGAGTCCAGGACTCCTGCGGGCATCATCTCGGCGCTGACGGTCGTGAAGGTCGCCCCGCCGAGCGCCAGCAGCGGCGTCAGGAAGCCCTTTGATCTGTTCATATCCGAGAACGTAAACTTTGACATAGGTGTCAAAGTCAAGAGGAAAATTCGGGCCACGATGAAGATCGGCGAACTCGCGGAGCGCACCGGAATCTCCACGCGGATGCTGCGCTACTACGAATCCCAGGACCTGCTGCGGTCCGAGCGAGGTCCCAACGGTTACCGCTACTTCCAGGACAGCGACATCGAACGCGCCCGGACCATCTCCAGCCTGATCCGGTCGGGCCTGCCCACCAGACTGATCCGCGTCGTGCTGTCCGCGCAGGACCGCCCGGACGACTGGACCGACGCATGCGACAGCGAATTCGCCGCGATCCTGCGCGCGGAACTGACCACTCTCGACGACAAGATCGCCTGCCTGACCCGAAGCCGGGAAACCGTCAGCGCGTACCTCGCACGCGCCGCGGGCTGAGCGTCACGAGGGATCACGCACCGCCGCATTCGCCGGAGGCGACTTCCCCCTGTCACCCGCCCGCGCGGCCGAATGTCAAACCCCCGGTTGGATCCGCACCCGGATCGCCGGGGCGACCGGACGCGGCCGGAGATCCTTCTCGGTGCCCCGCGGAGAACGTGACCGCGGACCTATCGAGGAGGCATTCATGGCCACGATCCAGCCGCGTCGGCCGTGGCAGGCGCCCGGGAGTCCGGGCGTGCCGGTCCGACTCACGCACCCACGGACCGACGGTGCGTCGCCGGACGCGTCGGAAGTGGTCCGTCGGGCGGCTCGTCGCTACGGGCCCGGGCGCGGAAGGACTCCGGGGTCTCGCCGGTGCAGCGGCGGAAGAATTTGCCGAAGAAGGTGGGGCTGGTGAATCCCAGCCGGCTCGCGACCTGCCCCGGCCGCAGATCGGTATGCACGAGCAGCCGCTTGGCCTCCAACGCGGTGCGGTCGTCGAGGTACCGCTTGGCGGTGCGTCCCGTCGCGGCCAGGCAGGCCCGGGTGAGTGTGCGGACGCTGTAGCCGAGGGTTGCGGCGTAGTCCTCGATGCGGCGACCGGCCGCGAAGTCGCGCTCCACGGCCTCGTGGAAGCGCTGGAAGGTATCGCTCCCGCCTCCCGCGCGCAGGCCGTGCCGCCGCTGCCGGACGTGTCCCAGGCGTAGCACCAGGGCCGCCAGGAGGTGACGCATCAGGTCGACGCGGGCCTCCGGGGGCAGCGCGCCGGTGTGGCGGTAGGCGTCTTCCAGGAGACCCAGCAGCGCGGCCAGCGCCGCGTCCTCCTCGGCGTCGGGTAGCAGCGGTCCCGGCGAGTAGGGCGGGGTCAGGCGGGCGGCGGCGAGGGTGGCGGTGTCGAGGAAGCCCGGCATGAACAGCAGGACCGCGCCCGTGGCGCGGTCGAGCCCGGCGCCGAAGCGGTACACCTGACCGGGGCTGATCCACAGCCAGGCGCCGGGCGGGACGGTGTGCCGCACGTCATCCGCCCAACAGTTCAGCGAATGGGATTTCACGAGGATCAGGTGATGGAACTCGGCCCGCAGGGGGCGGCCGAGCGGCACGCCGTTGCGCTCGGCGCGCTCGCGCAGCCGGGTGAAGTCCCACACCTCGACACCCGGCGGCCCTCCGGGCGGCGGACGGAAAGGAACTTCGGTGATGCGAGCTTGTCCGTTTTGGTCCATGACGTGACGTAAGCGTACGTCATCCGGGCCCGGTTTGCGCCTAGCGTGGAGTGCGACGGAGCGATTCGGAGCGCGAACCCCGGCCAAGTCGGAAAGTCTTCACCGCCCGTCACTTGACCGAATCGTTCTCGGGTATTCGGGCGGATCAGCAGACACCGGAAGAGGAACCACCATGCGTTTGATCGTAGGAATGACAGGTGCCACGGGTGCCGTCTTCGGCATCCGCCTGCTGGAGAACCTGCGCGAAATACCCGACGTGGAAACGCATTTGGTGCTGTCCCGGTGGGCGCGGACCACGATCGAGCTGGAGACCGGCCGCTCGGTGCGCGAGGTGGCCGAACTGGCCGACGTCACGCACAGCCCGCAGGACCAGGGCGCCACCATCTCCTCCGGTTCCTTCCGGACCGACGGCATGATCATCGCGCCGTGCTCGATGAAGACCCTGGCAGCCATCCGGGCCGGCTATGCCGACGGGCTGGTCGCCCGCGCCGCCGACGTCGTCCTCAAGGAGCGCCGCAAGCTGGTGCTGGTTCCCCGCGAGACGCCGCTGAGCGAGATCCACCTGGAGCACATGCTCGCGCTGACTCGCATGGGGGCGCAGATGGTGCCGCCCATGCCCGCCTTCTACAACCACCCCGCCACCGTCGAGGACATCGTCGACCACATCACCGCACGCATCCTCGATCAATTCGACCTGCCCGCCCCCGCTGCCCGGCGCTGGGAGGGTATGCGCGCCGCCCACCGGCCGAACCCGGCCCGCAACGCCCCCACCGCCGCCTGACGCCCCGACATCCGAAGGAGTTGACCGACCATGGCCTACGACGACCTGCGAAGCTTTCTGGAAATCCTCGACAGCCAGGGACAACTGCGGCGCGTCACCGAACAGGTGATGCCCGAGCCCGACATCGCCGCCGCGGCCAACGCCGTCACCCGGCTGGGCGAGCAGGCCCCGGCACTGTACTTCGACAACGTCTACGGCTTCGATCGGGCGCGGATCGCGATGAACGTGCACGGCTCCTGGGCCAACCACGCCCTGGCCCTGGGCCTGCCCAGGGAGACGGGCGCCAGGGAACAGGTCGAGGAGTTCATCCGGCGCTGGGCGAAGTTCCCGGTGGAGCCCGAGTACCGGGACGACCCGCCGTGGGCGCAGAACACGGTCGAGGGCGAGGACGTCGACATCTTCGACATCCTCCCGCTGATCCGGCTGAACGACGGCGACGGCGGCTTCTATCTGGACAAGGCCGCCGTCGTCTCGAAGGACCCGGACGACCCGGCCAGCACGGACAAACAGAACCTGGGCGTCTACCGGATCGAGGTCAAGGGCAAGCGGAAGCTGGCGCTGCAACCGGTGCCGATGCACGATATCGCCCAGCACCTGCGCAAGGCCGAGGAGAAGGGCGAGGATCTGCCGATCGCGATCACGCTCGGCAACGACCCGGTGATCTCCATCGTCGCCGCCACCCCGATGGAATACGACCAGAACGAGTACGAACTGGCCGGCGCTTTGCGCGGCGCCCCGGCGCCGATCGCCCGCTCGCCGCTGCACCACCTGCCCGTGCCGTGGGGCTCGGAGGTCGTGATCGAGGGCGTCATCGAGGGCCGCAGGCGCGAGATAGAAGGCCCGTTCGGCGAGTTCACCGGTCACTACAGCGGTGGCCGCAACATGACGGTCATCCGCGTCGACAAGATCTCCTACCGCACCGATCCGATCTTCGAGCACCTCTACCTGGGCATGCCGTGGACCGAGATCGACTATCTGATGGCCGCCAACACCTGCGTTCCGCTGTACGAGCAGCTGAAGAAGGATTTCCCCGAAGTCCGCGCGGTCAACGCGTCGTACACCCACGGCCTGGTCGTCATCGTCTCGACCGCGAAGCGCTACGGCGGCTTCGCCAAGGCCGTCGGGATGCGCGTGCTCACCACTCCGCACGGCCTCGGCTATGCGGCCACGGTCATCGTCGTCGACGAGAACGTGGACCCCTTCAACCTGCCCCAGGTGATGTGGGCGCTGTCCACCAAGATGAATCCCTCCGCCGACCTCGTCGTGGTGCCCAACCTCCCGATCCTGGAACTCGCGCCGCAGGCCGACACGCCCGGCATCGTCGACAAGCTGATCATCGACGCCACCACCCCGGCCCCGCCCGACAGGCGCGGCAACTACGGCAACCAGGTGACCGACCTGCCCGAGATGGGCGAGTGGGTCACCAAACTCCAGCAACTCGCCGAGAAGTGATCCCCGCCGACCCGAAGGAGCCGAACGCCATGTCCGACAAGAACATCCGGCCCGCAGAGTGCCCGCGCTGCGGCCACCGATCGCTGGAGCTGCTGCACGTCTCCCCCGTCGCCGGAGCCTGGGAGGTCTACCAGTGCCGGCAGTGCCTGTATTGCTGGCGCACCAGCGAGCCGGCCCGCCGCACCCGGCGTGACGCCTATCCGGAGAGTTTCAAGATGACCCCCGAGGACATCCGCAACGCTCCCGAGGTCCCCACCGTCCCACCGCTGCGAGCCGGCGCATGACCGCCCCCGGGCATGCCGGTCCGTGCCCGCCGCCGATTCGCCGGGCGCTGGACGAACACACGACCCTGAGCTTGGCCTACGTCGACGAGGCGGGCTCTCCCGGGGCGTGCGCCGTCTTCTACGCCCGCACCGAGGCCGGGCCGCTGGTCTTCCTGAGCTCTGCCGACACCGTCCACGGCCGAGCGCTGTCGGCCGGCCGGCCGGCGACGCCGGTCGCTTTCACCGCCCAGCGCGACGGGCAGACCTGGACGGACATCACCGGCATCCAGGGCCGCGGCAGCTGCCGCCGGCTGACCGGAGACGAGGCCGCGGCGGCGCGCCGGGACTATGCGCGACGTTTCCCCTTCATCGATACGGCCCCGGGCTTGTCCGCCGCCCTGGCCGCGACCGAGTTCTGGGAGATCCGGCCGCATTGGCTCCGCCTCATCGACAACACCCGCGGTTTCGGCCACAAGACCGAATGGACCCCGCCGACAGGAAGGAATTCAGCCATGTCCGGTAACGCGGACTTCGAGACGACGATCGAGCAGCCCGTCCCCCCGCAGGACCTGTCCCACATCGTCGGGCACCGCTTCATCTACACCTACGCCAACGGCTGGCAGTACGAGATGTATGTGAAGAACGACCACACCATCGATTACCGGATCCATTCCGGGATGGTCGGCGGACGCTGGGTCAAGGATCAGCAGGTGAATCTGGTTCAGCTGGCCGAGGACAGCTACAAGATCTCCTGGACCGAGCCCACCGGCACCTCGGTGTCGGTCGACGTGATGCCCGCCAAGCGCCGGCTGCACGGCGTGATCTTCTTCCCGCACTGGGTGGAAGAACACGGTGAGCGCACCGTGCTGTACCAGAACGACCATCTGGACAAGATGCGCGAGTACCGGGACGCGGGCCCCACCTACCCGATCTACGTTGTCCCCGAGTTTGCCAAGATCACGCTGTTCGAATACGTCGGCCCCGATGACGACACCGTCATCTCGGTAGCACCCGGCGAACTTCCCGATGGCTGGTCGGATCGCGCCAACTGACCCGGCGCGGCGATCCTGTTAGCAAAACCCGGCGGACCGGAAAGCATTGGCCGCGGGCTGCCCGGGTACCCCACAATCGGACCACGACCCATATCGGTCGTGGGACGAGAACGGGGGTGAAAGCAATGCCGGTTCGAATAGCAGAATGGCTTATCAGCAGCGAAATCGTGGACGAAATGGCCTTCCGGATCGATGTTCCGGGCGGCGACCGGGGGCGGTGGATCGTCTCGTTCCTCCCGCCGGGCTTTCGACTTACCGAGAAGCAGGCACTGACCTGTATGGAGCTGGCCGAGATGATTCTGCTCGCCCTGGAGTCCTCCGTCGGCACGCTCGAACTGGAACTCGCTCGAATCCGGGCGAACGAACTGGAACTGAGCCTGGAGGACCTGATGTGGTTGCTGGCAGCTCGCTCGACCACCCTGCATCAGAATCCCGCCCCGGAAACCTCGGGGTCCGCACAGGCGTAACCGCACCGCACCGGCTCGGTCCGGTGCGGTGCTCCCGATCCGCGGTCACTTCACGCAGGGAATCCCGCTGCCGTTCATACTGGACAGATCGGTCGGCGCGGGCGCCTTCGCGCCGAGGTTCGTCGCCGAGACCGGCGGCGGAGGCGGCGTCGTGGAGGCCGGGGTTCCGGACGTCCCGCTGAGGCCGGCCATGCTGGTGAGCGAGTCGCTGCCGGCCAATTCGGTTCCCACGGTCAGCTGAATCGATTGCGCACTGATCGAGGACGACCTGGTCGCGGTCAAACCCAACTGCCCGGCCAACGCGGTGGCCGCCTCCTGTGCACCCGAACCGTACAGCAGCGTGCTGGAACTGCGCGTGGTCCCGGTGATCGCCTCACCCTGGGTGAATCCACGGGCAGCCAGCGCCCTTTCCACATTCCCGCCCAGACCGCTCCTACCCGAACCGTTCACCACATCGAGCACGATCCCGGTGGCCGAGGCGATCGCGGTGGTGGTCGGCGGCGCGGTGGTGGTCGTGGTGGCGGCCGCGGGCTCGGGCGGGTTCAGCAGATTCTTCACATAAGCGTGGATCTTGTCGGTATCGACGATGTTGATGGCCTCACCGCTGTCCGGATCATTACCGAAATCCTCGACCGGCAGCGTGAACAGGGTGAGCCCACCGGACATCAGCGACGACGCCTCCGCGGCGAACTTTCCGAGATCCAGGCCATTGTCCACGGCCATGTTCTGCTGAGCGACGCCGAGCAGGTTCATCAATTTGCCGGGACTGGACATGGTTCCGCTGCTCTGCAGTTTGCTCGCCAACGAGACGATGAACGCCTGCTGCCGACGGGTGCGGTCCAGGTCGGTGAAATTCAGCGATTCGTCCGGATCCCGGCGCTGCCGCACGAAAGCCATTGCCTGCGAGGCATTGATCTCCTGCCTGCCCTTCACGAAATCTGCGCCGGAGAACTTGTCCTGGGTCCGCTCGTTCAGGCATACCGTGATGGGCTGCACCGCCTGAGCCACCTGGAAGAAGGCCGCCAGGGTGACCTCCACGAAATGGTCGATCGGCACGCCGCCGAGGAATTTGGTGACGGTATTCGCCTCGGCCTTGCGCCCGGCATCGCGCGCCTTGGCGTCCAGCGCCTCCGGGTTCCCGATCTTGTTCTGGTACTTCTGTTTCGCCGCGAAATAGGCGCGCCCGTACGCCTCCTTGATCTTGCCCTTGCAGATATCACCGCCGCAGGACGCCGGGTCCAGGGTGACGTAATCGTCGCGGGGAATGGAGATGGCCGTCGACTTGGAGCCGTCGCCTGGAATGTGGATCAGCATCAACACATTCGAATTCATCCCGACGACGCTGTCGTCGCCCGCGTGCAGGGCGTTGTACATGTCCTGCGGCAGCGGATTGCCGTGCTCGTCCAGGCGGCTGTCCAGGCCCATGATCAGGATGTTCTGTTCTTGGCCTGCCGATTTGGGGCCGTCGCTGATCGCGTCGGAGGTCGTGACGCCCTTGATCGCGTGGTCGTAGACCCGCCACGCCGCGCCCGTCCCGACCAGAACCAAGGTCGACACCAGTGCGATGAGTGTGCGCGCGGCCAGCGCCGCCCGGTGGTTGCCCCGGCCGCGCACCGCCGCACGCGCGGGCCGCCGCGGCCGATCCGCACCGGTCTGCTCCACGGCCCGCGACCGGTCGCCGCGGGCCGTACCCGCGTGCGTCTCACGCGAGGACCGCGGTTGGGTGCCGTGCGGCAACCGCTCGGTATCCGGACCATCCGCCGGTCTTCGCGGACGCTCCCCATCATGGGTCATACGGACCGAATATAGGCCGCGATCTCGAGACCGGCGAAATGCGCGGATTACCGCACCGGGACCGGAATCACTTCACGCAGGGAATCCCGCTGCCCTTCATACTCGACATGTCGGTCGGCGCCGGAGCCGTCGTGCCCGCGTTCGTCGCCGACACCGGCGGAGGCGGCGGCGTCGTGGAGGTGGGAGTGGAACTGCCGTCCTCGCTCGAATTGCCCACCATGCCGGTGATCGAACTACTGCTCGCGAGGTCCGTGCCGACGGTCAGCTGAATCGACTGCGAATTGATCGAGGAAGACTTGGTCGCGGTCAAACCCAACTGCCCGGCCAACGCGGTGGCCGCCTCCTGCGCACCCGAACCGTACAGCAGTGTGCTGGAACTGCGCGTGGTCCCGGTGATCGCCTCACCCTGCGCGAAACCGCGTGCGGCGAGCGCCTTTTCGAGATTTCCACCCAGCCCGTTCTTGCCCGAACTGTTCACCACGTTGGCCGTCACTCCGGACGCGGACGGGATGTTCGTACTCGTCGGCGTCGCGCTGGGGGTCGCGCTGGCGGCCCCCGGCTTGGGCGGATACAGCAGATTCTTCACATAGGAGTGAATCAGGTCGAGGTCGACGATGCTGGTGTCCTCGCCGTCGATGACCTTGAAGTCCTTGACCGGCAGGGTGTACAGCGTCAGTCCGCCGCCCATCAGAGACGACGCCTGCCCGGCGAACTTGCCCAGATCCAGACCACTGTCCACGGCCATGTTCTGCTGCGCGACCTTGAGCAGGCCCATCAGGGTGCTCGGGCTGGAAAGCGTTCCGCTGCTCTTCAATTTGTTCACCAGCGAGACCACGAACGCCTGCTGACGACGGGTGCGGTCCATATCGGTGAAATTCAGCGACTCGTCCGGGTCCCGGCGCTGCCGCACGAAAGCCATTGCCTGCGAGGCATTGATCTGCTGCTGGCCCTTGACGAATTTCGCACCGGAGAACGTGTCGTGCGTATTCTCGTTCAGGCACACCGTGATCGGCTGTACCTGCTGCGCGATCTCGAAGAACGCGGCCATGGTGATCTCCACGAAATGGTCGATCGGAACATCGCCCAGGAACTTGCTCACCGTCTTCAGCTCGGCCTTGCGCCCTGCGTCACGAGCCTTGGTCTCCGCGTCCGGATCTCCTTGGGCCTGCTTGCCCAGCACGGCGCCGTAGGTGCGGCCGTACGCCTCCTTGATCTTGCCCTTGCAGAGGTCGCCGCCGCACGCGGCCGGGTCGAGGGTCACATAGTCGTCGCGCGGGATCGAGATCGCCGTGGATTTGGTGCCGTCACCCGGAATGTGGATGAGCATCAGCACATTCGAGTTCATGCCGCCGTTGTCGTTGTCGCCGGCGTGCAGGGCGTCGTACATCGCCTGCGGCAGCGGATTGCCGTGCTCGTCCTTGCGGCTGTCCAAGCCCATCAGCAGGATGTTCTGATCCTGGCCGAGGGATTTGGGGCCGTCGCTGATGGCGTTCGAGGTGATCACGCCCTTGACCGCGTGATCGTAGATCCGCCATGCCGCACCGGTTCCGACCAGAACCAGGACGGACACCAGCGCGATCAGGGTACGGCCGACGGCCACCGCCTTGGCGTTGCGCCGCGGCCGGGCCGGGCGCCGGGAGTGCCGGCGCGGCCGCAGCAGCGTCGTCGCGGCATCGGGGTCCGGCTGCGCCTCCGCGGTCGTCGCCTCACCGGGCTGGGACTGCGCCGACTGCGACTCGGCTTCGCGTGTCTGCGAACGACTTCCCCGAGTGGGCGGTACCGCGTGCGCCCTCTCGGCGCGCGCCGAACGCGCCTTCGCCACGCGCGACAGGCGCGGCTGAGTGCCATGCGGCAGCCGCTCGGTACTCGGACCGTCCGGCTCCTTCCGCCGATGGCCCCCTCCGTAAGTCATACGGACCGAATATAGGGGTCGTGACCGGCGTTCGCCAGACGAGCGCCCGCCGACGTGGAATTGATCACCGACAACCGGTGCGGAGTATGACAACGCGATCGAACCGGTTGTGCGCCAAGACAATGAATGATTGCTCTACCACCTGGAAGTCAGCGCACCCAGCGCACCCAAGGCGACCGCGCCCGCGGTCGAGGTGCGCAGCACGGTAGGCCCGAGCAGTGCGACGTCCGCGCCCGCATCGGCGAGCGCGGTGATTTCGGCATCGTCCAGGCCGCCTTCGGGCCCGACGATGAGGACGATCCGCGATGCGGCGGCCAACGGCAGGGAAACGAAACGGGCC
Organism: uncultured Nocardia sp.; assembly: GCA_966435935.1. Taxonomy (GTDB): domain Bacteria; phylum Actinomycetota; class Actinomycetes; order Mycobacteriales; family Mycobacteriaceae; genus Nocardia. Next base: position 52,172 of record CBJNFW010000014.1, read on the forward strand.
GTACCCGATTCGTGCAGCGCGACGACGATTCCGTTGTCCGCCTTGGTCTCCCGCACGAGTGCCAGCACATCGGAAGTGTGATGGGGTTCGGCGATCTCCGGGATGAACGCCCGGCGGGACTGCCGCGCCGCCGAGCGCGCCGCGGCACGCCATTTGTCGACGCCCTTGCGCGCCTTGCCTTCCCAGTTTGCCACGCAGCGCGCGGCCTGCCACGGCACGACGACGTCGACGCCGGCCTCGGTCATCAGTTCCACCGCCAGCTCCGAGCGATCGGATTTGGGCAGCGCCTGCACCACCGTGACCGGCGGCGCGACCGGTTCCGCGAGAATGCGGTCGAGCACCCGCAGGTCGAGTCGGTCCTTCTGCGCCGCAACGACTTCCGAGGACGCGAGCAGGCCCGCGCCATCGGACAGGGTGATCGGCTCGCCCACCCGGATGCGCCGCACGGTCGCCGCATGGCGCCCCTCGGGGCCGTCCAGGATCGCGATACCGCCCGGCTCGGGTATCTCGTCGAGATAGAAAACCGTTGCCGCCACTGTGAATCCGTCTTCGGGTCAGCGACCGCTGAACGAGGCGCGCAGGCGCGCGAACAGACCGCTGTTGTGCTCGGATTGGGCCGAAAGTACCTCGGTGCGTTCGCCGTTGCGCATGGCCTTGTACTTGCGCAGCAGATCGGACTGCTTGGCGTCGAGCTTGGTCGGCACCACGATGTCCAGGTGCGCGATCATGTCGCCGCGGGCACTCGAACGCAGTTTGGGCATACCGTGCGCGCGCAGCACCGAGACCTCGCCCGGCTGCGTGCCGGCCGGAATGGTCAGCTCGGTCGGGCCGTCGAGAATCGTGTCGACCACCACGGTCGCGCCGAGCGCCGCGTCGACCATCGGGACGCGGATCGTGCAGTGCAGATCGTCACCGTCGCGGACGAACATGTCGTGCGGCTGCTCGACGATCTCCACGTACAGATCACCGGCCGGGCCGCCGCCGGGGCCGACCTCGCCCTGCGCGGCCAGCCGCACCCGCATGCCGTTCGCCACACCCGCGGGAATCGGCGCGGCGATCTCCCGGCGCGAGCGCACCCGCCCGTCGCCGCCGCACTTGCGGCACGGATCGGGAATGGTCTCCCCGGCGCCGCGGCAGGTCGGGCACGGCCGGGAGGTCATCACCTGACCGAGGAACGAGCGCTGCACGGTCTGCACCTCGCCCGCGCCGCCGCAGGTCTCGCAGCGCACCGGCTTGGAGTTGCCGTTGGTGCCCGCGCCCTGACACAGGTCGCAGAGCACGGCGGTGTCCACGGTGAGGTGCTTGGTGACCCCGACCGCGCATTCGGCCAGCGACAACCGGGTACGCAGCAGCGAATCCGCACCGGGTTGCACACGTCCACGCGGACGCCGCGGACCGGAGGTGTTCATACCGCCGAAGAAGGCCTCGAACACATCGCCCAGACCACCGAATCCGGCACCGGAGAAACCACCCGGACCGCCGCCGGACTCGAGCGGATCGCCGCCCATGTCCACGATGCGGCGCTTCTCGGCATCGCTGAGCACCTCGTAGGCCGCCGAAACCTCGCGGAACCGCTCCTGGGCGTCCGCATCGGGGTTGACGTCCGGGTGCAGCTCACGCGCCAGCTTGCGATAGGCGCGCTTGATCTCCTGGTCGGAGGCGTTGCGTCCGACACCGAGCAATCCGTAGTAGTCCCGTGCCACTTGCGTCTCTAGTCCTGTTCCGAATCCGTTTGCTTCACGATCTCATCGCGACACTTCACCCGGCACACTCACCTTTCGGCAAGCACCTCGCCGATGTATCGGGCGACTGCCGCGACCGAGGCGATCGTCCCCGGATAGTCCATGCGGGTCGGGCCCAGCACACCCATACCCCCGAGCACGGTACCCGGCATACCGTACCCGGTGGAAACCACCGAGGTTCCGCGCATCTGCTCGAGCTGTGTTTCCTCGCCGATCTGCACCGTCACCGTGCCCGGATGCTGCGCGGCGGCCAGCAACTTGAGCACGATCACCTGCTCCTCCAGGGCCTCCAGCACCGCGCGCAGCGAACCCGGGAAACCGAAGTCGTTGACGTTGCGGGTGAGATTAGCCGTACCGCCGAGCACCAGCCGCTCCTCGGGATGCTCCACGAGCGTCTCCACCAGCACGGTCGACACCCGGACCAGCACGTCGCGCAGGCGGGCCGGGGAATTCTCCGGCAGATCCGCGACCGCGGCGGAGGCCGCCGAGAGGCGTTTGCCGTCCATCGCCTTGCCGAGCATCGCGCGCAACGCGGTCACATCCTCGTCGCCGATCACCCCGCCCAGTTCGACCAGGCGCTGATCGACGCGCCCGGTGTCGGTGATGACCACCAGCAACAACCGGGCCGGATTGAGTGCGACGACCTCGATGTGCCGGACCGTGGAGGCCGAGACGGTCGGATACTGCACCATCGCGACCTGGCGGGTCAGCTGCGCCAGCAGCCGCACCCCGCGACGCAGCACGTCGTCCAGGTCGACGCCACCGTCGAGGAAGTCCATGATCGCCCGCCGCTCGGCGGTGGACAGCGGCTTGACCTCGGCGATGTTGTCGACGAACTGGCGATAGCCCTTGTCCGTGGGAATGCGACCGGAGCTCGTGTGCGGCTGGGTGATGTATCCCTCGGCTTCGAGCACCGCCATATCGTTGCGCACCGTCGCACTGGAAACGCCCAGGTTGTGCTTGTCGACCAGTGTCTTCGACCCGATCGGCTCCTTGGTAGCGATGTAGTCCGCGACAATCGCGCGCAGGACCTCGAGCCGCCGCTTCTCGGTGCTCGACATCGGCCCCACCTCCTCGTTCGCCATCGGACCGCCCGGCGTATGCGAGCAGCATCGACCGCGCGGACCCCGAGTTGATCCGGTTCCAGTTTAGTTCGTGAAAGCCGAATCCCCGCTGTGGCGTGGCGCAACCTCGGCGCGGACCCCGTAAGCCGCCGCCCGGAGGTGCCGGTTCACCCCAGAAGCGCGCGCACGACCCCATCGGCCAGCAGGCGCCCGCGGTCGGTGAGCACGACCGCTCGATCGCGGACCTCGATCACACCGTCGGCGACGAGTCCGTCGACCGCCGCGCGCCCGCCGGCGTCCAGGTCCGCCAGCGGCAGCCCGGCACGCAACCGCACCGCGAGCATGATTCGTTCGGTGTGGCGCTCGGCGTCGGTCAGCTCCTCCCACCCGTCCGCGGGCAGGGTCCGGGCCGCCGCGACACGTTCGGCATAACGTCCCGGATGCTTCACGTTCCACCAGCGCACGCCGCCGACATGACTGTGCGCACCCGGTCCCGCGCCGAGCCAGTCGCCGCCGTCCCAATAGCCGAGATTGTGCCGGCAGCGCGCGGAATCGCCCGAGGCCCAGTTGGACACCTCGTACCACCGCAGACCGGCCGCGGACAGCCGCGCGTCGATCCGCTCGTAGCGGGCGGCGAGCACGTCCTCGTCGGGAGCGGGAAGTTCGCCGCGCCGGACCTTGCGGGCCATCGCGGTGCCGTCCTCGACGATCAGCGAGTAGGCCGAGACGTGGTCGACGCCGGCCGCGAGCACCGCGTCGAGACTGGCATCGAGATCGGCATCGGACTCACCGGGGGTGCCGTAGATCAGATCCAGGTTGAAGTGGTCGAAACCCGCCTCGCGGGCCTCGCGGGCGGCGGCGACCGGACGCCCCGGAGTGTGCGTGCGATCGAGGATGCGCAGCACGTGCGTCGCGGCCGACTGCATGCCCAGCGATACCCGGGTGTAGCCGGCGGAGCGGATCCGGTCGAAGAATGCCGGGGAGGTGGATTCGGGATTCGATTCCGTGGTCACCTCGGCATCGGCGGCCAGGGTGAAGTTCGCGCGGATGATCTCGAGCACATCGGCCAGCCCGTCGCCGCCCAGCAGCGAGGGCGTCCCGCCGCCGACGAAGACCGTCGACACCGGCGGCTGCCGGCTCGGCAGTGCGTCGAAAACAGCTGCGGCCGTGGACATCTCACCGCGCAACGCATCGAGCCAGGACTCCGGTGAGGCCGTGCTGCCCAGTTCGCCGGCGGTGTAGGTGTTGAAATCGCAGTATCCACAGCGCGTCGCGCAGAACGGGACGTGCACGTAGATGCCGAACGGCCCGTCGCCGAAGTCGCGCAGCGGCGGGGCGGGCAGTGCGGCCTGCTGGACGGTCGGGCTCACCTTTCCAGTGTGCGTGCGCCCCGCCGCGCGGCCGGGCGCGGGTACCGGTTCCCGCCGATGATCTATGACGCATCTCACAAACTGACTCGAGCGTCCAGGGAATTTCCCTCGAATATGCGGAAAATATGGGCCGGCGGTCGGAACTACCCGGCTGACATGGCACAATAGACCGCATGACCGGACTTGGAGTACGCCTCGTGGCTCGTCGCCACGTCGACTTCAAGCGTGTCTGCAGTGCGAGCTGTCTGCCGGAAAGCCTCCGGTAGTTCGGCCCCGCAGCTCCGGTTTCGACGCCCATTCTCGGCGTCGAGTCTCCCGGCCGCGTACCGGAGGCGTGAGTCAGCCCCTCCCGCCTATCGCCAGGCCTGATCACCCGCAGGAGTGACCCTATGACGTCGAGCACCGACGCCGGTCCCACACCCGAATCCGAACCCGCCGCGCGCGCGGAATCCGAGCGTCTCGCACGCGAACAGGAAGTCGCCCGCGAGCGCGCGCAGGCCGCTCGCGAACGACGGGCGCGTTCGCGGGCCGGCGCGCCGGCCAGCGG
>CBJNFW010000015.1:0-56468 GCA_966435935.1 uncultured Nocardia sp.
CCGACCCGCGACGGCAATCGTCCCCACGATCATCCGGCCGGGCCCGCTTAGACCCGGCTCTCCGGTGAGGGCCCCCTGACCGCGCGCGCTCTACCGCAGCCGACGCAGTTTCCGATCACTTTGCTGACACAGCCGGTTACCCGCAGCCCATTCGATGTTGTGGGTAACCGAGTGTGCCAGCCCGGCCCACACGCCGTTCCTGCGGCGCTCCCTGTAAGGAAGAATATTTTGCCCTACATATCGAGCACAACCACCGCTGCACTCGACGGACGCCGTGCCGTCACTGACATCCGAACGGAACGACAGATCATTGTCGCCCGTGCGCTCACGTGGGCCTCCGACGACAACGACACTGAGCACCGGCGGAAGGTCGAGGCGACTCTCCGGGCGATGGGCCTGGACGAATTTCTTCCGCCCGATGAGCAGCAATACACGTTCTCCTTGACGGAATTCCGCTCGCTCCTGCCCGATACCGTTGAAATCACCAGCGAGGGCGTCATCCCCGATACGGAAGATTTCGCTGAGAAAGTGGACAACATCCTGAAGGGCTATGCCGAAGACTTCACGCGCAAGATCGAGCAGGGTGATGTGGAAATCCCCCCAGCGGTCACCAGTGGATCTCACGTCGACATCGCCGCGGTCGTTCAGGAGTGGGGGGACTTCGACAGTCCCTATCCTCCGGCAGGGTCGGAGGAAGTTGAAAACTTCCGGAGGCGTGCCATCACTACCGCTCTTCAGCACGGCGAGGAGCTCGACTACTGCTCAACGCTCGAGCACGCCATCCGCTGCATCGGACTGGCCGACTATCTGCCACCCTCGACACAGAAGATCACGATCCCGATTCCCACGGACCTCACTTACGTCACCTTCGAGGTGGAGCTAACCCGTGCTGGCGAGCCTCGCCCTCACCGCCACAAGCGCGCGCTTGCCGATGCCCTCGCCGACCTGCTGGACAACCACGAGATCGGCGACTACACCCCCGCATAGCACCGCGGACGCGCTACACCCAGCTAAAGCATCCGCTGGGGAAGGAGCTAGCCATGCTCCTTCCCCACCTGCTTCTCCTGCGCCTTCAATCTCGCGTTCTTCTGCTCTTTCCTCAGCCCTTCCTGCTCTTCACTCTGTTCCGCTCTCACTATCAACCCTCTGCCCTACCGCATTTTCACCCGTCACACCTCTTGCATCCCGAATAACTTTTCCGTAACGCCATACCTATACCGAGAGTACGCATACAGATGGTATGCCCCGGAGGCCTGGTAATTCAAAGGTCCGGGGCTGTGTCATGGAATGGTGACCGCCACCCTGCACAAAATCACCGCGGGCGACGGATATCAGTACTACACCCGCCAGACTGCCGCCCAGGATGTTTCTTCCCGGGGCAGTTCCGGCCTGAGCGACTATTACTCGAACAAAGGTGAATCGCCGGGGCGGTGGTTCGGTTCGGGCTTATCGGACCTGGATGTCACCTACCGCGGCACCGTGATCGCCGATTCGCAGATCTCGGCCGGGTCGGTCGTGACCGAAGCTCAGATGGCGGCGCTGTTCGGATTGGGACAGCATCCCAATGCCGAGGCGATCCAGCAGCACGTGATCGACGTCGAGATCGCGGCCGGCGCCAAGGGACGTGACGCCACCCGGGCAGCCAAGCGGGCCTCGCAGTTGGGTGCCCCGTTTCGCATCTACGACAGCGACAGCGAGTACCGCCAGCGGTGCGGCGAGGAATTCGCCGCCCACAACACCCTGCTCGGGCGGACAGCGAACGCGCCGATCGAGGACGACGAGCGCGCGACGATCCGCACCACGGTCGCGCGCACCATGTTCCAGGAACGGTTCGCCCGGCCTCCTCTCGATGAGCGGGAACTGTCGGGATGGGTAGCGCGGCTCTCCCGCCAGCACACGACCGCGGTCGCTGGATGGGACTGGACGTTCAGCCCGGTCAAGTCGGTGTCCGCACTGTGGGCGCTGGCACCTCCGGAAGTGGCCGAGAAGATCCTTCAGGCTCACCACGCAGCGGTGAAGATGGCCATCGAATACATCGAGAACAACGCGACATTCACCCGGTTGGGCCGCAACGGAGTACGGCAGGTCGAGGTCGGCGGACTGGTGTGCGCGGTGTTCGATCACCGTGATTCCCGCAGTGGTGACCCTGATTTGCACACGCATGTCGGCGTCTCCGGCAAGGTCCGGACCGCCGATGGGTTGTGGCGCGCGATCGACGGCACGATGTTCTACCGCGTCTGTGTCTCCGCCTCGGAGGTCTACAACACCGGTCTCGAGATGGAGATGCTGACCCGGCTCAGCGATGCCGAACGCCGCCAGTACGGCGTGGAGTTCGCCGAGCGGCCCGGTGCCGACCCGGCCAAGCGGCCCATCCGCGAAATCGTCGGTATGGCAACCGATCTGCTCGAGTCGTGGTCCCAGCGTGAGGCAGAGCTGATCGCCTATCTGGGTGAGCTGACCATCGCCTTCCAGCGTCAGCACGGGCGTGCACCACGACCGGACGAGATGTACAGGCTCAACCAGCAGGCCACCCTGGATACCCGTCCGGCCAAGAAGCTGCAGCGGTCTCTGGCCGAGCAGCGTGCCGCGTGGCGCGAGCAGGCGATCCGGGTGCTCGGTAGCGAAGCCGCGCTAGAGGGCATGCTCGCGGCAGCCCTGCAGCAGCGCGCCGCACCGCGCCCGGGGGTTGATGCCAAGTGGATTGCCGCTCGGGCCGATGAGTTGATCGCGACGATTTCCGCCGAGCGGTCCAGTTGGCGGTACTCCCATGTGCGGGCCGAGGCCGAGCGGATCGTGCGCGGGCGCATAGCACCGGGCGACTGGATGGGGGTGTCGGCGGCTCTGGTGGCCCAGGCCCTGGGACCGGGTCGCTCGATCGCCCGCGGTGACCCGGACATCACAGCCGAACCCGGCCTGCGCGTCGTGCCACGCATCTTTCAGCGCGGCGACGGCACCAGCGTCTACACCACTGTCGCCTCCCAGACCTACACCTCGGCCAAGAGCCTGGCGATCGAGGCCAAGCTGATCGAGCTGACCCGCGAGTCCGGCGGCCGCACTCTCCCGGATGCTGTGGTGAACACCGCGATTCGCGCGTTCACTGCCAGCGGCAAACAGCTCAACGAGGACCAGACCGATCTCATTGCCCGGTTCGCCTTCAGCGGGCGGCGCATCGACGTCGCCAACGCCCCCGCGGGAACCGGCAAGACCACCGCGATGCGGGTACTGGCAGAAGCGTGGCGCGCCGATGGTGGCACCGTGCTCGGACTCGCCCCCACTGCGGCCGCGGCCCAGGAGCTCGGTGAGGCGATCAGCGCGGTCACCGACACCCTCGACAAACTTCTGAGCGTTCTGGACGCGCACACTCCCACCCCGGAACGTGTTGCCAGCGGGCGTTATTCGACCGGTCCGTTGCCGCAGTGGGTGCTGGATATCAGCCACCGCACGGTGGTGATCATCGACGAGCACGCCAGAATCACCGACGACAAGCGGCTGCGGGCACTGATGTATCTGCTGTCCCGGGATGCGACCGTGCGGTTCCTCGGTGACCTCGCCCAGCTCCCGGCCATCGGAGCCGGTGGGACCGCGCAGGACATCGTCGAGGAAGCCGACGCCATCACCCTGAGCCAGGTCGTGCGGTTCGCCGATTCGGCCGAGGGCCCTGCCAGCGTGTTGATCCGTGAGGGCGACCCCGCCGGGTTCGGCTTCTACGTCGACCGTGGCCGCGTGCACGTGGGGAGCCCGGCATCGATCAGCGACGACGCCTACACCGCGTGGTCGGCCGACATCGCGACCGATCACGACGCGGTGCTGCTGGCGCCCACGCACGCGATCGTGCATGAGCTGAACCAGCGTGCTCGCGCCGACCGCGTCGCACGCGCGGCCGGGCCGGTGGGCGCGGAAACACTATTGGCGGACAAGTTGTCGGCCTCGGCGGGCGACACGATCCGCACCACCAGCAACAACCGCCGTCTGCGCATGGGTGAGGTGGACTTCGTCCGCAACGGCTACCGCTGGAAGGTCCAGCTCGTGCACCCCGACGGCAGCCTCACCGCCGTCCGGGTCGAGTCCGGGCGCACAACCACCGACACCGTGATCCTGCCCGCACACTATGTGGCACAGCATGTGCGCCTGGGGTATGCCGCGACCATCGATTCCGCGCAGGGCATCACCTGCGACACCTGCCATGTCGCGTTGGCCGGCAACGAAACCCGCCATCAGCTCTACGTCGCGCTCACCCGCGGCCGCCACGCCAATCACGCATACCTGACCACGACCATCGACGGCAGCGAAGGCTCCTTCTACAACGAGTCCGCCGCGTTCCCGCGCACCGGTGTGGAGTTCCTGCTGGCGATCCTGGCCCGCACCGACACCCGCACCTCCGCGCACACCGAACTGCGCCGGGCACTGGACCCACTGGAACGGATGGGCCGTGCAGTCGACATCTACCTCGACGCGTTGGGCATGGCGATCGAACACACCCTGGGCCCAACCGAACTCGCGCACATCGAAACCGCCGCCGAACAACTGCACCCGGGCCTGACCGGATATCCGGCGTGGCCGGTGCTGCGCCAGCACATGGCCACCATCGCACTCGACGGCCGCGACCCAGCCCTAGAACTCGCCGACGCGATCGCATCCCGCGAGTTGGGCACCGCGAAAGATGTTGCCGCAGTCCTGGACTGGCGTCTGGACAGCTCCGGTTCGCACTCGGCGCCACCAGGCCCGCTGCCGTGGGTCCCGGGGATACCTGACGCGGTCCGCAAGGACGCCGACGTAACGGGATTTCTTGATGCCCGCGTGCGCATCATTACCGACCTGACCCATCAGATTCGCCTCGTCGCCGATGCTTTCACCGCCTTCAGTGCTCCGGTGTGGGCTCGCTCGCTGATCGGCGCTGACCCGGGTCTGCTGGCCGATCTGGCGATCTGGCGGGCCGCCAACCACATCGAGACCACCGACACCCGCCCCACCGGACCGGTCCGCTACATGGTGGTCGAGCGCAAACATCAACAGTTGCTCGATGCCCGCGTCACCGAGGCGATCGGCGACATTCACCTCCCGGCTACGCGCTGGGCGGCGCTGGCCAAGAGCATCGAACCGCGCGTCATCGACGACCCGTTCTGGCCGACCCTGGCTGATCGGCTCGAGACCGCCGACCGTGTCGGCATCGATGTGGCTACCATGCTCACCACTGCCGCCGCGGTCCGGCCGCTGCCGGACGAACTCGCCGCCGCGGCACTGTGGTCGCGGTTGGACCTCGAGCCTAGCGCCCTGTCCACCCGAGCGAGCACCTTGCGCCCGCACTGGCTCCCGGACATGATCGCCGTCCTCGGCGCGCGGCTGGCTGAACGGGTGATCGCCGATCCCGCGTGGCCGAAAGTCGTCGCCGCGATCGACAGCGCTGCGGGCACCGCCTGGACCCCGCACGAACTCCTGGAAACCGCGGGCGAGCTCCTCGCGACCGGCAGCGGCGAAACCAGCGTGCGCCCAGACCAACTCGCCACCGCCCTGGCTTGGTGCATCGCCGCGGTGCTGCTCGACGCGCCCACTCATGAAGCGCCCCACCCCGATCAACCGCCCGCCGAACCCCCGTTCCCCGACCCGGACGAGGCAGACATCGTTCCGGACCCCTCATTCCCACAGGACCCTGTCATGACCGACCCCGAATTCACTGCCCCCTCCCCAGACACCACATCCACCACTGCCGGGGAACAGCCCGCATCAGACACGTCGCCACCGCCGCTGTCCCGCGAGATCCGCGAGATCGCCGCACTGATGCGCGTGGGCGCCACCGGCACCGTTCCCATGGAGCTTCGCCGGGTGCTCGGCGCGGCAACAGATCTGGAGCGCCGCACCGTCGCCCGAGTGGTGAAAACGCTCGAAACCTACCCCTTCGGCACTGCCACAGCCCGCCTGCACGCCGCCGCCCGCGACAACCCCGACCTGCGCAAGCTGATCCACGCCTGCATCCCCGACCAAGACCCCGGCGTCTACCGGCCACCCGAACCTCCCGCACCCCCAGACCCCGAACTCAACGCGCGAGGACTGCGATGGCCCCGTCCCGCCGCTGATGAATCCGAACGCCGAACGATGCGACGCATCCTGAAAACCCTCGAGACCTACCCGTTTCGACTGGCCCGCACCAAACTGCTCACCGCAGCCGACCGCATTCCGGAGCACCGCCAACTGATCCTGAACTCTCTCCCGCCGACAGACCCCGGCCTGTACCGGCCACAGCGCGGCTCCTCCCCGACCACGAACTACCGACGCACGGAGCCACAGCACGTCGACCGGCGCATCGACCCGGCACGCCGGATTCCGCGCGAACACCAGCGCGGCCAAGCGTGGGTCGTCGCGGACTACCTTGCCGACCAAGGTGATTCGCACATCATGCAGCCCTCGCCCGACGACCGGACTCGCAATGACCAATACACACCCCGCCCCGCCCCCGACGAACCACACGGCGCCGAGGGCAACCCCGAGAACATCGACACCGCAGCGCGCGATCCGCGAAGCCCACAGAAATCTGAAGTGCGGGTGTCGGGAGCAAAACCTGCGTACGGCAGTGGCGAGTCCGAACTCGACGGACTCGACCAGCGCGGCCTCGCCTGTGTGCACTGCATGCTCGAACGCCCGCTGCGCGACACCGGACGTTGGCACACACCCGCCCCCCGCACCGTGGATGACGGACTGTGCACCGACTGCCGACAAGACGGCCGCCCCGGCATCCCCGACCACAACCCGCGAGACCATCTGCGTGCCCGGTGTGAATTCATCGCCGCCAGCAGACCGCCCGAGCAGGCACGAACCCTGCTGCTGGCCGACTACCGCAACGCGCGTACCCTCGCGGTCCGCCTCGCCATCGCCAGCTGGGTCGAACAGAACCTGCCCGCCCCGCCGCCCGCACCCGCCGCTCCGGAGACACCGATCGAGGATCCCGACCGGCTACGCACCATGACCGATACCGAACTCACCGAACGGCACTCGGACCTGCAGCAGCACATCCAGCTCAACCACAGCACCACCGCGATCCTCGACAACCCCACACTCCACACCCCCAACGCTCCAACCTCCGCCACCGCGCAGGACTTCGCCGCCGCGCAGAACGCCATCACCGAGGCCTTGCAGGCCAAGAACACGCATGCCGCAACAGCAGCACTCGTGCAACAGGCCCGCTCCACGCTCACCGATCTGCACACCCAACTCGACAACACCCCCACCCACGCGCACGCCCAACGCCGAGAACTCGAACGCGACCTCAAAAGCCAGACACGACAACACAAACAACTCCAAGCCGACCTCGAACACGCCCGCACCACCTGGCGTGCCACCCGCCGCAACGCCATCCTGCACGCAGGCCCCGAAGACCAATGGGAACGCATCCTGCACCGCCGACCCGACGAAACCCCCACCCCGGACACCACCACCATCACCGCCGCCGAACAGCACGCCACCCACGAACGAACTCGACTGCAGCACGAACTCCGCGCAACCCAAGCCGAACTCGACCGCCGCACTGCGCTCTCACCCGCTCAACGCGAAGACGAACAACGACACCGGCAGCTCACACCATCGCCTGACCCCGACCTGCCTACCACGCAACCGGACGCCCCCAGCCCCGAAGGCGAAATCCCCGACACTGGACCGTAAAACACCCCCCCAGCCCAAAGCTGTGTCTGCCGTCGCAACGGCGCGCCCGCCGGTTGCCGAAGTTGTCGGCGGGTTCGTCCATAATCCTGACATAGCTGCCGACGGCAGGAACGCCGAAAACCGCCAAGTGAGGTAGAGATGAGTCGAATTCCCTGGACTCGCTACAACGGCGAGGACATCGAGGCCCTCGTCTCGATGTTCGTCTGCCGCGAGCGGCCAGGGGCGTATCGGATTCGTCCGTCCGTCGGCGACGGCGGCGTCGACGTCTGCGTGCCAATCTCACCGGGACACGTGGAAATCTACCAGGTGAAGAAGTTCGCAGAGAACCTGACCGCCAGCGAGAAACGGCAAATAGTCAAGTCGCACAAAAGGATTCAGAAGTATGCCGAGAAGCGCAAGTGGACAATCGACAAGTGGCATCTGACCCTTCCGCTCGACCGCACCAAGGAAAACGACCAGTGGCTTGAGACGCTCGAGGCGACAGGCGGGTTTCCCTGTGTCTGGGTGGGCTTGGACGCGATCGAGGGGTGGTGCGCTGGTTACGCCGACATCGTCGACTATTACCTGCGCGATGGGCGCGAGCGACTGCAGGGGGAGATCGCTCAGTGGGCGGGGTTGGCCCAGATGCCGCTCGCTGGTCCACTCGCGACCACCCCGGCCGAGTTCACCAACCTCGAGCCGGCCGCCGTCCAGGACCAGCTCGCCACGCTCCGCACTGTCCTCAATAAGCGCGACCCCCACTTCCGCTATGACATTGTGATCTCGGATCGCCCCGCGGTTCCACCAGATTCCGTCGGCGGTTACCCCGCCCTGGTCGCCAGTAGTGCGCGACCGGTCGGCGACAGCTTCGTGACCTTCCACGTCTTCGCGCTCTGCGCCGAATCGCTGAACGAGCGCCCGATAACCACGACCGCCATCCTCACAGTTCGCCCCGGCACTGACGAACACCGTGAGTTCGAGGAACTGACCAAATACGGGCGTATCCCAACCGCGCCGCTCGAGATGACAGACCTGGTCGTCACGATGCCGGGAGGGCTCGGCGGTGAATTCGCTTCCGGCAGAGTAATTTTGGAAGAACCACAGGGAGGTGAAACATTCGAGAGACGGCTTGCAGTCCTGTCACCGACGGGTGAACGACTCGCCGAAGTCAACCTCACCATGGGGCCGACCAGGCCCAATCACGATGGCACCGGCCGGTTCGTGCGTGGCGTCGACTCGGTCGACTTCCTCACCCTGGAGCTATTGTCGGCGATCAACGGCGAAGTCAGCGAGATGAAGGTTCGGGTGAACCGGAAGGATCCGACCGGCCACTTCCCCGACCAGATCGAGCAAGCTCTCGCTCTGGTCCACAATTTCACCGCCCCGAACAAGATGCGCATCGCGCACGTCCGCGGGTCAGCCAGTCATACCCAGAACCTTCCAGCCGTGCACCGGGACTGCGAACGCGCAGAGTGGGGTGATCTGCTGCTGCGGTATGTGCGGGCCCTGATCACGATCCAGCGCTATACCGATACTGAACTTCGTGTACCAGACCTTGCCATCGAGGACTTCGAGCATGTGCAAAAGGTGTTACGCGCCGCCGAGTTGCTCGGCGGTCGAATTCTGGCCGTCCCATGGGACAGCGTCCGTTTCACGCTCCATCCGGGAGCCTCGCTACCGGACCAGCCTCAGCAGGTGATCTTCACCCAGGAACTAGACGTCACCGTTGGGGGCGGCGTAGTGGCCTTGGGAGGAGTGTTGGTCATGATCGAGGCCGCGAACATCGCCAACGTTCGCACCGAAACCGGCGGCAAGGTGACCGCCGACATCGTCCCCGCGTTGGGAAAGGACATCCCGCACCTCAGATGGTTGGGGGAAGCCTCGGTCCCCCAGTCACTCAGCGATGGCATGCAGCCCGACCTGAGCGGCGCGGAGACGGCCTAGTGACATACCAAGCCTTCGAATCTTGAAGCCGAAGGTGACCGTTCGGTCGGTAGAGCTTTACGACGGAGGTTGCGTGACAAACACAGCCGGCGCCAGTGTGGCGGGCCGTTGGGGCACACTCAAGGGCGTAAAAGCTGGCGTGCCTTGAGTCCGATAGGAACACGGCAACTCGGGCGACTAATCCGTGCGAGGGCCCCAGGTCAGAGCATTGGGTTGCCTCAACTTCACTGAGACGAGGCGACGTGCCCACAATGCGCGACGGCGGGCTGCGCAACAGGTCAGGGTGATTCTTCGAAGGTGGCGAGCAATCGGAAGTCTGGTCCGAAGCCGAGGTCTTCGACGGCGGTGTCTTCCCCGGGTAGGTCGAACCATCCCCACGGTGACTCGGCACAGGCCAGGCCTGGGGTCTGGATGTGGCGGGTGGGGGTGCAGGCGTACAGGGGGCCTTTTGACGCGTCGAGGATGTACCGCATCTGCGGGTCGATGTCCTTGACGAACAGGCTGCTCATGCGGGACAGGTCGTCGGAGACGCGTGCGGCTTCGAAACTCTTGTGCAGCGCGGCGAATCGGATCACCACGCTCAGGTGTTCCCACCAGCACGGACACCAGGTGTAGGTGCCTTCGCGGTTCTGTCCGACGATGCGCACGGCGGTCACTGGCAGGAGCCATTGGTTCACGAACGCTCCGACATCGCTGTACCGGACGGGAGGGGGTTTCTTCTTTTCGCTGCCGTCGCCGTCCTCGTTCTTTTCCTCGGGGGCGGGGTGCAGGGTCGGGAATTTCCCGGGTGGTACGGGTTCGGCTGAGAGTGGTGGTAGCGCAACGTGTTTGGCGCGGGTGCATCGGTGTAGGGGGCCGTTGGCTGCGTCGAGGATCCATTTCATGTGCGGGTCGACGTGCCCGAGCATGAAGGTGCTGATCGATTGTCCGCGGCGGGCGAGTTCGAACGCGCGGTGCAGGTGCGCGAATCGCACCGAGACCGATCGGTGCATCCACCATCGGGTGCACCAGGTGTAGGTGCCTTCGCGGTTGCTCTCGGCCAACCGCACCGACGTCACGGGCAGCAGCCAACTGTTCACGAAGGTGGTGAAGTGGTCATACTGCGGTGGTGGCGTGCGCGTGGTCTTCTTCTCGCTCTTCTGTGCGGCGGGCATGCTCGGCAAGGGCGGTTGCGTCATATTTCGTAGTCCTCGGGGGCGGCGTCGATGACGGTGTGCGCGGATGTCGGTGGCACGGCGGGGTTTTGCGGCGAGGCGAAGTACTGTCGCGATCGGTTGACCTGCTCGGCGTATTCGCTTTCGTACCAGGGCACTTTGCGGATCAGGACGGGTTTGTGGCCTGGAAGTCGTACCAGTGCACGGGTTTTCGGTAGAGCGGCCAGGTCCGCCACGCTCAGGATCGCCTCACGGCGCCAGGTGCGGGTGGTATTCGTGCCGCCGGGCCCGCTGCTGTCGGATCGGTCGGATATTTCGTGGTCGTCGGCCATGTGCACCCACTGCTGCAGGTATTCCACGTCGCCGATGCCGCCGCCGTAGACCTCGATCGACTGCGCGCGGATGGTGGCCAGCCCGTTGGGTCCCCACAGCTCGAGCCCCTGTTCGAGGACCTGCAGGAAGGTCATCAGAATGACTCCGTGCCCGCCGGCGTAGGTGTAGTAGTCGGGCAGTTCGCTGATTCGGCAGCAGTTCGCAGCCTCATCCAGCACCGCCAGCAATGGGACCTCAAGTCTGCCGCCGGGCCGCTGGCGCGCGGCCCGCAGCGCGGCTTCCAGAAGCTGTCCGACCAGCGCGGTCGTCAAGGGGGTTGCGCTGTCGGCCCCGGCCTTGGACAGCGCGTACAGGGTGTCGTTCGACGCGATGAATTTCTCCGGATCGAACCGGTCCAGGGTGTGGGTGCGCGGTTCCTGCCGCACCCGGACCGTCACCTGGTTCCCGTCCTCAAACGCTTCGATGATACGGCGACTCGGCGGGGTGACCATCTTCGCGTAGATGTCATCGGACAACACGTCGAGGAATCGTCTGGCCATGTCGAACAGGCCGTCGCGCTGACGTGCGTACAGAGCTTGGGCATCGATGATGCGTTGCGCGGCACGATGTTTGCCGAAGCGGCGCAGGATCAATGCTGGTGTCGCGTCCTGGTCGCGGGAGAGCCAATCGGCCACGTGCAGCAGATCGCCACCGGCATTGGCGGCGGCATAGATGTACAGCGCCAGCAGTGTTTGTGCGCCGCCGTCGAAGTAGCTGTCGACCTTGGCGTCGCGGTCGCGGCTGGCCGCAACCCAGAACGAGGCGAGTTTGCGGGCGGCGGCGAGGGTATCGATCTGGGCCAGCAGGTCCACCCAGAAGCCACAGTGCACGCGTCCGCTGACTCCTTGCAGATCCATCAGCCACACCCGGCGCCCGTGGTCCGCGCGGGGAACCGCGGTGTGTTCGAAAAGGTCCGGGCGGTTGCTGGTCGCGATCACCGGCCCCCAGGCGGCCAGCATCGCCGGGATCGCCCAGGCCATCGTCTTGCCGGTGCGTGTTCCCGCGGCGATGAATGCACCGAGTTCCGCTGGCAGATACAGCCACACGCCCTGGGCCACGGTCGGGCCCAGCGGTGGTCCGGTGATCGCGCGGACCGCCTCGGGGGCATCGGCCAGCAGCCGCTGCGCCGCCGCGGCGTTGTCTTTCTCTCGCCCGACGGTCAACGCGGCGGGGCGTTGCATCGTGCGGGCCGCGGCGTCGATCTCCACCCGGCCTCCGCGCCGATGCCTGGCCAGGGTCGCGATCGGTGCTGCCGCCAGCACCCCGATTGTGGCCAGGACCACGGTGGACTGCCAGGGCCACCGGTGCCGTCCAAACCCGAGGGACAGCAGCGCCGCAAGGGGATTCACGCTCACCGGGGCAAGTCCTGCCCACCAGCTACCCAGCGCGAGAGAGCCCCACAACACCAGCACAAGTGCTGTCACCGCGAGTGCGAGGAGAAGCTGGGTGACCTCTTCGCTCCATCGGCCCGTGCGGCGCCTGCGGACCTGCCGACTGCTGATCATCGACACCACCGATCCACCCGGCTCTGGTAGGCACTGGCCGCGCCGGTCACGGGCTCACCTCGGCGCCGTCGGTGCCGTGGCCCGGTTGCTGGTCGATCGAGGTCACAACGCCGTGGTCATTGAGGAAGCTGGCAGTCTCGATGCCGGGAAAGGTCGCGTCCATCACCTCGCCGACCGGGTTGTCGTGGCCGAGTGGGTGGATCTCGAAGTCCGCTGCCGGTATGGGTTCGCTGCCGATACGAGTGGTCTCGGCCTGCACTATCCGACGGCGCCACGAGTCGATCTGATCGTCGACCTCGAGGGGCGATCCCGCCACGGCCAGCAGCGGTGTGGAGTGGTCGCTGCCCACTGCGTCGGCGGTGATCCGGAGGTGGGCCTGAAGATCACAGCGGGTCACCGCCAGTTGGCTGCTGACCCAGTTCATCGCGTCGGCCTCGCTGGCCGGGTTCTCCAGCGGGCGCAACTGGATCGGGGCCGCGGACCCCGGCTGACTGATCTCGATGCGGGCCAGGTACATGACCGCGTCCGCTTCTTCCCAGACGCCCAGGCCCTGCTGCTCTTGCAGCGGGCCTCGCAGCCGGGCCAGGTCGGGTTCGGTGTCGCGCTGCCACACGGTGAAGACCTCGGCGATGTTCGTGCCGGTGATCTGGTGCAGCGCGGCGAGCTGCGCGCGAAGGTCTGTGGTCTCTTCGTGTGCTGCCGCTTGCCGGGATCGCTCGGTGCGCACATCCTGTCGCAGCTGGTCACGCTCGGCGGTCAATGCGATGTTCGCGCTGGTGAATTGGTCGAGCTCGCGCTGCCACTGTTGAACGTCCGCCGCACTGGGTGAGGGGCGGGTGCCGTCGCGGCCCAGCTCGTATGCTCGTTGAATCGCCTCGGGGGCAACCCCTTCCGCAGCTGCTTGCCGTCGCAGCGCCCGCAGCGTGGCATTGACGCGTTCGATCCGCAAGATCGCGAGTTCGACCTCATCGACCGCTCCCGAACCCGACGAGCGGGGTTCGTCTTCGAGTGCGCTGGCAAGGCTCGCGTGAAACGCGGCCAGCTCCTGCACCATCGCCAGCAACGCCTTCTGCGGCGCAGCTGGCTCGGCGGGGCGGGGCCCGGAATCAACACGGTTCTGGAGGGAGTCGTTCTGTAGCGGGTCTGGCATTGGATACACCCGGTGTGAGAGTTGGCCGCTAGCACCGGTTTTCGAGGTCGATGGCAGAATTCAGCGGCAGGTCGGAGAGCCAGAGTCCAGCCCGACATCCCGGACCACTTCGTCGAGGCCGTCAGGGCAGCCTCGTGGGTATCGGTGATGATCGGCTGGCGCGGTCGGTGTCACGGGCCGGCGTCGACGTCGGCACCGGATGCTTCGGGATAGGCGGCCGGTGCCGAGTCCTGGCTGGCCTCGGTGGTCGTAGCGTTGTTCAGGCCCGCCGCATCGATGGTCTCAGCGCTCGCGGGCGGAGCCTCGGGGTCGGCGGGTGGCTGGGTGCGCTCGTCGTGTGCGTGTTTGACCAGTGTGGTGGCCAGTTCTTCTTCTGGCAGCGGGGCGTGTGAGCCGGGCGTCCCGGTCGGGGTCTGTGCTCTGACGTGGTCGATCAACGTCTGCAGGTCGACGCCGTCTTGCATCGCCATTTCCGCGAAGTCGGCGACTTGCTGGCTTTCCTTGTCGCCCCAGTTACTGGTGCCCTGCGCCGCGGCATAGGCAGCGGCCGTGCGCATCGCCGCGGTCACGGTGCTGTTGGTCGTGCCCAGAGTCTCGGCCAACCCCATGCGGCGGACCCGGTCCTGCATCCGTTGCAGGGCTTCGGCGACATCCACCGTGTACTTACCGCGAGCGAACTGTCCCCGGGCTCGTGCATTGGCCATGTTCTGCCGATGCTGCTTCTTTTCACGCCTCCCCTTGGTGCGGCTCTCCCTGTTACGCCGTTTGAGATCTTTGTCCGAGCGCTTAATCTTTTCGCGAACTTCGTCGATCTTCGCGTCGTTCAGCCGCCCGTTGTTGTGGATTCGTGCACCGATTTCGATAGCGCGAAAGGAATCGAGCTGAAGATTGCGAGTGGCTTCGTCACGTTTGTTCGTGAGTATCTGTTTCTTCGTTTCCACATCGAGCTGGTGCTTTTCTCGCTGCTGGTCGGTGCTCTGCTCTTCTTTGGCCACCCGTAAGGTGTGCAGCTCAGCGTGTTGCCTCCGCCGTTCGAGGGACTCGGCGAACTCGCGCGCCTCACGACTGCTCATGGTGAGCGCGGTTGCCATCGCTGACGCCCCTTGGAGCCCCAACGCAATTCCGAGTTTGACCTCGGACCGCGCATCCTCGACGCCAATACTGCTCATAGCTGCACCCACCTCGCACCGGAACAGGTTGATGCCGTGTCGTTCTCACTTCGCATTTGTGCTGCTGTTTGGGACATGCGGTCATCACCGTTCGCGAATCGTCATGGCTCCTTCGGGGAACGCCTCTGGGAGGGGACTGGTGGCGTTCCCCGAAGAAGATTCCGAACCGGAAATCCTGCCCCGCGGATCGCGAGAGCATTCCGGCTGGCGAAAACGACCGCAGCCCGTCCTCTGATGCCGCATAATCGAAATCGCCTACATATCCATCACAACCGACCCACGCTGATGACGCCAGCGATTCCGCACATACCAAATGTATGCATACAGTGGGTATAACCCCTCGGATTCATCCATCGCGCAAACGAACAGCACAACCCGTCGGCTCCGGACCGAATCCCTGTCCTGCGGTTCCCGCCAGCGACGGCCTAGACGCGGCCACCGACAGAAACCGATCTACGCAGGTAGAGGCTACGAAACGTCAGGCGGCAGCGGCTCGGTCGCGCTGTCGCGCATGAACCAGTACGGGTCGTTCTTCGCGATCCAGTCGGTGCGTTCGAAGCAGCCGGGGCAGATAACCCGTTCAGGTCCGGTCGGAGTGACACCGCTGATCCCGCACACCCGACGCTCATCACATGACGCATCATGACCTTAGCTCGCGGCACCGACACCACCTGACCAGGAAACCGACCGATACCCCGTTTTCAACCCTATTACCTCAAACGATATGGCGGACAAGAGTTCCCCGCCGATACATTCTTGAAACCACCAACCGAGGGGAACCATGAACATCAAACGAGGCGCCATCGCCGCCACCATCGCCGGCGCCCTCCTCATCCCAACCCTGAGCGCCACCACCGCGGCAGCAACCGACACCGGCCGCATCTGGGGACGAGAAGCCTGCGAGCACGAAGCCCAGGAATACCGCGCCATGGGCTACAACGCCCGCTGCTACAACACCCACGACGAATGGTTCTACGTCAACTACGAGAAGCCACGCCCCGGACAAGCCCCCAGCACCGGGAGCGCCGGATAGCGGCAGTATCATCACCAGGTCACTACTGAGCGATCAGTAGGGCGATACCCAAGTGAGTCCCCTGGCAGTACGTCGCCAGGGGACTCACTTCGTGCGGTAGGCCTAATCCTGCGGCGGGTGATCGCCCCAGGCGACGCGGCGGGCCAGGGCGAAACGGCTTGTTGCTCACCCGGCATTGCCGTGGCTCGGCTTGCGGATTCCGAGGAAGTGTCGCACGTAGCTGTGGGTGTCCAGTCGGCTTGTCTGGACACTGAGCGAAAACGGTGTGCCGCTGTCGCGTTCACGCAGGTGCATGACGTCACTGTCGTCGCGCCCGTATGCCGGGGTGTTCTCGGTGCTCCAGAGCCGGTAGAAGTCGTCGTCTCGCTCGAGTTCTTTGAGCAAGCCCCGCACCGTGAGTGCTGATCGGTAAGGGGCGAGGTCTGCTTTGAGCAGGCGCACCAGAAGGGATGCCTCGTGTTCCCAGTCGGTGAAGATATGGCGCGCGACCGGGCCGAAGAACCACTGCACCCAGTTGGCGTCGGCCAGTCCGGGGAAGGCGCGCCGGAATCCGGTGTTGGCCTCCAGCACACCCCATGTCGGATCCAGATAGGCCGCGATCAGTCCCACTGCCTCGAGGTCATGGAGACGGTCCACCAGTCCCGGAGTACTGCTGATACGGGTACGCAACTCTCGGGTCGGTACCAGAGGCGTTGGTGGGGCGAGCAATTCGTGCGCATGCCTGCGCTGCGCAGCGTCCGTCTGGTAGCCGTCCATCAGCGAGTTCAATGTATGCCTGGACGGCACGCGTTTGCCGTTCTCGATCGCGCCCAGGTGCACCGTACTCATGGGCACATTGCGGGCCGCTTTTTCCTGCGACACCCCTCGTGATTCCCGCAACCAGCGCAGGTAGAGCCCCAGGCTCGACAACCTCAAGCCAGGCCGGATCCCTGCCCGAGGTGCGCCGGGGGCGTCGGCCGGGCCCGTCGCCAACTTTCCTTCTGCCGGAGCTGGTTCGGTGGGTAGGGCGTGGTGTGACGTCGCATCGGCACCGTGTTCTGGTCGCATCGTGGGGTTTCTCCTGGGTTATCGGGGGGCGATCATCGTTACCGCCCAGCCGTCGGCCGGGTTGGACCGGGCCGCGGCCATGTACAGGACGATGGGTGCGGGCTGGGATTCGGGTGGTCGGGAGGTGTTGGTGCCGCCGGGTTGTGGGTGCACCGATTGCGTAACGGTCACGACCCGGGCGTGGTGTGTGTCGGTATCGGGCGGGTGATCGTCGGGCGCGACGACAGCTGATGCCGCGACGATCGCTCGCGATTGCACCCACTGCTGCCAGGTCGCGACGGTGTATCGGGCTAGTCCGGTTCTGGACGCTGCCACGCCTTGCTGGTAACTGCGGCTCGGGAGTCCGCGTGCTCGGTCAAATGCTGTTGCTGCCGAATCATCTTCGGCGGGCGAATAGGTGTAAAGGGTGCACGCCACGGCGGTCAACACCGCATCCGGGTCATGGTCATCTGTTCTGGTCACCGACCAGCAACCCGGCCCGGGATACGTTGGCGCAGGGTGTGCCGACACCGATACTGGCGGCGGGAAAACCGTTGGGGGCGCCGCGCGCGGCGCCGGATGCTCCCCGCAACCCGCGGCCGTCGCTAGCGCGCCGACCGCCAGAACACAGGCGACGGTCCTCGCCAGCACGACATGCTCCGCTGTATGTAATCCCCGCATCGCCGAGTTCCTCAGAACTCGCGGACGGTCCGGCCAACCGATGCTCCTGAGCATCGACGACGGCGAGTCCTGGGGCACCAGATCGCCGAAGTTCGCGCACACAGCGACACTGGTGTGACTCGTTTCAACACACCCGGCTCCCAGCACAGAAGCACAGGCTGCGGACGCGCCCACACATTGCGCAATAGCGTTGCGTGGGTAGCACGCCGCATCTGCAGGCTTGTCGGAGGAGGACAGGTTCGCGGTCCGCGATCTGTGGTCATCCGGTGGCCGAGGAGCGGTCATGTCTGTCCCTTTCGGTGATCGATAGGCGTGTGTGCCGGGTACGGCCCGCGCCGGGCAAGGTTCGGTAGCGGTGTTCCGGCGTCCCAGCCGATCCACGCGTTGCCGGTGGCCGCGTAGTGGTCTTGTTTTTCGCGCTTGCGCCGCAGGTAGTCCGGGTCATGGCGGCCCCACACCTCGATCGGAATGTGCGGCTCGGTGTCGATGAGAACGAAATCGGGGAACACCGCATCGCCGTCGTAACGCAGCGGCTTGACGAAGCTGCGGCCACAGGCCACCAGACGATCGGCCATCTGCAGTTCCGGCGCCGATTCCACCGGCACATATCCGGTGGTGGTCAGTTGCAGCGCTGCCTCCTCGACGTTGAGGTAGCGACTGCGGGCATCGCGGGATACCACCGCGATCAGCAGTCGGCGGGCGCGCGGGATATCGGCAAACGCGCTGCGGAACGAGCGCCGCAGCCGCTCAGCCAGACCTGCGGTGCAGTACACGGGGATCGGGCAGTGCCGCATGATGATTCGCATTCCGTGCGGGCTGGGCTCCACTGCCTTGATTTCGCCGAGTACCAATCCCTTGGCAGCGTTGCCGACCCCGATGTGTTGGAGGAACGCGCCCCTGTCAGCGGCGTTGCTGTCCGCGGTCGAGCGGGTGAAGGTGGGCACCACGTATAGGATCTCGGTCAGCTGCTGCTTGTTGATGATGGTCCCGGTGCTCACCTCGATCAGCCGGAGCCGGCACTCGCTCCAGCTGCGGGGTCGGCCGGTGGGCTGCCACACCGAGAGCCCGGCCTGCTCGCACAACCAGTGCAACAGCCCGAGCAGGCTGACCGTATTGCGGCTGTTGCCAGCACGGTGGTGATGCTGGGATTCGTGTTCGCCAACGCCAGCAGTGGGTGCTGTCGAGAGCGGGGTCGCAAGCCGGATCGAGGTGCCCGCCCCGGTCGTGATGATCGCGCCCAGGGTGTAGGAGCCAGCACCTGACAGTGCGGGATTGGGTCGCCACCATCGGCAATCGCTACGGTGGGTGCTCCCCTGTTCCGGCCACACCGCCAGATGGAATCTGCCACTGCGGGAACGGATTTGCAGTCGCTGTGGATGCTCGGGATGGCACAGGCATTCGGCGAATCCCACCTCACTGCGGGCACGGGAGAACAATCCCGTCCACCGCTCAGGCTCGTCACACACCGCGTCCACAGGCACGACGCGGTCGGCCAGCCGCACCCACTGACGTACCGGCCCCGCCGGATGCTCGCCCGCTGCCGTCGTACGGCCATGAATCATCGCTGGACCCCCACGGCATCGGGGTTCATCCGAAGTGTAGGTTCTCGTCGTACTTGGCATTCCGTCGCTGCCGGAGCAGGGGTTTCGTCGGCGTGTTCATCGATTTGGCACTCGATTCCGCTCATCGACTTGACATATTCCTGGTCAGTCGCAACAGGTTTGGTTGTTCGCGGGGCCGATGATGTCGGCGTCTGCCTGCGGATTCTCGTCGATCTGGCGCAAGTGCCAGATCGATGCCAAATCGGTGAGAAGATGTCAGAAAGCATGAGAACCTACACGAAGGTGCGTGCGCGACGGGTCGAAAGTGCGTACCACCATCGGTTCGCTCGTCCACAACGGCTGGAGCCTGACGTTCTCGCCGAAATCCGGTGCGTTGACGACCATGGGCTTGCCCTGGATCTCGCCGTAATATACGGCAACGTGATGGACGTCCGTACCGAAGAAGATGAGATCACCCGGCTTTTTCTCGTCCAGCGACACGGCGGCACCGCGAGAGTCGCCGACCTGGGCGCCGGTTGTGTGCGACAGGGTGATTTGTCCGCCGGAGGCCGCGGCGATCGCGAACAGCGCCAAACCAGAGCAGTCGAAGCCCGGCGAATCGGCCCCGTAAAGGCCCCTGGTCGGGCCGTAGACATCACCACCGCCCCACACGTACGGGCTGCCGATCCACCGCATCGCGGCAGCGACCACCGCGGCACCGAAATTCGTGCCACACTGCTGTCCCTGGTCCGAGTGGTTGTCCCCGGCTACAGCCTGGACCAGGTTCGGTGACTGCACCCCAGCGCCCCGCAAGGCCGAGTACATTGCTTGCGCGGCCTGCTGGTGCGCGCCATAGGCGTCGGGAAACTTCGACCCCTCGACCGCTTGTGCGAGTTGCCCAGGATCCATGGTGTCCGCGCCGGGTATCCGCGCGGCCTGCGAAAACCACCAATTCGCTTGATAGGCAGGGGACATGAGCTGCGGGAGACCAGCGCTGCCCCACACACTCATCCGCATCTGCCACGGGCCGACCGAGTCGTGATCGGAGCCGACATCGCCGGGATCGGTGCGATAGCCCTCCGATCCAGGAACACTGGGATTGGACAGATTCCGCAAATTGCTTTCCTGATCCGCCGCCATCAACGCCGCCATGATCACGTTCGGCGACATACCACGCTGCTCCCCCACGGCGACCGCGATACCCGCGATGTGCAGCTGCTGCGGGCTGTACCCGGACAGCGTCGGTGTAGCCGCGGACTCGAGCTCGACCGCGCCGGAATCAGTTCCCTCGCAACCGGATCCGCTGGTGTCAGAAGAGATCAGAGCGATCAGCACCAGGGGCAGGGCGATCACCAAGCCCAGCGCGACCGCGATCCATCCGGTTTTCATCGCGCACCACACCGAGCACCGGGTGAGGTGACCGCCCGCCCCTGGACGCAGTTCCGTTCTTGGAGTGCACCGTTCGCCGACCGCGTCCTGCCTGTCACAGTTCTTCGGATGCCGGGGCGAGTCACAGGCCTGCCGATCCGACGGGTGCGCTGGCTGTGAAGGTTCGGACAGTTGCGCGATCTCGGTCCGGGGTCATGCGGGGTGGGCATGGGCCCTCACACCCCGTGGCCGGGGTCAGCATTACGCGTTGGTGTCACCTCGGGCAGCGCGGGATCGGGCTCGGTAGCCGAGGTCTCCTGCGAAACGAGAGGTGTGTCGAGGCCGCACTCCCTGATCAGATGTCCGGCATCGTGGCGGTCAGTATCCGCGCTCCGCTGCGCAACCGCGGCCGCGTGTTCATCACTAGCCGTGGGATGTTCGGTGTGATCGGTCTCCGGACTCCGGTGCTCGCTCGCGGGGTCAACCGATCCAAGGCTCCGTTCCACGTAGCGGGGGGTGTGGATGGCGTAGTGCGAGGTCAGCAGCCCTCGCTGGTTCCTTTCTGTGCCGTGTTCGGCGATATGCCGGGCTTGCTGCTCACTACGGATTTGAATCGGCGTCAGGGCCGGGGCGCACTGCTGGGCCAGCTTCTGAGAGGCCTCCGGGTCCCGACGCCAGCGATCCATGGCGGCCATCAGGTACCGCCACTGCTCGGCCCACTCTTCACTGGCGATCCATGGTCCGGACAGCTCCTTGGCTTCCTGCGCAGCAGCCTGGTCATAGTCCTGTGGCTCCTGGCAATAGATTTCCGCGACGTACATGAAGTCCGAGCGCATCATCTGCTCATCGAGGGACTGGAGCTCGCTCGGATGTGCGCTGGTCTCGGGGTGGGCGACGCCGTGTGCCTGTGTAGCTTCCAGTTCGTCCACGCGGTCGTCGAGGCCAGCGATGATCTCGTCACGAGCGCGTACCATCCCCAGCAGCAGAGGCACCCCGGCAAGAGTGGCGATGTCCTGGTCGAGCTCTTTGCGGGTCGCATTCCAGTACGTGTTCAGCGTCACGAGCGGCTGTCCGACCCACGGGGCGCGTTCTGGGTGGCCGAGAATAGTGGCGAGCGCTTGGGCGCGGTCCTCGGCGCGACCCGGCACGTTCCGGGCCATGTATTCCAGCAGGCTCCGCACACCCCCCATGTAGGCGTAACGTGCCCGATCGTGCTCATCAGGATCGGACGGGTCCACCATGGCCCAATCGATGGCGCCGCTGAGCGCATTGAGCCGTTGGTATCGATCGACGGCATCGGCGATGGTCACGATCTGGTTCGCCGGACGCCAGCGCCGTGCTCCGCCGCTCATCTCCGTGCTCTCTGATCGTGAAGACGCAGGCCGCAGGCCACCAGGCGCCGCGGCGGTGAACCAGCAGACCTGAAGCGGCTTTCGGTCAGTGCGTGCTGCTGTTGGGTGGTGATGCTCTGACATCGGGTGAGAACGCACGCTGTGGATTCCGGTTGCTTATCCGTCCCATAAGAGTTACTCACGGCATGTCCTTCCTCCCCGACGGCATGGCTTCCACGCGATATTCGATAGGGTTTCCTACCGCCCAATCAATGTTTATGTGTTATCGACGCGGCTCATATCCCGGCATCGAGTTCAGGTGTGTCGGTCGCAGGGTCTGTCGGGGTGCTGCTGCCATCTATGTCGAGGCCCTCGACCGGTGATAGCCCATCGAGTCCTGCTGCATTGAGCGCGCCGTCCGGCATGGTCGCTGAATTGTGTGTCGTGCCGTTGTTTTCGGGTGTCGTTTGCGGCGATACCGGCGCAGTAAGGCCCGGCACCGAGACGTCGGGGGATTGCCCGAGAGCGTGACGGTCGGGTCCGGGTACCCAGGCTCCGTTGCCTGTAATCTGGCGGCCTTGGTATTGGTTACGGAGTTCGATATCTGGTACATCGGCTGCGGTGATCCGGCCGTCGCCTTGTTCGAGCCCATTCAGGAAACGATGCATGGCCTGCGGTGTTCGTTCCCATTCGGCCACCGCGTCGTCCAGATTCGCCCACGCGTGGCCGAGGTCGTCATCGCGTTCGGTCCAATTGCTGAAAATCTCCTCGACTATTTCCGAGCTCTGTTCAATGTCAGCGAAGGACTCAGAATTCTTGGATCTCTGCCGCCATATATGGGCGCGAGTGAAATCTGCTCGCATGACTTGTTCGGTCCAGGATGCGGCCTTGTCCTCATAGTAGTGCGGGGTCGTTTCGTCGATCAGTTTCTTTACCGACTCACTCAGCGCTGTCACCAGCGGCCCTGCCGTTCGATCGCCGCTCGCGTAGGCGTCTATGGCATCACGGATGTCGCGAATCGCCCACATTTCCGCAGAAGTCTCTGGCAGGTCATGCCATTGCGGTTCACTGGCAACCAGATCCATCGCCTCCTTCTCGATTGCCTCGAGATCTGCCCCGCTGGCGCGCATTCGCTCGTCCCAGGCGGCCGAGAGTGCGGGGTCGCGGTCGGCCACTGCGCGTGCTGTAGCCCACCGTGAGAACAAGGTCTCCACGTCGGCCTGGTGGCGAATCGTTGCGTACCGTCGTTCGGTCACTGGTTGACGATCAACTACTTGCGGATAATCGATCACAGTTATCCAGTCGCCGTACTGGCCATCGAGTTCCATATATTTCTGATATCTTTCCGGGTGATTGACATGAGGGCTCCCATCGCGATATTGATACTGTTCCCTACGGTCGGGTGTGTAGAACTTCGTCTCCTGTAGCGCTGCCCGTAGAACCCACGCCGCGACCGACTGCAATCGGTCGACTTCTCCGGTGGCGGATAGTTGTGGGAGTTCTATACCGTCGCGTGCGGCACGTACGAAATCAGCGCAAGTGAGCGGGTGCTCGAATGGTCGATGGGAAACGCCTGCCGTGCGTGCTGGGGCGTGGATAGCAGCCCCGTCCGCAGGTGCGAGCAGTTCGTCGACTGTCTCGCGGACTGTGGAGTCCAGTGGTGGGATACGACCCGCCGTGTCTTCTTCCATGGACACGGCGACCGGTCCGTACCAGCCGGTCGGGTGCTGGTAGCCCAAGCGGGCGAGTACTTGGTCGGCCAGCGGGTTCGGATGCAAATCAGGGTTCGAGAAGTCGTCGGCGAACCAGGCCCGCACCCTCCCCATGCCTTGGGTGGACAGGTCCGGCACATGCGGGCGTAGCGCGTCACGTATGCCCTGATCGGGGTCGCGGGAGCCATAGAGGGCCTGGCCGTCCGGGTTCAGCACCACATAATCGGCGTGCCAGCTCATCGACTCACCTCCTCTCGGTCGGAAGGTTTAGGGAAACTTGTTCCACCCAGCGCGGTGCGCACGAATTCCCACCGACTTGTCGTAAGCGACAACTCGGCGACAAATAGTTGGGGAAGGCGTCAGAAATCATGGGAACCCACATTGTAGGTTCTCGCCATTCTTTGCATCTCCGGTCATAACGACGTGTAGGAATCATGTTTCGTCTCACCAGTTTTGCGTTGGTGTTGTCTCATTGGTTTTGCACTTTCTCGGATCTGTTCGATGGTCTTGTGGCAGCCGAGTGCGAACTCCCTCGTCTGATTGGTCTTCTTGGTGATGGCGGGTCGTGGTGTGATCGATGGATCTGGCGCGGTTGGTTGGTGATGTGGCGGAGGTCGTCGGTGTGGGTGAGAATCACCTGGTGGCCCGACCAGTGCGACGAGGAGACCGGATCCGCAGGATGTCCAGGGCACTGGGCCGGCGGCCGAGCAGAATGCGGCTGTCCACGGCCGTCGGGTTGGCGGTCCTGACCGGTGTCGCCATTGCGGCGGTGACCGAGTGGGTCTTGTTCATCGCTCTTCACCCGAAGGCTGGAGGGACTTCGGTCGATGTGACGAAGTTGGCGTTGACCGTGGTTGGTGGTGTCGGTGGTGTGGTGGCGCTGGTCGTCGCGTATCGGCGTCAGCGCGATGTTGAGCAGGGCCGGTTCGTGGAGCGCTTCGGTGCTGCTGCTGCGCAACTGGGTGCCACCGACGTCGCCGTGCGTATGGCGGGGGTCTATGCGATGGCAGGTGTCGCCGACGAATCCGACGGCCTGCGCCGCCAACAGTGCATCGACGTTCTCTGCGGCTATCTCCGTCTCCCCTATGACGCTGACCACGGCAGTAGCGGCCGAACCAAACTCGTGGTCACCACGCCTACTCCCCGCGTCGCAGACGACCTTGAGCCTGGCAAAGTCGAAGAACATCGTGAGTTTCGGCAAAACGACCGTGAAGTCCGCAAGACAATCGTTCGGGTTATCGCCGACCATCTGCGTGAGACCACCGAAAACAACTGGTCGGACAGTAATTTCGACTTCCGCGCCACCCATCTGGAGGATGCGCGGTTCCGGAACGCGACGTTTGCTGGCGCCGTGTCGTTCGAGGAAGCGACGTTCATCGGCGACGCCCAGTTCGACGATGCAACGTTCGCCGGCGACACCCATTTCGGACGTGTGACGTTCACCGACACTGCCGAGTTCAAAGGTGCAACGTTCGCTGACATTGCCTGGTTCGAGGGTGCGACGTTCACCGGAGATGTCCTTTTCGTGGATACGACGTTCGCTGACGTCGCCTGCTTTGCGGGTGCGACGTTCACCCGCGATGCCCTTTTCGAGGATGCGACGTTCACCCGCGATGCCCTTTTCGGGGATGCGATGTTCACCGCAGGCGGGTGGTTCGTGCGTGCGACGTTCTCCGGCAACGCCGAGTTCCGGCATGCGACGTCTACCAACAATGCGTGGTTCGAGTTGGCGACGTTCACCGGCGGCGCGTGCTTCACGGGAGCGACGTTCAGGAGCGACGTGAGGTTCGGCAACGCGACGTTCACTGGTCCAGCCAACTTCGAGTTCGGCGGTGCGACGTTCGTCGCCGATGTCGATTTCGAGGGCGTTACTTTCGGTGCCCATTGTGATTTCAGGGGCGTGAATTTCGGAACGGGCCTTGTGTCGTTCAGCCGCCCGAAAGAGTGGGGGCCTCCGGCGCCGTGGTTCGATTGGGACGCAGACCCGTCGGACAAGCCTGTTAACGTGCGGCCGGAGGCATGGCCTCCAAGCCTGTGGTGGGAGGCTTCGAAGCCCGACGTCTCTCGGGCCGGGTGATGTCTGGAAGCACCGGGAAATCGGACGTGCACAATAGTTGGGTTCGCGGTGTCGTGGTCTCATTGGTATGCGCTTTCTGCGGTTGGTATTTGGAGTGCCCGTAGGACGGCGCGGTGTCCGTCCGGGGTGAAGCGGTAGTAGATGCGGCGTTGGGCCCTGGGGTCTGTGTGGGCGCGGGCGGCTCGTTCGGCGTCGGTTTCGGGGCGTCGGGTGATCCAGTTCGCTGACTCCATTTGCGTAAGCAGGCGGTGGACGGTGGTGGTTTTGCCGGTTGTGGCGTGGGCGACTTCGTTGCTGAAGAACTCGGTGCCGGGTCCGCGGTCGGCGAGATAGCGCAGCAGTTGTGTGCGTCCGCGTTTGAGGGACAGTGGTTGAACCGCGAGGTAGTCGAACGGGCGGTGATGCTCGCGTGCGCGTGGGTCCGGCAGGGTCGGGCAGTTGCTGCCGAGCTCGGTGATCATTCGTGTGTTGACCAGGTCGGTGGAGAGGTCGTCGAGCAGGGCTTGCCCAAGTGGTGTGGGCTGTTGTGGGTTCGGCGTGACGTAGGGCTGGTAGAGCGGTCCGCCGAGGTCGCGTTCAAGTCGTTGGAACTGGTTCAGCAGGGTTGTGGTGTTGACTCCGATGTAGGCCGCGGCCGATTGGATCGAGGGGAACTGCATCGCTATCTGGAAGCGGCGCAGGCGTTCCCAGCCGCCGTGCGTGGCTTCGACCGCTGCGCGGATGGCCGCGGGAAGGTCGTCGTGGGTGAGGTTCGTTTCGCGCCAGCTGGCGATTCCGGCCGCACGGGCGGGGATCGCGAATCGCCGCAACGCGAGGCTGACCGCTGCGGCATCGATGCCGAGTTCGCCTGCGATGTCAGCCATGGTGCGTCGGTGGTCGAGGTATTGCTCACGCAGCCAGGTCTGGTCGATCCGGGCTGGTGCCGGTCCCTGCCGCACTGAGATGCCGAGGGCTCGGGCGCGTTGGGAGACGATTTGCTGCCTGAATCCTGTTGTCTTGGCGAGTGTTCGGAGACTGTTGCCCGCGTGCAGGTATTCGCGTTCGAAGAATTCACGGGTCAGCTGCTGGTCGGCTTGTTGGTTGCGGATCCAGACGCTCGGGGGCGTGCTCTTGGGCCACCGATGGTGCGGCAGGTCGAGTCGTTCCAACGCGAACCGGATGTGCTCGATGTGGACGCCGAGCGTGTCCGCGACGTCGCTGGGGCGGCGCTGGTCATCGACGATGAGTTGTTCGATCTTGCTCATGTCCAGCTCATCGACATCGATGCCGGGCAGAGTGAGTCCGTCGGCGAGGGCGGCGGGTGGAGACCAGGTCAGCGGCTCGTCGATGTCGAGGTCCGCAAGAACTGCGACCGCGTGGCCGGCAAGGGCTCGGCGCAGCGACAAGCGCATGCTCGTGGTGAAGCGCAGATATTGGCTGCGATCGCTGCTGCCGGAGAACGCGAGCGGGTGCCGTGGATCGGCAAGGTCTGCCCCGTTCAGCAGCTGATGGAGATGACGGTTGGCGTAGCGCAGACGCACCCGTGAGTGTTCGTCGCCCGGGTGTGCGCCAACCGCGCATGCCAGCTCGCGCCAGCTGTTCCAGTCGATGGGTTCGTCCGGGACGTGCTCGCGGCGGCGTTGGTAGTCGATCCCCGCGCCGTGCTGGTCGAGGTGTTCGGCTATGCGGGCTAAAGCTGTGACCACTTGCCCGGCCGTGTCGCCGGGGTATTCGCCGAGTTCGCGGAAGGGCGTGGTGATGTTCTGGCGGGCGACCCTGACGTTGAAGCGCTTGATGTCGTCGTCTTGGCTGCGGTCGGTGTGGCCTGGAATCAGCAGGCAGGCGCTCATTGCCGCGCGCAGCAGGTCGGCGTAGCGGCCGGTGGCCGGCAGCAGCCGCCCAGCCCAGTCCGGCCAGATCATCTGGGGAATCATCGCGGCGCGGTCGGGTGGATCCTGGCTTGGAATCCGGGCCGTGGGCAGGGTGGTGTTCAGCCGCAACCGTTCCGAGGCGACCAGATCCGCGTCGACAGCCCGCAGATATCGGTTCTGGAACCGGGGTGTAGCCGAATACCACAGCGGTGGACGCATTCTCGGCGGCGGGAATCGGTCACTGAGCCCGCTGACGGTGACCGTGTGCCGGATCAGTGCCAGTGCCGCGGTGTCGTCGGCCCCGAGGATCGTCTTGGCGCGGACCAGCGCAGCGGCGGTCAGCGCGGCATCGCCGCTGGAGGCGTCCCGCTCGCTGCGCGCGTCGATGCGTCCGGGGTGAAGCCGGTCGGCGACCTCGCCGAGCGCGCTCGGATCGTTGTTCAACGACCATGAGCAGACCGCGTGCAGATCCGCCAACACGGCTTCCGCATCGTCGTTCAGGTGCTCGAGCAGCTCGCCGACCCAGTGCTGCGCCTCGATCGCTTCAGGGCCTGCTGCCAGGACCGCGACCGCGGACAGGTCTTGCCCGCAACGTTGCCGGTTGTCGCGGTCAAGGACGTGTTCGCAGGCCGCGGGCGACAGTGGTTCGGATGATGCGCCGGTCATGCGCCGCCGTGGCGTGGTGCGGCAACCGGGGCATGTGTCGTGTAGCAGCACGCCATGACGCAGACATGCGACGTTCCACTTGACCCGCCAGCTCAACAACCATCGACCGCTGTTCTCGGTCAAACATGCTGGGCACCAGCGTGATCCGCCCAAGTTCAGGCGAGACCGCCCGAGTGGTGCATCCAGGACCGTGCGGGCCAACTCGCCGTGCGGCAGTCCGCCGATCTGTTCCAGGCGCCGCAGCAGCTGTGGGTCCGCACTGCTGAGCAGAGCGCTGATGTGGTTGGTGCCGGCGGTGAGACCGAGCGCGGCCAGCAGCGCGCCGGTGCTCATGCGGTGCGCGCGGGCCAGCTGCTCGATCCAGGAGTCCAGGCTTTCTCCGTCGATGACTGTGCTGCGGAACGGCAGCGTCGTGAGCACGTCGTTCGTGAGGTTATTCATGATGCGGCTCCGCGGCGGTGCTGGCTGCGGGTGCGCCGGGCTTTCTCGGCGGTCTCGTCGATGCGGACGGTGTCCAGCAGATCGCGGGTCATGGTCTCGGTGCCGGTTCTGATGGCTTTGAAGCAGGCGCGGTTGATCAGGGTCATCAGCGATCCGATGTGGCCGCCGGTGCGGGCGAACAGGTAGTCGGCCTGGCGACCGAGTTGGCCGGGGCGGTGGCGGGTCAACACGATTTGCCGGTCCACGGCCTTGGCCAGGGCGCGCCAATGCTCGTCGCGGTCGAACAACTCGACTGTCAACCGGGTCCAGCGCCGCCCGCTCTGAGCGAAAGCGGCCTCGGCGCCGGTGAGTCCTTCTTCGAAGAACCGCCGCTCGCCCAGTCCCACTCCGGCATAGATGAAGGTCACCGGCAGCTCGTTGGCCAGCCACTTCAGGTGGTTGCTGACCGCCACCCCGTCGGCGGAGTTGTGGCGGATGAAGTGAATGTCGTCGATGATCCCGACGCGCGAATCACATCCCAGAACACAGTCCAGCGCATAGGTGGCCAGTTGGGCGGCGTTGCCGCGGTCCGAGCCCGGGTGCCCGTAGAACTGGCAGATCATCTTGTTCAACGTGCGCAGCGTGGTGTTGGAGGTCAGTCCGACCCGGAACACCGGAATCCGTTCGTGGCCTTGCTCGGTCAGCTCTCCGCCCCGGCGGATCGCCGTGCGGTGGAAGTCGCGGCCGAACAGGTTCACGATCGTGGTCTTGCCCAACCCGGGATATCCGTCGATGACCGCCGCGCCGCGAACCCGGTCCGGGTCTTGACGATTCGAGGCCACGATCAGGTCGAGTTCGTCACGGACCGCCATCAGCTGCGGGGTGGCGACGGTGCCGAAGTTGGCGTGCCAATCACAGCGGGCCTCGTTGTAGTCCTCGAGCGCGTCTTCGCTCAACGCCGCCAACGCTTTCGGCGTCACGGTCTCGGGGCGGGTGCGGGGTGCGGTGTCGACGAAGCGACGCCATCCTTCTTTGCGCGAGAGGCTGTAGGCGCTGGTCATTCCAGCACCTCCAGCGCGTCGTCCCAGTAGTCCTCGCCGAGGTCGTCGAGCAGTTCGTCCTCGGTGTCGTCGTCACCGCGAACCTCGGCAAGCGAATCGGCGGCCGGCAGTGGTGGTTCGGCGGCGTTCTCGACGTCCGTCAGCGCCTGCAATCCGCTGCGTTCGGCCGACAGGCGCGCGGCCATGCGCCGCTCGCGACGGTCGATCACCTCTCCGATGCTCCAGCGGGCCAGCACCTCGGACAGCGCTTCTGTAGGGGCGATGAATCGCCCACCGGTGCCTGCGAGGGTGCGTGCGTATCGGGCGGCTTCGTCCGACAGCGGCGTGTCGAGCATGGGTGCGTGTTCCCATTCCAACCGGTGCCACTGGTGCTCGTCGGGATCTCGGAACCAGACCGCGCGCACGTCGTCGTCGTTGATGCGCAGCGGCCACTTGCCCGCGGCCAGGCCGCCGTAGTCGCTGCGCCGGTTGCGGTAGGGATCCAGCGCGGCACCGT
This sequence comes from uncultured Nocardia sp., assembly GCA_966435935.1. GTDB lineage: Bacteria > Actinomycetota > Actinomycetes > Mycobacteriales > Mycobacteriaceae > Nocardia. Next base: position 30,186 of record CBJNFW010000015.1, read on the forward strand.
TGTAGCGGCGCCCGTCGATCTCCACGCCGTAGTGCTGGATGGTGCGCCATTCCACCCGCAGGAACTCCAACGCCAACTCCGGTGCCGCCGGGATGCGAAGCACCCCTGACTTGGCCAGTCCCATGGCGAACATGTCGTTGGGCGAGAACTCCAACTCCGGCCACTGCGCGTTGACCAGCCCGGCGTGCCGGTCGCGGTGGTAGACCGTCGCGATCCAGTCGCGGATCACGTCCTCGAGCTCGTGCAGGAACAAGAACGCCTGCTCCTCCAGCCCGATGCCGCGGCTGTGCAGATCCGGTCCCTTGTAGGCGGGCAGATGCTGGATCAGCCCCTCGCGCAGCGACCGGAAAAATCTTTCGACCGTCGGCTTGTCGGTGGGCTTGCGGGGCTGCGCCGGTTGAATCGACACACCCAGCCGCGAGCAGACTCCGATTACATGCGCGGACAAGAACGCCTTGCCGTGATCGATCACCAACGTCTCCGGCGGGCACCACACCTCGGCCGGCTCCGGCCCGAACTCGGTGAACACCAACTGTTCCGGCAGCCCGTGCATCGGCCCCAACCCCGGTCGCCCGGACCCGCGACCGGTGACCGCCTCGAACAGCACGCCCGCGACATCGACCGCCTTGGTCGACACCGGCGTCACCTTCAACCCCAGGATCTGGCGATCGAACAGGTCCTGGGCGACGGTCAACTGCGCACGCAGCCAGCGACACGTCACCGGCTCCATCGCGAACACATCCAGATCCTGGGTGTCCAGCACCACGTACTCGCCCGGACGCGTCGCCCGCAGCCGGCCGTAAACACCTTGCGGCCGGTCCGCGATCGAGCGGCGTCCCTTCGCCGAACCGGCCACCGCATTGGTGCCCTTGGCCAGCATCTCCAACCGCCGATACGCCGTGGCCTGCGACGGCACCGCCACCACGCCCGCACCGTGTTCGCGTTCCAGGCGCGCGGCCACCCGTGCCAGCAACGCCCGCCGCGACGGCGTCGAATCAGACACCCCCGCAGCCATTTCCGCCCTGACCGCGGCATCCCAGCGCGGATCGACCGACGTCCGGCGGCCCTTGCGGACACGGTCGTCGACCAGTCCCGCTTCTCCCGCGGCCCGGTAGGACGCAATCCAGTATTCGACCGTGCGCACCGACACGCCCAACTCCGCGGCCTTGGCGCGGTAGCGGTCTTTCATCGCCACCTCGGGGCCGTAGTCGGCGCGTGGCTCGCCGTCCACGCCCGTGTCCGCGTGCCCGGACCGGAAGCCGCTCAACACCTCCCGCACATGGCCGGCGCGCTCGGCCACCTTCGCCTTCTCAGCTGGCGACAGGCCCGCCAGCACCAGACCGGGGTCGTTCTCGTCCGCATCCGGGATCTCGAGGCTGCGAGCCCGAGACACGAACCGCGCCAACGCGATACCGGTGTATCGGTCCTGGCCGCTGCATACTGTCACCGTGCGGCCGTCGAATTCGACGATCCGCACCATCTCCCCACCCAGCAGCAACGACGTTCCCACAGCCACCGTCACAGTCCGTGCGTTCACGCCGCCACCGCCTTCACGACCGTCGCGCCGTTCAACCGAGCCGACAAGTCGGCATTCAGCCGTGAACGCCACAGCAGGTTCAGCACCACCGGGCGCACCGACCACCGCCCATGCCGGCCCCTCAGGCCACGCTCCAGATCGGCCAACCCCACCGGCGAAGCGGCGGCCTCGAGGACCAGCGGCTCCAACTCCACCGACACCGTCGATCCCCGCCGATAGCCCGCCAGGAACCGCAGGTTCTCCAACAGCACAGGGTCCGCGCCGCTCCACACCTCGAAATCGAATCCCTGCAGTCCGCACAGCGCCCGCGTCCACGCGAACTGCGCGACCACCGCCGGGTCGTCCAGCTTGGACGCTGCTTTCACATCCACCACCCGCACCCGGCCGTCTTTCTCAACCAGCAGCAAGTCCGGCACATGACGGCGTGTGCGCGCACCGTCCGGACCCTCCAGCAGGAACGGCTGCGCAGCAATCCCCACGACCGCCGGATCATGATCGGCGACAAGCAATCTCGCCAACTCCAGACGGCTCTCGTACACGACGTGCCCGCCGGTCGTCGCGGCCCAATACCAGCCCGAGTAATGGCGGCGCCCCTTGTACGAACGAAACTCCCGCACCGGCAAACCCGACATCACATCGCCAACGATCAACTGCCCCAACGTCGTATCCACGAACCGGCCATCCCCGCCCCTGTAACGAACCGCCACCGCAGCAGAGCCGCGAGGCCCGAAATGTGTTGTTACTTCACTGTTTTGATTCATGGCGACGACCCTCCTATCGATGAAGATCAACAAACGGCAGACACGCCAAGGCATTTCGCATTGAATTTGCGCAGGCGCACAATTGGCGCAGAATGATTGAGAAGGCGCAATCAATCATGAGAACCTACACACATCCCCTTCCGTCGTTGAACTCCTGTGTTTCGACAGGGTCGTTGAAGCGTGAGTTGGTGTCGTGAATTCCTGTGGCGCGTTCGGTTTCGGTGAGTTCGACGGCGAAGGGGATTCCTGGGCGTCGGTCTTCGCCGATTTTGAGCAGGAATTTTCCGGTGCCGGGTGGAGTGGGGCGTGGCTGGTCGGGGCGTAGTGGTTCTCCGGTGAGGGCTTGGGGTGCGGACCAGCCGGTGACCATCTGTTTTTCGGCGAGGGTGAACGGGCTGATGGTGTCCAGGCGTTGGACTTCCTCGGCGGGCAGTGCGCCGAAGATCTTGGCGCGGGCGCGTTCGAGGAATCCGAGTGCTCGCGCCACCGCTGCGGGGTTGTGCAGGGACTGCAGGTCCTTGATGGTGTGGCTGATCATGATCAGCGCGGTGGCCAGACCGCGTTGCAGACGGGTGAGTTCGTCGACTCGTTCGACCATGAAGTCACCCAGGGCCAGCACCTGCCACAGTTCGTCCATGACGACCTGGAAGTACCGTTGCGGGGCCAGGTGGACATCGGCCAGGAGGTTGAGTGCTTCGATCGCGGAAAACCCGGCTGACCAGCATGCGAGCATGACTGCCGCTTTGAGTTTGCGATCGCCTTTGGGGATGTGGGAGACGTCGATGCACACCGCGGTCGAACCGAAGTCGATTTGCTGGTCGCTGTGCCCGGCGAACACTTCGCCGAACGGCCCGTGGGTCAGCGCGCGCAGCGATCGGCGCAGCGGCACGATCACGGCCTGATAGTTCTGGGGGCTGTCCGCGGCCGCATCCAGGTGCAGCTCGGGCCCGCCTGCGCTGATGACGTCGAGCAGGTCGTGCAGGACGGGTGGATCGCTGATGGTGTGGCCGCGCCCTCCCTCATCGCGGGGAAGGTACAGCTGGTTCAGGGCGGAACCGATGACGGTTTCTTCGTAGTCGGCGATTCTTTCTCCGCGCACGAGTTCGACCAGCGTGCAGATCAGTGAGATCTGGCGCGCCCGCAGCTCTTGGATGAGCGCGCGAGCCTGTTCGTAGTACTCGGCGTTCTCGAGCCGCTCGAGGACCGAGCCCATCACGCCGTTGTCCAGGACGTTGATGCGTCCGTGCCCGTAGCCCAGGTCGATCACCTGCCCTCCGGCCAGTTCGACCAGGCGGCGGTAGTCGGGTTTGACATCAGCGAGGATGAGCGGGGTGATGCCTTGAGCGATACCGCCCAGCACGATGCGCCGCACGAGCGATGATTTGCCGAATCCGTTGAGGCCCAGCACGAACAGGATCGGGGCGGTGATGAACCCGCCACGGGTGAACCAGTTCATCGGGTCGAAACACACCGGAGCGCCGGTGCGCAGGTGCGGGCCCAGCGGGGTTCCCAGGATCGGGGCTCCGGCCCCGACCGCCCACGGCCACAGCCCGGCGATCTGTGCGGTGGTGGCACGCCATTCGGGTGGACGTGCCACAGTGCTCATTCGCCCGCCGCCAGGCCCGCCGTATCCGGCGTCGGTCAGTGTCAGGATCGGCCGGTCGGTCTTTTCTTCGGTAGCGGCGGTTGCGGCCATGGTGCGGGTGCGGCGGCGCGTGTCATCGCGGCGCAGCAGAAATCCCGCCCATACCCCGCGGATTCCGCCGCGCCGGTGGCGGTGCTCGAGCCGCTCACGCGCGGCATCATCGAGCACCCGCGGCCCCTGGTGCTCTCCCGGAGTAGGGGCTCGCGACGGTTGCTTCGTGTGTTCGGCGCGGCCAGCAGGCATGGTCAGTCCTCCAGGAATTCCACGACTGTGGCGTGGTCGGGCAGGATCACCCCGATGCCTACCGAGGCGGCGAAGGCGGCGGCCTGGTAGTAGCGGGAGCGTTGAATTTGCAGCCGGGCCTGGGTGGTCAGGTCCTTGGTGAGCGCTTCCAGGCGCGGCAGGTCCGTGTCGTGGGGCGCTGTGACGGTGACCAGCAGGCCGTAGCGGGTCAGGCCGTGGCCGCGGGCGAGTTCTTCGCGTGCCTGCTGTGTGCTGTCGACGCGGATGCTGGCTTCGGCCGAGACCAGCCCGCTGCGCCGGTTCTGTGATTTGACCAGAGCGTTGCGGAAGTCTTGATCCACCAGGCTGTTTCCCTCGCCCGCGGAGTGGGGGCGAAAGACCACGGCGACCCGTTTGCGCGGCAGGTCGACGTTGGCCTGTAGGAGCCGTTCGAGGACTCGTTCGTCGAACGTGCCTTTCGGGGGTTCGCTCATCTCCCAGGTGATGCTGACTGCGCCGCAGTGCAGGAGCCGGTCGCGGCGTTCATTCTGGTCCCCTGGCCCGGCCGTCGCCCAGGTCAGGCCGTGCCCATCGGCTTCGGTCGCCGCGGTTTCCAGATTCGCTTGTGCCGCAGGGTCGTAGGCGCGGCGCACGACCGCGATGATCTCGTGGCCATCCATCGGCCGGACGCGTACGCCGGCTTCTTCGACGGTGGCCATGATGCCCGGGAGGCGACGGCCGATCTCGAGGGCTTGCTCGGCGGGAACCTTGCGCCGCTCGGGAGTCGTGGCTTCGAAGGTGATCGCCAGCCGGCATTCGAGCTGCACTCGTTGGGCGGCGAGCTGGTTGCCCAGTTCCCACATCACCTGCTGAGCGATCTCCGGTGCGTCCTGCCTGGTCAGGGTCGAGACCTCGGTCATGAGCCGGTTGCCGGTCTCAGGGACGGTCTCGACCACCGGCACGATGGCCAGGATGTCGGGCTGGCTGCCCAACGAACCCAAAAATGCTCCCCAGCCTGCGACCCAGGTATCGACCAGGTCCTGATCGACGGCTTCACCGCCCTGGGGCCAGGCACGCAGCACGATCGTGTAGGCATTGACCTTGGGCATGTGGATCATCCCGAACCAGTGCCCGTCGACCGCCTGCGCGGAATACAGTCGGCTCGGCGCTAGCACGCCCGGCAATCGTCGTGCCCCACCGGGTATTTGGGAGAAGCTTCCGGAGCGATATAGATGTTCGCCACGACGCGCGCCGCGCCACCATTGCCACAGCAGGATCGCCCGGACGTATCCTGTGCGCCCATCGATGTGGATGACCAGCGGCGCGGAGATCATAGTGCCGACCGTCAGGACGGCCGCGGCGACTGTGAGCCCGAAGATCGCTTGGGACAGTACAACGGAAATGACCACCGCGCCCACGGTGAGCATCCCCACCCAAGACAGCCCGAACAACCCTTCGCTGCGCGGGCGGGTGCCCGAACTGTAGGAGCGTTCGGCGTACTCCACGCTCATCGATTCCTCCATTCGCCATCAATAGTGTTGTGCTGCATGACTTCTCATCCATCGATGCGATTGGAGCCGAGATTCGGATTCGAATTGACCCATCGGGCCGAGGTACTCGTTCCCGGCTGGGTGCCGCCAGCGGTCTGGTCCGCCGCCCGCTCGGCCCCGCGGCCGGCGCCGGTCGCCGCGGGCAGCGCGCGTGTGACTCGTTTGCCCGGCCGCGGGGAACTCGGGGCACCGCCACCACCACCGCCGTCGCTGCTGCCGAGCAAGGGGGTGGGAGGTGCCGGTGGGAGCCTCGGGTGCCCGGATCCGCCGTTGGGCCCCGGGGGCGGGGGCCCTCCGGAACTACCGGTGCTGCGGGCTTGCGCTGCTGCCCCGGCGGCGGCGCCGCGGACCATCAGCGCCTTGCCTCCGGTGAATCCGGCCACGCCCAGTCCCAGGGCCATCCCCGTCGCAGCGGCTCCGCTGCCGCCCGAGCCCAACGCGGCCAGGGCGGGTAGCACCAGGCGCGCCAGCGCCGGAAGTACTGCCGCGGTGCTGCACAGCAGGATCAGGCCGATCAGTGCCCGCATGGCCGAGTCTTGCGAGGCAACGTACGAGGACTCGGAATTGGAGACGTCTGCGGTGGTGAACGCGACCAGGTACACCAGCGCCGCACAAGGTTTGTACAGCAGAAAGGCGATGATCCATCCGCTGAGCCTCTGGTAGGAATTGCGGCCAGCGCCCATCCCCGACGCGGCGGCGGCCAGTGGGAACACCGCCACGGCCACGACCAGGAACGCTTGACGCAGAACGGTGGTCGCGATCGTTGCCAGCCCGCCCAGCAGCCCGACGATCGCGACGACGAACACGAACCCCGGCGCCAAGAGCCCGATGCTGTGTTCCATGTTCTTCACGAACAATTCGGCTGTGCCACCCGCATTCTGACCGATGGTGGTGCTCACCATCCAGGAGGAGAACGCGTCGGTCATTCGCGAGGCTGACAGGATCACCGTGCCAGCAATCCAGGTCGTCGCGGTCGAGCGGAGCAACACCTTGAAGGTTTCTTCGGCGTGATCGGCGGCCAGGTGCTTGCGGGCGGCGCCGACGCGCACCGCTGAGACCGCGATCGAGAACGCCAGCAGCCAGATCTGCAGCACGCGTGTGTAGGCGTCGATGCGTTGCCATAGGGTCTGGCTGTCCAGCAGCTTGCCGTTGGGCAGTTGGATCCAGAACGTGAGCGCCCACGCCAACGCCTGTCCGAGCCCGTCGAGCAGAGTCTGAGTGACCTGACCGAAAGTGGTGTCCCAAATCTTGGATTTCGTGGCATTGGAAGCATCATCAGGATGCGTGGCGGCGTTGCCTGCCTTGCACGCTCCCGAGAGCACATCGCCGAGCGATCCCAGACCCGGAACCTTGGACACCGTGTCGTGCACTTGGTTGCAGGTCTGGTCGAACCCGTAGGTGGTCGACGTGCCGCGATCGGAGTTCGCCGTGGGCGGTGCGGGATCCTGGGCGTGTACGACCGTCACCGGCCCCAGCAGCAGCGCGCCGATCGCCGTGAGCACCAGCACAGTTCGCCGAATTCTCACCATGGGGTCCACCCCGCGAGTTGGTGGACCGGCTGGACCGGTAGCTGGGTTCCGGTGCCTCGCACGAGCCAGTCGTCGTTGTGCCAGACCATCGGTATAGTCACCGCGTTCCAGGTGGGCGTCGCGTCGGTGTCCGGGGCGCGGGCGGCGAGCTCGATCACCGCGAAGTCGTCGGTGTAGTTCTGTATCTCGAACGCGTCCCAGGCGAGCATCCATCGGGTGGTTGCCTGGTCCTGCTGTATCGGAAGGGTGCCCGCGCGGATTCCGGCGTCGAATGCCTGTTGCTCGGCGGGGGGCAGCAGCAGCCGGGTGGCCAGCATCACGCGGTCGCCGGGTCGGGCCGCGACCTCGTACGCGCTGTACGCGGCGGCCAATGCCGCGCCTTGCGGCGTGTGCGCGTACCCGGCAGCCACACCCTGCACGAGCCGGGTCGGGCCATCGGAGGTCGAGAACGGCACCACGGCCCCGTGCACGCGTTGCCATCCCCCCGGCTCACATGCCTGGTGTTCGTCCTGTGACCGGCACAATCCTGCGGGCGCGGCGGTCAGCCAGTCCGGCGCGGAGGGCTGCTTATGCAGCCCGGGTTGCTGGGGGCGCAACTCACCGGCTGGGTCGGTGGGGATGTCGACGCGTCGCCCGAACGGATCTGCTTGCGGCACACCGAATACCCCGCCCACCGCACCAGGTGTCACTGCCACGGTCTCCGGCGGCAGCGCCGTCGTGGAGGCCGCGGCCCCGCTTGCGTGCGGGCGGTGATGGTGGACCGCGAACGCCACAGATCCGGCGACGATGATCAGCGCCAGGAATCCGGCGGCAAGTATCCCGGTCGGGCGCGGGCGCGGTCGCCCACGGCCCCGGGATGTTCGCGCGCTTCGTCGTTTGTTGAAAGTCATTGTGGTGCTTCCAATCTCACAGTCGCTGCCATTGCGGTGACGGACTTCACCACGGGGGCGGTCGAGTCGAGAGCGGGCAGTTGCAGGCGCCAGTCACCACCCAGCCACACCACCTGTGCCAAGTTGAGCTGTATCGATCTGTCCGGGTACGAGGTATAGATCCGCACGTGCGCGGTGGTCGGGGTATACGCGGTGAGGGTGTAGCCGCGGATCCGTGGTGCGGTGGCGGCTGCGGCTCGAGAGGCTTGGTGCAGCAGAATGCGCGAGGTGGACAAGGTGTCCTTGGCCGGGCCTGGTGCCACCTCGACGCGCAGCACCTGTGCCCAGTCGTCATCGGGTGCCAGCGACATCCGTGTCGTGTGAACGATCGCGGCCAGGGCGGCGCCTCGCGGTGTGTGGGTGAATCCTGTTGCGGTTCGGGTTATCTCTCGCGGTCCGTCCACGCCTTGAGGCAGCTGCACGCCTTCGTAATCGCTCCAGTGGACCCCGGCCGGAACCGCCGTGAGGTCCGGGCCTACCTCATGATGTCGTTGACTACAGGCAGCGCCGAGCGCGAGAACTGCTGCCACGACCGTGATCCACAGCAGATTGTGTCGAAATCTGTTCACAGCAAGGGGCTTTCATTTCGAGTTTCTGTTCCGCTAGGGCAGCAGGAGACTGATCGCCAGCGGCAGAGCTGTCGCGGCCAACCACCAGGCCGCCAGGGTGCGAGCGACGTCGCCGGGCGTGTCCGGCGGGCCGGGCGGTGGGCGGTAGTGTTCCCATCCGGCTTTTCCGGTGACCCACACCAAACGGCAGATCAGCAGCACTTCCACACCCCACAAGAACCAGCGGAACAGTTGCTTCAATGGCTCGCTTACCTCGGTGGGCAAGGGCATCCACGGGCCGGGATTCCCGGCGGCCAGCACTGTCGTCACCATCTCGCGCCCGCCGCCCTCAATTCCCGCCCGGCAGAACGGCATTCATCAGGGTCCCGGCGCTGGTGGCGACGATCCCTCCGATCAGCGCACCCAGGACCATCTTGGGAGATTCGAGTTGGCCGCCGTACCACTTCTCCCAGGCGAACCGGCCACCGGCGAAGATGATCGCCGCCACACCGCTCAGGAGCACGAACCACATCAAATAGCGGACCAATCGGAGCAACCCGTCGGCATTGGGTGGGACTTCCGGGGTGTAGTTGGTGACCTGGGCGAGCACTGTGGATTGCTCGGCCGCGGTGAGTATGCAGCTCATCGGCCCTCTCCGTTCTCGATGTGTGTGGCTTCGCGCTCGGTGATCACCGCGAGTAACTGCTGTCCCAGCGCTCGTACCTCGGCCGGGACGGTGGCCAAGTCATCGCGGGATGTTCGCGGTGAGGGGTTGCTGCTGGTGGGGGTCCATACCGGAAGGGCCTCGAGGCGAACGAGAGTGAACGTTTCGTGCCACTCCACCCGCCATCTGTTCTCGACCAGGCCGGTGTACAGGTCGCGGTCCCGGCGGATCTGTGGGGGAACGCGGCCGGGGCGCGCGGCGATGGTGACCAGTCCGAGGACCTCGCTGGCACCGCCGAGCCCGGCGTGGTGCTGGCGAAGCAGCGCGTCGGCCGCGGCCAGCCCGCTCACGGTTTCGCGGGCCACCACCAGCACATATGGCGACTCGGCACCGACTCCGGCAGGCCACCGGCGATAGCAATCCGCAGCCGGGGCCAAAAGGCGGGCCAGCGTCGTGACTCCGGCGCCGCCGTGCGAGCCCAGCAGCCACACCAGCGGTGACCGCTCACGCATCTCGGCCGACACCGGAACGGCCTTGTCCCACAATGCTGCTCGTTGATTTGGTGGTGGCGCCACCACCGCGCGGGTGCGGCGGTAGCGGCGGCCTGCGAGTCGGCGTTCGCCCTGGGCGGTCACGATCGAGTTCATGCGGGCTCCACGGCGGCCACCAGGGTGCGCCCATCGCGGGTGGTCGTGGTGATCGTTTGGTGCAGCATCACGGTCGACCCCGCGGGGCGGTGTTCGGTGATGGTGACCGACCACCGCTGCGGACCGGCGGGGATGATGTCCACGCAGTCACGGGTGCCGATCGGGATCGCGTCGATCCCGGCCTGGATCTCCGAATCGAGACCGAACGGCCCACCCGACACCAGCAGGGCCCGCACCGCCGCGGCCGACCGGTCCACGTAGTAGGCGGCCTCCAAGGCCAGCACCACATCCGGCCCCGAGGCCGTGCTGCCCGGCCCTGCTCCGGACACCCGCTGCGGGGTCCGCACGCTCACACAGGCAGGCGGACGTTGATCGGTGGAGATCGACGGCGTGGTGATCGCGTTGCCCGGTGCGGCATCGGTTGTGGTGGGTTCCCGTTGGAGCACCGTCCACACACCGATGCCCAGAACCACGCAGGCGGTCACCGCAGCCACGCCGATCCAGCGGAGTCTGATCTTCTCGCGCTGTGGGAGCGGCGCCGCGTCCTTGGGTTCCTCGGTGTCGGCATCAGCGAGGGGGCTGTCAAGGTCGTCGGCCAAGCCGACCGCGTCGGGTTCGGTGTTCAGCCAGGCGGTGTAACCGGCCGGAGCCGAGCCTCGCTCAGGGGTAGTGAGTTCGTGCCACTCGCCATCGGCCGGGAACGAATCGGTATTCAAGCCCGCATCGCGGTCGCCATTGTGCACTGAAATCCTCTCCAGAACAGACGAATTCATCCGGTCTCACCGCCTTCACCGCGACGACGACGGACTACTGGATGTGCTAAGTTCCGATGCGTCGGCACCCGGCGAGTCCGGCGTGCTCGTCTCCGGCAGGGCGTTCCACGGATTCGCGCCGGGCGCCGAGGTCGCGGTCGGGTGCGCGCCGGGCGCGGAGGTCGCGGTCGATGTTGCGGGGTGTGCGGTGGCGAGATCGCGGGCCGCCGCGGAGAACCAGGCGGTGATGAACGCGCTCGGTGCTGCGCCGTCCGCGGCGACCGGCGCGGTCGTATAGGGCTGCTGAGCAGTGAGTGCGTCGCTGTATTTAACCGCGTTGGTGGTATCGACCAGGTCCTTGTTCGTCGCGCCGGGGGTGTTGTCCTTGATGTTCTGGACGACCGCGGTGAAGGCTTCGCTCACCAACCGCACCACCGTGATCGGCGGAATCAACTGCGGGATCGCGCCGAGCAGTTGTTGTCCCAGTATCGCCAGGCCGACGGCGGGATTGGCTAGCCCCGCAGCGGCGACCTGGGCGATGTTCGCCGGTGTCAACACTGTGCGCAGCACCGTGACGACAGCGTTCAATCCGATGGTGCCCACCCGCAGCACCGCCTGCAGCGCGCCGCCGATATCCAGCGGCGTGTGGGGATCGGAGGCCTCCGCGACCCGTTGCGAGAGCGACTCCCCCGGTGAATAGTCCAGTGTGTCAAGGGAATCGCCCTGCACGTCGTTGTTCACCACCGCGCTGACGGTGTTGATGGTGGTGAACGCCAACGCGTTGGTCACCGCACCGAGCGCCTGCAAGGGGTCACCGTGCGCGGAGGCAGCCGCACCCGTGATGTTTGACACCACTCGCTGGATCGGTGACTGCGCCTGGGTGTCGCAGGTCAGCCCCCCGGCAATACACACATTCGCCACTCGTCCGGCCAAGGCTCCAAAGTCGGCCGCCGCGCCCGGTTGCGCGCCGATTCCGCCACCGAGTGCGGGTTGCTGGCTCAGCGGCTGTACCGCGCCGACCGCTGTGCCCGGCGTGCCGGGTGCGGGATCGGGCACCGTTTTCCCGTCTCGGCCCGGGAACAGTGCCGCACCGCTGGGCCGGGACGGGTCATCGAGCAAGGCGACCGCCGCGACCCGCTCGGCGTGGATCGGGTCTGTTCCGTGGCCGATCTGTTGTGCGAATTGCGATGCCACTACCGCGCCTTGCCGGTATCCGACCACCGCGACATCACTCGAGGAGCACCGAGCAAGGAACTGCTGGGTCATCTGCCGAAGCTGGGCAAGGCTTTTCGCGATCGCCTGGCCGTACTGCGCGGGCTTGGCGTTGTCCGGATTCATCGCTGCGGCAGTGTCACCGGTGTCGTAGGCGACATAGGCGCGGTCGATCTGTCCGGTCGGCGCCCCGGTCGTCAGCGGTTGCAGGATCTGCGACAGAACACCGCTGTCGGTGGTCACCGAGTTGCCCGCGCCTGCTTCATCGGCCCCTTGCACCCCGAGCACGTACAGTGCCGCGCACGACTGCCCCGAATCGGCCTGGGATTGGGCGGGCACCACTGTCGCGGCCGAGGTACCGACCACTAGCAGCGTTGTAACCAGCACACCCGCCACCCGCGGACCTCGAAGTCTCCGGTCCCGAGACCCACACATGCGCAGTCCGGCCTCATCCGCCTGGATGGTGCCGTAGCGGCGGTGAGTCATCGACCAGCCGAACATCCTCACCACCTCACTTCACCGCGGGTCCGGTCCCGATCGCCGCCTGAACCGCGTCCACGACCGCATCCACCGGCCCCGACAACGACCCGGCCTGCGCGCAGGACAGCCTCGGAAGCCCGGACACTGCCGCACGCACCGATGAAACAGCCTGTGCACCAAGCGGACTCGACGCAGAAACCTGGTCCACGAAACCGTGCACCGCGCCCGTGGCCACCGCGACCGGGTCCGGCCCCGGCGGAGCCGGAACAGCAGGCACCGGCAGCGGCGGAAGCACGGGCCAGCAGCCACAATGGTCTGCGTCCGGAGCAGGAACCGGCTTCACCGGAGCAGGACTTGGAGGATTCGCGGGGGCGGGAGGCCGGGCCTTGTTGTCCAGGTCCGCGCCCAGGGCCACACCGGCCCCTGCTCCAACCGCACCACCGATCACTCCGCCGACCACCGCCGCGGCCCCGCCGGCCAGGGCCCAGCCACCCGCGCAGCCGAAGAGTCCACCGGCCGCCGTGCCAGCGGGGCCAGCTGCGAGAGTGCCCGCCGCTGCCCCGACCACGGCACCGGTCACGCAACCCACGACCGAGGGAATCGGCTGCGCCAGCACTGCACCGACGACCACTCCCGCAGCGCCCCCGGCCACTGTGGCCGCAGCTTCGTGATCAGCGCTCTCACCGTTGTCCCCAGCTAGCCGGAATAGGTAGCTGGCCCACCACTCCGCGGCATCGGAGCCGCTTTGCGAGGCATGGACCCACTCGACCGGAACACCATCAGGTGCGACGAACTCCGCCGTGCCGAACCGCACAAGGCGCGGATTTACCACGGGCGCAACAGGTTGTGGTGGTACGTAGGGGCGCGGTGCGCTGTTGTGGTCGGTGTGCGATGCGCCCGAATCGGTATCGGTAGGCGACGTCGTTTCGGGCTGTTCGCGTACCTGCTGGCTCGGTCGCGGCGAGGGAGGCGGAGCAACGGCCAGATCGGTGATCGGTACGGCAGCGGGCACCTGTGGCGGTGCGGGTGAGCGCGACAGACCCGGCTGCTGCTGAGGCGCTTCGAGTCCTGGCTGTATGTCTTGGGCGGCGGCCGGTCCCGCGGCCAGCAGCACGCCTGCAGCTGCGATTGCGGCGGTGGCCAGTGCCGGGCGTTGTCGAATCCTCATCATCATGTCCCCTTCGTGGTGTTCTGGAGCGGTAATGTGGTGCGCTACTTGGAAGCTGCACGGTTCGGATGTATGGGTGGCGCGATCGCGGGCTAGGGTGATCTGCGGCCCCGGCGTCGTGGCGACGGTTGCTGCACAGCGCGGGCGTAGAAGAGCGGGCACAGAGCTTCCAGCGGTGCCGTCGCGTCGTGGATGTGTCGGTACCGGGTCAGCTCACCGCGTGTGCGATGGGCGGTGGCGATCATCTCCATCGCACCCAGCACCTGCACCAGCAGCAGCAGGAACTCTCGTGGCGAATCGCCTCCGCTGATCAGCTGCGTCAACACATACGCCACCCGGCCCAGCCCGGGGCGATCACGGATGCGGCGCACAGGGGCGGTCGTCAGTTCGGCGGACCGGGCAAGTTCCGCACACGCGTCCTCGAAAGGCGTTCTGCCACTGGCATTCTCGGCTCGGAGCGACCATGCAGCGCACAATCCTGCCAGCCGCCGTGCGGCCCAGGCCCACTCGTCGTGGTCGCTGCGTGCCAGATGCGCCAGATGGCGGTTGAATGCGTTCGCGTCGCTGAACACGCGCGGCCAGACCGCGAGGTCGGACAGCTCGAGCTTTTCGCGGTCGGTCCAATAGGGCCGGCGCAGACCTCTCCACTCGACGGCTGCTTGCGCGGACGCGTGGCCTCCGGTGGCCCAATCACCCCGCAGGACAGGTAACACCAGATCGCCGCCGAGATCGGTATCGGCGCAGTCCTTCCCGGATCCGATACCCAGTTCGACCCGGTATCTGGTGATGACGCCGCTGGGATGGCGTCCGCTCGGCCACATCGCTACCCCGCCCAGGCGCACCCGGCGGACGAACTCCGCTTCGGACAGGCTCGCGGTCGCAGCGCTCCGCACCAGCAGCCGTATTCGGCGCAGCTCGCGGTCCATTCCCGTGTGTGCAGCTTCGGCCGGGACGGTGTGTCTGGGATTTTCCCCGTCGGTGTTGGGATCGAACGAGCTACGGTCGGCCACTTCGCCACCTCGGGCTCAGGCTGTGCTGGAACGTCGTTTCGCCCATCGCCTCGCGCCTCGCTCCTGAATTTTCCTGCAGGTCAGCAGGTCTGGGCTTGTTCGAACCTGTCATCGGTCGACCTCGTCTCCGTCTCTGCGTCCGGGCTACGAGAGCCCGGACGCAGAGACCCGCGCCAGCAACGCTGAGGGGTGGCGTCGCTGCTTACTGCACTGGTTGCGGGCCACTTCGCTGCGCTCTGCCGCGATCAACCCGTCAACCATTGGAATGATTCCAGACTCATTCTGGAATCATTCCGAGCATATGCGATGAGACGTGGAATGTAAATGCCCTATGGGGGCACTACAGAGCGGGTGCGGTTGCCTTCTGCCCCTGAAATCAGGGGTGCGGTCCGGCTGGATCACCGACCGGCAGCCGGTATGATTCCGAATCATGGCCCAGATGGAAGTCACCGACGAGCAGAAGCGACGCTTCGGCGACCGGCTGCGCGCACGCATGGAGGACCGGGGCCTGAAACCCGAAGACATGATCGGCGCTGGACGGTTGAAGATGTCGGATAAGCGCCTGCGTCAAAGCTTGCAGGGTTTCGGCCCGGTCCCTCGCGACGGCATTTTCGGTGTGTTCGAGCACCTGCTGGACCTGGAGGAGGGCAGCGCGAAAGAATCGTTGCTCACCGACACCGAACTCAAACCTCGCGCAAAGACACACCGGTCGGCCACCTACACCGCAGACGAAGTCGCCGAACTCCGCGAGCTGGAGCGGGTGATGAGGGCCATGGGAATCGACAACGCCGAGTTCTTCAAAGCCGAGGACGGCGGCGGCTACGTGATGACTTCGGCAGTGGCCGCCGAACTCATCACGCGAGCCAACGAACTTCTCGAACTCGTTCGAGCGAACAAGCTCGACCGACAATCACTGCCCGGCCCTCCGGAGTGAGGCGTCGCCCTCAACGTCTCACTCCGGAAGGCCGCTCGTTCTGCCACTCACTACCGTGACTATGACCGGGCCGAGCACGGGGAGACACGCCGCCGAGATCGGCGACTCGGCGAGAGCAGAATCATGGCCGCCAAGTGGTCGGCCTCACATTCTGCACGCGCCGCGTCCACTTTCGCCTCATCGGCGCTTGAGCCGCTGACCAGCGCGTCGAGTACCTGCGGTACGCCGTGGACCTCAAGCCCGTTGTCGAGCAGATGATGTGCTGCCGCGTGCGCGTGTGCCTGCCGAGACGCCGACGGCTCATCAGATTCTCGATAACACAGAACCGTCACATCGCGGCCCGATAGATGCACCCCGCACAGCTCGTGCGGGAATCCCGGCGGCACCGGAACCCACACGATCGTGGTCCCACACTCACGCCCTAGGGCGTCGGTCAGATCCTCGACCGTCCATGCCTCCGGCAACGCCAGCCGAGCGACCAGATACTCCGGCCGTGCCGACCGTTCCCTGCCGGTGTGGCGTGCTGCTGTTTTTGTCTTCACTCTGTCCTGCCCTCCCCGAGCACCCGAATGGAAAATGGCGGTCAGGCGCGCACTTTCGACGCCACGCTGCGCCGCTACCCACGCGCTTGTGGTGTCGGGAGGGGACCTGCTGGGTGACTCCAGGGACTGTCGGCCCGCGGGGGGACGTTGCGCGTTCCACGAGATGTGTGCGCGAGACGCTGGCCCTGCGCACAGCGCGGCGATATCGCCAGGAGCGCTCGCTTGGGGCGGTGGTGTGCGCATTTCCGGCTCGATTCGTGGCAGCGAACATAGACAACCCACCTATGAGAGAGTGGGCCGCTGCCATGCGAGGTCCATCGAGAACCGACCATCGCCGGATCGCCCCAGCAAACCGGGGCGTGCGTGATCATGATCCTAAACGGCGACGCGCGGATGTCAACCGTTTTCGGACGATGTCGTGAACGTGATGAGTGCGGCGTCCGCGTCCGGCCCGAGGACGAGAAGGTCAGCGGTTGCGTCGATCCCGACCCAGCCGCCATGCACCCCCCGCACGCGATATTGCCCACGGGTCGAGGACTTTTCGAGCCCTTTCAGCATGGCGATCACGATGGGCCAGTCCTCGGGATGCACGCCGGGCTCGGGCTCCCCCTGAGCGCGTCGCCACGCAATGTGATCAGGGATCGCCGATCCGTGCACCCATCGGATCGGACGCAGACTCTGGCGGGAGACCAGCACTCGATACTGTCCAGGAGCGGCTGCGGTTTCCAGAACTTGATCCACCAGCAGTGCCTCCCGATCGCTGTGGCGGTCAGGAGCGTTCATGTGGCAAACACCCCGGGCTACGCGATGACCCGGTTCACCCGTGTGGCCGGCTTGGCTGTAGATCCGGCAGCTGAAATGGCAGGGGAACGATGTTTCGTCGCGCCTGAAGACTCGCCAAGTACCTTGCTGGGTGTTTCCCGGCTGCATCGTGACGATCGATCGCATCGCGGAAATATCGCGGCCGCCGCTGTCGACCTGAGCGAACAGTGCCGCCAGCGATCGAGGGGCACCGCGACTGTCTTCCGGGAGATCGGCCCAATCGGCCCATTCGTCCGACCCGAAGCAGGTGAGATCCGTGAGATCGATCCACCATGCGGCGGCCGCTGGCCTCGGCGGCATTGGGTCCGAGTCTTTCCCCGACCAGTACTGGATGCCGTGCAGCCGCCCGCTGACAATATGGGGGTAGGCCATCACTCGACGGCCCTGGACAACCTCGGAGAACGGTTGCTTTGTATTCGCCAAAATCTCTATAGTTGACCTGATTCGTGACACGCCGCCGGGGACGACCGCGTCGAGAGACTGGAATTTTCGAGGCCTCCCACCGAAATTGACGATCGTGGGATGTTCTGTTGGCCAGTCGAGGGTCTCGATGAGCAACCATTCCGCTAGCTTGTTTCCTCTGCCGCGGCTGCGTCGACTTACCTCAATTGTCACCCCGTGATTCTCGGCGTATTCGTCATCGCGAGCAAGCCGAATGCGGTTCGCACCATTGCAATTACAGTGTGAAAGGCATCCTTCCGAGTCTTCGGAAGTCGCTGCGCATACGGCGAGCACTTCGGGATCGACGACTCGGCGAATGTTCAGATCGCGGGCCAGCAATTGGAGATGACGAACTGGGCCTCGATGGCTCGGCGGGTGGAGGCAGAACTGCGCCGGAACCGCGCACCACACTGCAGCGATGCGCGCGCTGGTGAAAGCCGCCGGACACCAATAGGCGGCAAGCACGTCCGGCTACAGCAGCCCCAATAGGTTCTCGCGGTACGCAGCGGGCGTCGAGCGTCCAGCGCCTGAAGGGCTCGGGCCGGCGGAACGAGAGCCTCTCCGAATCGACGGGGCCGACTGGCAGTTGTCAGGTCGTGTCCGCGAATCGGACGGTGACCAGTATGGCGGCGGCCGTTGAGTGCAGACGCAGGGCAGACGCGTGCACGCTCACCGGGATCCAGGTGCCATCCAGGGCCCGTACACGGATCACGCCGCCAGCCTCGCCGCGATCGAGGCTGGCGGCCATGGCTCGTGCAACGGGAAGATCGTCCGGGTGGATGGCGGGGAGAGGTTGCCCGTTGTAGGCCTGCCAGGCGATCTGGGGCATCGGAGCGCCCTGCCATTGCAGCAGATGCAGGGTCCGGGGATGCAGAATCGCGCTGTAGCGCCCAGTGGACGCGGAGGCTTCCAGGACTTGATGGGCGAACGTTGTCGGTGGTGGAGCCGCGGGAACCTCAGCAGCCGGACCGACGTCATAGCTGATGCCGCGCACCAGATGACGGATTCTGCCCTCGTGGTCTGGTTCATCGAGCTGACGGCACGAATGCTGCTGGGCGCGAAGGCGTCCAGTGGACTCGTGCACGGCCGCCCACATCGTCTGCGTGTTGGTGCCATGCACGGCGTGCACGAGCCGCCTCAATAGCGTGCTCAGCTCTTGGTGGTTGACGATGAACGGGCCGCCGAACACGTCGGCGACCGAATGCCGCCGCACGGTGTCCCACCGCTCCCGCGGAATTCCCAGCGTGGTCAGCATGTCGTCGCTGCGGATATTGGTCGAGGAGCGCATATCGAAACACCACGCACCGGCAGGACTTCGGGCTGGTACCGGTTCATCGGCCCAACCTGACCACAGCATCACCCCATGCAGCCGCAGAGGCGGAAGCAGCAGCGGCACAACGATCGTGCGCCGACGTCCCGAAATCCGTTCGACCGGTTCGAATGTCACACCGACCTTGCCGATCGCGGCACGGGCTTCCCGCAACATGAGTCGGCTGCTGAGTATGCGATCAAGCGGGACGAAATCCTTAGCCGTATGGCCGACCGCGATCACCGTCGGGTCGGTCTGCGGCTCGAACCATTCAGCAATAATCCATTGACGCATCGCTTCTCACCTCACTGGGCACGCTCACACTCTGTGTTCGACAGACCCCCCCGATGCCAAGATGCGCAACGCATGATCCAAGCGAACCGATCAGTATGCCAGGCGTGCGGCCCCCGCGGTGATCTTGTCGACAAATCCATCCGCCGCGCGGACGCGAGTTCGCCTATCCACACGTCGAGACCAGGCAGGCGACCACGCTCAGCAGTGTCGAAATCTGCGTCCGAAGCGGACAGTACGGGCGCTGAATAGCGGGACCTCAGTGCATGTGTGAGCACGTCTACCCACCCGAAGTGCTGGATGCCCCTGACAGCGAAGCATTCCACGGCAGCGCGGCCCACGACATCGGCTGCGAAGATCGCGCGCGGCTCACTGCTCGTGCGCCACCGCGAGTCGTCGCAACCTGAGATGCTGGGAGTCGTGATCGGGCCCTCGAACCCCCGGGGAACCGATCACGACCAAATACCGCCGCGCGCCTCACCCTCGCTTGCGGAAGAGGCGGCCGATGATGCCATCTCAGGGACGATCCGACGATAGATCGGTCCACCGCTGCCCGACCTTCAACGTCGAGGTGTGGACGGTGCCAGTCACCTCGACACCGATGGCGGCCAGCGTTTTTCGTGTCTCGTCTGCTTCGATCATCAGGCGACCGGCGACCTTGAGGGGCCCGACGATGACCAGGACAGCTTGCTCGGCCTGCGCCGCCACTGCCGCCGGGCCCGCTGCGGCCGGGGAGCCCGGCGGCAGGTGCAGCACACCCACGACCTGCTGCTCACGCAGCAGCACCACAACCAGCCCCGTACCCGCCGCGGCCAGAGTGCGGGCCGCCTCGATCGAGATCGGCAGTGCGCGGCCGGTACTCACTATGACCACCCGCCGCGCGCTACGCGCTGCCACAGCGATCGGCTAAGCCCAACGCGCGGAGCCAGGACCACCACCTCAGCGATGACCCAGGCAATCGTGTTGTGGATCATAGGTTCTCCCCTTTTCGGGGATCGCTGTCCGCGCTGCGTCGACGGCTGCCCGGCGGCGTATGGGCCAGGAGTTTGCGCAGATGCGCTACGGCCCAGGTTCGGTCGATTGCCTTGGGTTCGGAAGTCTCGGCTGGTACGGCACTGCACAACTGCTGGCACGTACTCATGAGCCGGTCTTGCTGGGGCGGGCGAGCACGACGTTCTCCTGCTGCACGGTGGCGATCTGTGCGCCGTTGCGGGCGTGGAAGTGTCCGGTCACCAGTGCGCGAGAGTGTGCCGCGGTGGGTGATTGGGTGGTGTAGAGCACCCAGTGGTCCAGTCGCGGTGGTTGGTGGAACCAGATCGCGTGGTTCAGCGTCGCCGCGACGATGCGGTCGTTGCCCCATGCCAGGCCGTGTCGGGTGATGATCGGGTCCAGCGGTGTCATGTCGCTGCACCACGCCAACGCGGCGTGGTGGACCAGCGGATCCTCCGGAAGCACGCCTTCAGCCCGCATCCACGCCTGGCAGACGGTGGGACGGCGACCCTGCCGCTGCAAATCCCACGGCGGATCATCGCAATACCGGATATCCACCGGGAACAGGGACTGGATGAACATCGTGAGCCGATCTTCGCGACCAGCGAACGAATCGGTGATCACCGGGAGTGCCTCGGGATCTGGCACCACAGGCATCGGCGCAGAGTGCTCGAACCCCACACGGGCGGTCTGGAACGAGGCGAAGAACATCGCCACGACCTGATCCTCCTGGTACGCGGTGACGGCTCGGTTCGCCAGGGATCGTTCGTCGCGCAGTCGGGTGACTTGGTAGGTGATCGGTGCGATGCGCCCGGCGCGCACGAACTGCGCGTGCAGTGCGTGCAGGGGCCGACGGTCGCGGCAGTCGGGGACCGTGCGCCCGGCGGCGATGACCGCTTGCCCGAGCAGTTGGCCGCCGAACGTCCGTTGCCAGGTCTTGGCCGGATGCTCGCCGGTGAACGTGTCGTCGCCGTCCTGGTCGAGGTCCAGCACGTCGAGCATGGCCTCGAGATCGGATATCTGCACAGAGGTAGGCATGTCATTGCTCCGAACTAGTGGTCGGGACAAGAATTTCCGGGGGGCGGGTGCCGAGGTCGGCGTGATCGGAGTCGGTGTCGCCCTCGCCTGGTGATGGGTGGGTGAGCCCGATCGCGACCGAGGCCAGGACTCCGCTCAGGACTACAGCGGTGGTGATGGCGAACAGCGCGTGGACCGAGGCGAGGTAGTCAGGGCCTGTGATGAGCACGGCGGCCACCATCGCGACCCCGAGCGCCGCGCCGGTCTGGCGGCCGGTCAGGCCCATACCGAGCCCGGAGCTGATGCTCCCGGCGGGCACGGTGGCGGCGGTGATGACCGCCACCCCGGTCACCGTGGCACCGACCCCGACGCCCAGCAGGACCGCCAACAGCCACCAGAACATCAGATCTCGTGTCGTGGTGAACATTTGGCTTGCACACATCGCGCACGCAACGGCCACCAACATCATGCCGACCGCGCACAGCCAACCGGGTTGCCGACCCGGCGCGGTGCGTCCGCACACCGCGGCGGTCAGCATCGCCATCACCCCGATCGCGCCGATGCACCCCGCGGCCCGCAGGAGCGACAAGTGCCACGCCTGTTGCAGGAAGAGCGGATCCGCCAACAGAACCGAGCCCATCGCGAATCCCAAGCACCCGTTGACCAGGGTCGAGAGCGCGAAGGGCTGCGAGCGCCACAGCGACACCGGCAGCGCGGGCCGGGCCTGAGTGCGACCGCGCCGATACGCCACACCGCATCCGACCAGCCCGCCGAGGATCAGGCCCAGGGTGGGCGGGCTCCCCCATCCCCACTGATGTCCTTGGGTCAGCGCGGCCACCAGTGCGGCGATCCCCGCGCTCAGCGCGATCACCCCGAGCAGATCCGGGTACTGGCGGCGTTGGCGGGTCCCGGCCGGCAGGACCAGCCCGCCGACCATCAGGCCCACGCAGATCGGGATGTTGAGGGCGAATACCGCTCGCCACCCCCACAGGTCGACCACGCCCGCGCCGACCGCGGGCCCGATCGCTGCGGCCAGGGCCCCGGTCGCGGCCCAGGCCCCGATCACTCGCGGTGCGCGGCGCGGCGGGACGCTGGCCAGCAACGCTCCCAGAGCCGCGGGCAGCAGCAGAGCCGCCGCCGCGCCCTGGGCGATCCGGGCGCCGATCAACACCGGCGCGGTCGGTGCGCACGCGCACACCAGTGAGGCGGCGGCGAACGCGCTGACCCCGCACAGCAGTATTCGGCGGTGCCCGAACATATCCGACCACCGGCCCGCAGCGGTCAGTAATGCCGCGAAGGCGACCGCATAGCCGCTGACCATCCACGTCAGCCCCGCGCCCCTGCCCGGGAAACTCCGTGCCACAGCGCTGTAGGTCATGTTGACCACCGCGGTGTCGAGAAACCCTAAAAATGTTGCAGTACAGGCAATGACCAGAATCCAGGTCGCCCGTTGAGGGCGGGCGCGGTGCGTGGCGCGAGGCCAGTGCACCTCGTGCACCACCTGGCTATCGGCTGGGACCAGTTCGGGGTATTGCGCCGAGATCCGGTGCATCACATCGGTATCCAGGGCAGCGTCCCGGGTGTGCGGGGCGAGCGGGTAGTGCTGCTGTTCGGAGCGCAGCTGGGCAAAGCGCTTGCGATGCCGCCGCGCGTTGGGGTGCGCTCGCCCGAACGCGGGGCTCGCGCGCCATGCGTGAAAATCGGCGATCTCGTTCCATACGGTGATGCTGGCGAACACTGCCCCGCCGGTGCGGTGTATCCGCACGAGCCGGAATTCCCGCAGCCCGGCCACCCCCTCGAGGGTGGCCAGCGCGATCTGGAATCGCCTGCGAATCCAACGCGCCAACCGGCTGGGGCCACTGATGAGGTTCACCACCGCAACTCCAGCCGTCGGAGGAAAGCCATTCGCGGGATTGTCGGGCGAGTGCGGTGTGGCCGGATTCTCGGAGGAATTCATCGCTGTCCTCCGTGCAGGTCGCGAGTCATCGCCGAAAGCCATGCCGTGTATGGGGGATTCGTGCCGTAGCTGTCGTGCTGAGTGATCGTGTTGGCGTATCGCGCCACCGTCGTGGGATCGGTGAGTGCGGCGTTGGCGGCGAGGTTGGGAACCACGGCGGCAGCGATCTGCTGGGCCAGCCGCGGGATCTGGCCGAGCGGATCGGCGGCCACCGCTGCGGCGACCTGCTGCGCTTTGACCGCCGCGGCCTGCGACTGCTCCCGTGTGGGAGGCGCATCGGGATTGACCGCGGCCTGCGCCAGACGGTCGGACACGGTGCGCTGCGGGGTGTAATCGACCCGGCCGCTGTCCAGGTGCACATCATCGAGCAGCACCCGCGTCGTGACCGCGGACACCGTCCCTGACCACGCCGCGCCAGCTGAGGCCAATGCCGTTGCCGGGGAACGGAAATCGGTCTGCGCGGCGATCCCCGCCCCGACACTCAGTGCCGCGGCGTTCGCGGGTGCGTCACAGGCCAGATCACCCTGGGCACATGCCTGTCCCACGCGCCCGTCGAGCTTACCGTAATCCACTGAGTTCGAGGCGATTCCGCCGCTGCCGGGTACCGGGCCCAGGTGAACATGCGAGGTGGAGGCCCCGCTCGTGCCGGGCACCGGATCCGGGGACACTTGCCCCGGGCGTCCGGGAAATCGCTGTCCGCCGGGCGCGCGGGTGTAGTCACTCATCAGCAGCACTCCCGCGATCCGATCCGGCGGCACCGGGCCCTGGTCAGCCCCCTCCTCGTGGGCCACTCTGGCCGCGACACCAGCGCCTTGCGAGTACGCGGAAAGCGCGATCTTCGAACGCGGGCATTGCGCGCCCACCGCGGACATGGTGTTCCGGACTTTCTGGAGGGCCTGCTGCGACGATGCTGCGAACGTTGCGGTGCCTGACCCGGTCCCGAGCGCCCCGCCGAAACCTGCGTCATAGGGCACAACGATCTGCTGCACGTCCGCGGGATCACCGGCCACCGGTGCGAAGACCGAGCCGAGCACTCCGGGATCGGTATACGGATCCGCGGCCGGCGAGGACTGTCCTGTTCCCTCGACGCCCACTACGACCAAGGCGGGGCAGCCGTGCGGTAAAGGTGCTGCCTCGTCGGCGTTCGCGACACCGGTTCCTGCGCTCACGATGGCCGCCAGCGCCGCCGACCCGAGCATCACCGGCCCGCGTGCGCGGGCGCTTCGGCGGCTCACCGGTCGCCCGCCGACTCGGTCACGTCGATCGGTTCAGGCCCGCCAGCGTCGTGCCGGTGCCACCACGCCAGAACATCCCCGGCCATCGGCGCGTCCAGGGCCTCGACCGGGATCGTGAAAGCGCTCAGCAGGGCTGGTATGTACGCGGCCAGCCTCGCGTACCGGCTGACCAGCCCCTGTTTGATCGTGAACGCCAGATCCGGTGTCATGCGTGCGCGCGCGCAGTACCACCCACTGTCGCGGTCGATGCATTCGAGCGCGAACACCGTCGCGACGTCAGCAGCGATCGCTCGGGCCGCCGGATCGGACATCGACTGCACCGCTGTGGCCAGTGCTTCCGGGGCCATCCGGTCCTGCACCGCGCGAGCAATCGCGATCGCCGCGCCGTTGTCGCCGGTGGCGGTAGTGCCGGACAGATCGCCGTAGCAGGCATCATCGAGCAGGGTGTGCTCGCGGTCGGCCAGCATGCGATGCCACCACTGCAGCACCGTGTCGCTGTCCACGGCGGTGAGCCGATCATGCACCGCCCGCTGTGCACACCACGTGATCATGCGACGGCCCGCGGCAACCTCTACTGCCCGCGGGTCGCACTCGCCAGCCAGGTGATCGACCGACTCGATCCACTCGGCCAGGTGGTTGACTTGGTAGAACCCTTGTGTCCCGGCCAATTCCCGGCAGGTGAGCAGAACCTGGCGCGCGGTGCGCGTCAGCGCCGCAGTCGCCATTGATGCCAGCACGGCCGATGTCGGGCTGTCCGGATTCGCGGACATCCGCTCGCGCGCTGCGTGACTCAGGGCCGTCATGGCGATCGTGTGTGCGATCGCCGAAACCAACTCGGCGCGGACCGCATCACCGTCGGCCAGCAGCGCGCCGTCCGCGGTGCACGTGCGGCGGGTATACTCCCACACCAGTGTGAGCCCGCCACGCGCCGCGGCCACCGCGGCGTTGGCGCCATAGAACCCCGCGAGGCGCGACTGTGCGAGCGCGCGGTCTTCCCTCTCCCGCAACGACAATGCGCACTGCAGCTGGCCATCGGACTCGAGGTATGCCCATTCCCCGCACTGCAGCGCATCCGGCGACAGCCGCACACTCTCGCAGTCGATCCTGCTGCTGTCGCGCACTGCTCCCGCCCGCGGCGGCAAGGTGTTGACCCGTGCCCCAGGGATCAGCGCGCCACCAGCGTCACGCAACTGAAAAATGAACTCGAACACGCCCTCGTCGACTCCGCCGCGGCCGATGAGGCGTGCGCTCACCACAGCTGTTGTCGGCTCCGCGGTGTGGTGGCCACGCCACGTCCAGGTGTAGGCGCCCTCGACCGGGGTCGAGAACAGGAAGGACCCATCGGGCTGCCACTCGACGCGAGCCTGCTGGGCAGGGATATCCGACCCCGGCGCTCCCTCGGTGTGCAGGCGAACTCCGGTCGTGGTCACCACATCGAGTCCGGCGAGCAACGCACGCTGGTGCGGCGAGCCGTTCCCCGACCGCTCGATCGCGTCGAGGACACTGATGAAGTGCTCGGGCAACAGCCGCAGAAGTCGCGGCGCGGAAATTGCAGCCCACTCGAACAAGGCGCCGAGTAGTGCAGGGGTGGAAGCGATCTCGCGGGCGGATCCGCCGAGATCGGCCACGATGTGCTGCAGCAGCTGATGCCCCGCATCAGGCTCCGGAGCGACAACGGGCACCACCGAAGGCGGGCGATCACTCAAAGCGATCACCGCGTCACGCACCCGCAGCGATCCCTCCCAGTCGTCACCCAGTAGCAGTGTGCGTAATTGTTCAGTGCCGCAATAGGATCCACCATCAATCCCAGGGCGATGAGAAATCGTGCTGGTCACGCGAAAACCTTTCAGACATGCGCATGCCCCAGCCGGTGACCATGAGTCATGCCCGTGACCCCATTCGGGCGCATGCGCTTTGAACTGACAGCCCCGCTATTCCGGCAAGCGCCTTCCGGCACATCACCAGTCAGGGCCTCTAACGACGCGGGGCCGCGCCTCACTGCGCGACCCCGGTCGGATGGGATCGGAAATGTTTCTCTACCCCGTCTCCATCTCGACGGGGCCCCCTCACCACGGGCGCAGGGCCGGAGTC
>CBJNFW010000016.1:0-55400 GCA_966435935.1 uncultured Nocardia sp.
GGCGATCGTGGTGACCGGCGCGGGCACTTCGTTCGTGCCGGGCCTGGACCCGGCGGTGCTCAGCGCCGTTGCGGGCGGCACCCGCTACGCCACCGGCCGGCGGTCGCAGACCCATGCGACCACGATTCCCAAGCCGATCATCGGCGCGATCAACGGTGCGTGCGCCGGTATCGGGCTGGCGCAGGCGTTGAACTTCGATCTGCGGTTCGCGGTGCGGGGCGCCAAGTTCAGTACCGCTTTCGCCAAGCGCGGGCTGCCGGCGGAGGACGCGACGGCGTGGGGGCTGATTCGGCTGGTCGGGATGGCCAGGGCATTCGACCTACTGGTCTCGGCCCGAGTCTTCCTGGCCGAGGAGGCATTCGACCTAGGTTTGGTTCAAAAGCTCTGCGAGCCAGGCGAAGTGGTCGCCGAAGCGGTGACTTACGCTCGGGCCCTTGCCCGGGAGGTATCTCCGGTTGCCATGGCGATGATGAAGAGCCAGGTCTGGACCGACAGTGACAGTGCTCTGGATCAGGCGCGTGTTCGTGCTCAGTACCTGCTGACGCTGGCCAAGCAGCAGCCGGACTTCCAGGAAGGGGTGAGTAGCCTGGTCGAGAAACGGCCGCCTCGATTCGCCCCGTACTCACGGCTGGAGTTCTGATCGTGGGCTGCTCGGGTTTCCAGGTCTGCGACATCACGCTCGTGAACTCGAGTCATATAGTGCAGTTATTAAACTATTAATCTGGAGAGGACTATCAGATGCGTGACGCTGTCATCGTCGAAGCTCTGCGTACACCGATCGGCAAGCGTGGAGGAGGCCTGGCCGGTGTGCACGCCGTCCAGGCGTCCGCCGCGATCCTGTCCGCGCTCGCCGAGCGGACCGGGATCGACCCCGACTTGGTCGAGGACGTGCACTGGGGCAATGTGCTGAGCATCGGCCAGCAGTCCGGCAACATCGGCCGGATGGCGGTACTGGGCGCGGGCTGGCCCGAGTCGGTCCCGGGCTTCACCATCGACCGCCAGTGCGGTTCGTCGCAGCAGGCCGTCTCGACCGCCGCCGCCGCGGTGATCTCCGGTCAGGTCGATGTCGTGGTGGCCGGTGGCGTGGAGATGATGTCGGCGGTGCCGATGGGCGCGGCGCGGGTGCCCGGCACCGGCGAGATGGGCGGCCCCGCGGTCGACCGGTACGCCGACAAGTTGCAGGAACTGGGCT
The DNA here is from genome assembly GCA_966435935.1 of uncultured Nocardia sp. Lineage (GTDB taxonomy): Bacteria > Actinomycetota > Actinomycetes > Mycobacteriales > Mycobacteriaceae > Nocardia. Next base: position 1,193 of record CBJNFW010000016.1, read on the forward strand.
TCGGTGACAGCTTCAACCAGGGCCTCGGCGCGGAACTGATCGCCGAGCAGTGGAACCTGTCGCGCACCCAGTTGGACGAGTACGCGATTCGCTCGCACGAGTTCGCGGCGGCGGCGCAGGACCGCGGTGACTTCGACAACGAGATCATCTCCGTCACTACCGGTGACGCGACGGTCAAGCTGGACGAGGGTATTCGCCGCGGTTCCACGGTGGAGAAACTGGGGACGCTCAAGACGCCGTTCAAGCCCGAGGGTGGCCGGATCAGCGCGGGCAACGCCTCGCAGATCTCCGACGGCGCGGCGGGAATGCTCATCACGACCTCGGAGAACGCGGCCCGGCTCGGCCTCACGCCGCTCGCCCGGGTGCACACCGCCGTGGTCACGGGTGACGATCCGATCAAAATGCTGACCGGCCCGATCCCGGCGACCGCGCTGGCGCTGCGCAAGTCCGGGCTGTCCATCGACGACATCGACGCGTTCGAGGTCAACGAGGCGTTCGCCTCGGTGCCGCTGGCCTGGCAGATCGAGACCGGTGCGGCCATGGACAGGCTGAACCCGCTGGGCGGGGCGATCGCGCTGGGACACCCACTGGGTTGTTCGGGCGCCCGGCTGGCGACCACCCTGGTGCACCACCTGGTCCGCACCGGCAAGCGCTACGGCTTGCAGACCATGTGTGAGGGCGGCGGCACCGCCAACGCCACCATCTACGAACGGATCTGACCATGGGAACCGGAACTGTGGCGGAGAACTCCGCTGCGCAGATCCCCGTCGCCACGGGAATCTTCACCTGGCCCTCGGACGAGCCCCGGATCATCGCCTCTCGGCGTGGGGAGGGGCTCCCGCCGGACTTCCCGGCCCTGCCCGGTGACGAGGAAGTCCTGCTGTCGCGCACGGGAACCCTGTTCACCTGGACGACCCAGGAGTTCGCGCCGCCGTCGCCGCCGTATCACGGGCCCGAGAAGTTCGAGCCGTATGCGGTGGGTTACGTCGAATTCCCGGAGGGCGTTCTGGTCGAGGGCCGGATCGCGACATCCGATTTCGGCAGTCTGTCGATCGGCATGCCGATGAGCGTCGTCGTCGTCCCCTTCCGTACCGAGGCGGACGGGACGGTCATCGTCACCTACGCCTTCGCACCGGACCCTGTATCAGCCGAGGGCGAGGAACTCGCATGAGCAACGTATCGATCGTCGGTGTCGGCCTGCATCCGTTCGGGCGTTTCGGGGGTAAGCAGGCATTGGACATGGGAGCCGAGGCAGTTCGCATGGCGCTGGCCGATGCGGGCATCGGCTGGGAGGACGTGCAGCGCGGTTTCGCCGGCAGTCTGGAGGTGTCCAACCCGGATGCCATCGTCGGCAAGCTCGGCCTGACCGGCATTCCGTTCTTCGGCGTCTTCAACGGCTGCGCGACGGCCAATGTCTCGCTGCGCATGGCCGCGGAGGCCGTCGAGCACGGCGAGGCGGACATCGCCATCGCCGCGGGGTTCGACAAGCACCCCAAGGGTGCGTTCGCGGCCGATCCGTCGGTGATCGGCCTGCCGTCCTGGTACGGCGACACCGGCCTGTTCATGACGACGCACTTCTTCGGTATGAAGATCAACCGGTACATGGCGTTGCACGGGATTTCACAGCAGACGCTGGCCCGGGTGGCGGCCAAGAACTTCGCCAACGGCGCGCTGAACCCGAAGGCGTGGCGGCGCACGGCGATGACCGAGGAACAGATTCTTGCCGGCGCCTACGTGAATTACCCACTGACGCAGTACATGTACTGTGGCCCCGACGAAGGCGCCGCCGCGGTGGTGGTGGCCCGTCGCGACCTGGCGCACCGGTTCACCTCGACGCCGATTCATCTCGCGGCCAGCACGCTGCGCACCCGCCGGTTCGGCGCGTTCGAGATGCAGAGCCCGTCACTGCCGGTGAATTCGGTGCCGAGCCCGACGGTCGACGCCGCCAAGGAGGCGTTCGAGAAGGCCGGTATCGGCCCGGAGGACGTGCACGTGGCCCAGTTGCAGGACACCGACGCCGGTTCGGAGATCATCCACATGGCCGAGAACGGCTTCTGCGCCGACGGCGAGCAGGAGAAGCTGATCGCGGAGGGCTACACCACCATGACCGGCAAACTGCCGGTGAACACCGATGGTGGCCTGATGGCCAACGGCGAACCCATCGGGGCCTCGGGGCTGCGTCAGATCCACGAGCTGGTGCTGCAGTTGCGCGGCGCGGCGGGGGACCGGCAGATCTCGGGTCCGCACCAGGTCGGCTACGCACATCTGTACGGCTCGCCGGGGACCGGTGCGGTCACCATTCTGACGACCTAGCAAACGCACAACGTCAATCGCCCCTCGCAGCCGTCCGGCTGCGAGGGGCGTTCCACTTTTAGGCTGAAGTGGTTGTGGTGCAATCGATCTCGTTCGTCACAGCGCTGGTGCAGCCGCCGTGCGGGGCCGCAGCGTCAGCGCAAGGGCCTGCGGGCCGCGCATGGTCGCGGCCGAGGCGGGTGGCATGACAACCTCGTCCGCGAAGCCGACGCCGGTCAGCCGCTCGGTGAGCACCGTCAGCGCCTCGGACATCTCCGCGTGCGCGACGGCGTGCCCGAGGCAGTAGTGCGGGCCGCGCCCGAAGCCGATGTCCCAGCCCGGCGCCCGCCCGAGATCGACACTGTTCGGGTCGGCGAAGACGGCCGGGTCGCGGCCGGCCGCCTGGAAGCTGAGCGCCACCGGCTCGTGGGCTTCGAACCTCTCGCCGCAGATCTCCATCGGTTCGGTAACCAGGCGGATGACCCGGGTCGTCACCGGCCACAGTCGCATTCCCTCGTCCACGGCGAACGGAACTAGCGCCGGATCGTCCGCGACGCGTTCCCACGAGCCGGCCTCCACAAGCGCACGCACGCACGATGCGAGCTGGTAGCGGGTGGTGTCGTGCCCGGCGAGCAGCACGTTCACCACCGCCCAGATCAGTTCGGTCTCGGTCAGCCGTCCTTCCTGTTCCTGCGCGTCGATCAGGTCGCTGATCAGGTCGGCGCGCGGGTTCTCGCGCCGGGCCGCGACCAGGGCGCGCGTGTAGACCCGCAGCTCCGCCAGCGCCTTCTCCAGCCGCGGCACGTGCGGTGTCATCGGATTCTCGGCCAATACCCGCAATTCCACCGTGGCTTTGTCGAAGATCGGCACATCGCGGGGGTCGACGCCGATGTAGCGCGCGATCACGCCGATGGAGTAGTGATGCGAGAAATCCGCGACGAAGTCGATGACCGGACGGTCGTCGAACCCGCTCACCAGCTCGTTGGCGAAGGCCGCCATCATCGGCCGGGCACCGGTGATCGTGCGCGGCCGGAAGCCCTTCACCAGGATCTTCCGCAGCTTCTCGTGGCGGTCCGGGTCCATCATCAGCAGCAGGCCGTCGTTGATGAACTCGAGGATCGGTGCGGTGGCGCCGCGACCCTGGAAGTAGGCGGCGCTCGGCGGGCGCAGTCGCTTGTCCATCAGCAGCGCGCGTACCTGGTCGTAGGCGAACACCTCGACACCGTGCGGGCCGCGCGCGATACCCCGCGTCACCCCGGCGCCGGCGAGCGTGCCCGCCGGGTCGCGCATGAAGGCGTCGCTGTCGGTATCGACGAACGGCAGATGCTCGTGCATTGTCATGGACTACTCCTCCGGCTGCGGCCAACCCGGCGCTGGACGTGTCTCGACCTGCCGACAGAGCCGCATCCGGCAGTCCGCGGCCGGTGACCGGGCCGGGTCGGCGGCCGACCCTGTGCTCATAACCAACCCCGCAGGCGAGAATAGAGATAGATTATTACTCTATTATCGGCGATCTCGGGCTGGAAACAAGCAGGCTCGTACCGAGAAGCCTTGATGGCGAAGGGAACATCTGGTGCGCATGTTGGATGGCAAGGCGGTGGTGGTGACCGGCGCCGGGCGCGGTATCGGTGCGGCGTATGCGGTGGAGTGCGCGCGGCAGGGCGCGCGGGTGGTGGTCAACGACCTGGATGCGGATGTGGCCGAAGCGGTGACGCGGGAGATCACCGAGGCCGGGGGCGTGGCGGTGACGGAGGTGGCGGATGTGCGATCGGCCAAGGATGCGGAGCGGCTGGTGGAGCGGTGCGTGCGGGAGTACGGGGCGATCGATGGGCTGGTGAACAACGCCGGGATGTTCCGCATGGGCCGGATCGATGAGCAGGACGAGGAGGAATTGCGGCTGGTGTTGGAGACCAATGTGGTCGGCACGTTCCTGTGTGCCACCGCCGCGGCGAAGCGGATGCTGGAGCAGGGGTCGGGATCGATCGTGAACGTCACCTCCGGCGCGCACGCGGGCATCGCGATGATGGGCGCCTACGGCGCCACCAAGGGCGCGGTGGCCTCGGCGACGTACTGCTGGGCACAGGAGCTACAGGGCAGCGGGGTGCGGGTGAACGCGGTGTCCCCGCAGGGACGCACCCGGATGTCGGAGATCACCCTCGCCTACCTGGAATCGCACGGTATCCCGCCGTATCCGGGCACCCAGCCCGAACCCGAGGCCAACAGCCCCGCGGTGGTGTTCCTGCTGTCGGACGCCGCCGCCGAGGTCAACGGCCAGATCGTGCGCATCGAGGGTCCCCAGCTGGCGCTGATGAGCCACCCCTGCGTCGTACTGCCCTTTCCCACCAAGGATCCCCAGTGGACCAGCGACCAGGTCGCCGTCGCCTTCGCCCAGGGCCTGTGCGACCGTCAGCAACCTCTCGGCATCCAAGGTATCGCCGGACATCCCGAAGGCATCTCCTCCGTCTTCTGGAACGAAGACGACTGACTCGGCGCCCCTCCTCGGCCCCCGGGCGCCGATCCTGTCGGCTGTATAGGAGCGCTTCACCTGATTGGGCGATCGCTCCGACCGCTATTACTCCGACCGGGGGTTGGGCTGTTGCCCGCGAATGCGTCCCGGCTCAGCTCGCGTCCTCGACCAGCAAGTGCTTGCGCAGTTTCCCAGTGGGCGTGCGTGGCAATTGTTCGGTGAAGCGGATCTCGCGCGGCACCTTGTAGCGGGCCAGGCGGGCCGTGCAGTGTTCCAGCAGATCCGGTGCGCTCACCGCGCCGGATTCGATTCGCTGGACGATCGCCACGACCCGCCGACCGAGATCCGGATCGGGCAGCCCGATCACAGCGACGTCCAGCACCGCCGGATGCAGGATCAGGACGTCCTCGATCTCCCGCGGATAGATGTTCACCCCACCGCTGATGATCAGGTCGGTGCGGCGATCGGACAGGAACAGGTAGCCGTCCTCGTCCAGATATCCCAGGTCGCCCACCGTGGCCCGGCCACTCTCGTCGACGACGGCGGCGGTACGACCGGGATCGCCCCGGTACCGGAAGCTGGACCCACCCTCGAACCAGACGGTGCCGACCTCGCCGACCGGTAGTTCGCGGCCGTCGTCGTCCAGGATCATCGGGCGTCCCAGCAGTGGTTTGCCGACCGAGCCGGGCTTGCGCAACCACTCCTCGGAGAAGATCGCGGTCGCGCCCATACCCTCTGTGCTGGAATAGAATTCGAAAAGAACCGGGCCCCACCATTCAATCATCGCCCGCTTCACCTCGACCGGGCACGGTGCGGCGGCATGCACCGCGACGCGCTGTGAGGACACGTCGTAGCGGTCGCGAACCTCGCGCGTCAGCTTCAGCATCCGCACGAACATCGTCGGCACCCATTGCGAGTGCGTAACAGCGTGCCGTTCAATGGAACTCAGCGCCAGTTCGGCCTCGAATCGCTCCAGCATCACCACGGTGCCGCCGGAACGCTGTGCGCCCATGCTCCAGCCCAGCGGCGCCGCGTGGTAGATCGGTGCGGGACTGAGATACACGTCGCCGGGCCGGAATCCGAGTAACTCGCGCAGCCAGCGTCCCGGTGCGTCCGGGTAGGTGCCCAGCGCACCGCCCGGCAGCGGGCGTTGAATTCCCTTGGGACGTCCTGTCGTTCCCGACGAATAGAGCAGGAAATCACCCTCGCTCTGGTCCGGCACCGGTGTCGTGGGCAGCCCGGTCAGGGCGGCATCCAGATCCTCCCAGCTCTCGGGGTGCGTGCCGGCGTCGATCACGAAGCGATGCGCGACCTCGGGTGCGGCGGCGTCCGCGACCGGCAGCAGCGTCGCGGAGGTGAACAGCGCCGAGGCTCCGCTGTCGCGCAGGATGTATTCGGTCTCGGCGGCGGTGAGGTGGGAGTTGACCCCGACGTAGTACAGGCCGGTGCGCTGGGCGGCCCAGGCGATGGTCAGGAATTCTGCCCGGTTCTCCATCAGCAGCGCCACCGACGCACCCGGCTGCATGCCCCGCGCCCGTAGCAGATGCGCGATCGCGTTGGAGCGAGACTCGAGCTCGCCGAACGTCATTCGAACGCCGGAGGGCTCGACGATCAGAGCGGTGCGATCGGCCCACTCTTCGGGAAAGAGCGTCTCAGTGCTCACGGCTGGTCTTTCCGGCTCGGGCGCGGCTTACCCGCTGTGCGCCAGTCCTCTACGTCCTCACCGGGCTTTCCGGCCGGGAATTTGTCGTCGTGCAGGGCTGACCAGTGTGCGTGATTGAGCTGGTGCAACGCGAAGCTGTGCCGCAGTGAGTTGGTGAAGCCCATGTGGTCGACCGCGTCGTTGACCATGTCCTTGACCACCAGATTCGACATGGTGGGCCGGGCGGCTATCCGGCGGGCGAACGCGAGTGTCCGGTCGGCGAGCTCGTCGCGCGGGAACACCTTGTTCACCATGCCGAGGCGATAGCCCTCCTCGGCGTCTATCGAATCCCCGGTCAGCAACAGCTCTTTGGCCTTGCGCGGCCCGAACTCCCACGGGTGCGCGACGTATTCGACCGCGCCCATGCCAAGCCGGGTCCCGACCACGTCGGCGAAGATCGTGTCGTCGGCCGCCACGATGAGATCGCATGCCCACATCAGCATCAAGCCGGCGGATATGACGTTTCCCTGCACCTGGGCGATGGTGATCTTCCGGAGGTTGCGCCAGCGCAGGTTGTTCTCGAAGTAGTACTGCCACTCCTGGAGCATCCGCTGCTCCACGACGCCCTTGCGGGTGCCGCCGTGGATGCCCATCGTCGGGTGCTGGTCCGGGCCCGGTTCGATCTCTTGTGCCGCGATGGCCGATCCCATGTCGTGGCCGGCCGAGAAGCTCCGGCCCGCCGCGGCGAGGATGATGACCCGCACGGCGTCGTCGGCTTCGGCCGCCGCGAACGCGGCGTCGAGTTCGACCAGCATCCCGCGGTTCTGGGCGTTGTGAGTCTCCGGGCGATTCAGGGTGATTCGCGCGATCGTTCCGTTCTCGAACGTCTCGGAGACGACATAGTCGGTCATGGTTCCTCATCCGCGTCGTTGGGTGATGTCGTGCTCGCGCACCTGGATGCCGGTGAACCTACCGGAATCAATCAGTTATATTGTTGCACTATACCGGTCCGTTGGGTCATCCCATCATCGCCAGGAAGGTCGTGCCGTGTCAGACCAGAACTCGGGTCCCGCCGTCATCGTGGAGCAGCGCGATCGTGTCCTCGTGGTCACGATCAACCGTCCCGCGGCCCGCAACGCCGTCAATGCCGAGGTCAGCCGTGGGCTGGCGGACGCGATGGATCGTCTCGACGACAGCGACGACCTGTCGGTGGGCGTGCTGACCGGGGCGGGCGACAACTTCTGCGCGGGAATGGATCTCAAGGCATTCCTCGCGGGCGAGAATATCGCGATCGAAGGGCGAGGGCTGGGCTTCACCGAGGCCCCGCCGCGCAAGCCGCTGATCGCCGCGGTGGAGGGGTTCGCGCTGGCCGGTGGTACCGAACTGGCGTTGGCGACCGATCTGATCGTCGCCTCGAGCACCGCGTCCTTCGGGCTGCCCGAGGTCAAGCGCGGGCTGGTGGCCGGCGGTGGCGGACTGCTTCGCCTGCCGCGCCGCATCCCGTTCCAGATCGCCCTCGAGCTGGCGCTGACCGGTGAGAGCTTCTCCGCCGAACTGGGCAGCCGCTACGGACTGGTCAACCGCCTCGCGGAGCCGGGCAAGGCGCTCGAGACCGCGCTGGAACTGGCCGCGACCATCTGCCGCAACGGCCCGCTCGCGGTCGCGGTGACCAAGCAGATCATCACCGAGTCGAGCCAATGGTCCGACTCGGAGGCCTTCGACCGGCAGCGCGAGCTGTACACGCCGGTCTTCGCCTCCCAGGACGCGCGTGAGGGCGCCGAAGCCTTCGCGCAGAAGCGTGAACCCGTATGGACAGGCAAGTGAGCAGGTTCGCCTGCCCGATCGCGACAGCACTACGAATGGAGAACGAATGAGCACCCCGACAGCCGATGTGGCAGTGGTGACCGGTGGCGCGGGCGGACTCGGCGAGGCCGTGGTCCGCCGCCTGCACGAGGCGGGGACGACGGTGGTCGTCGCCGACCTCGCCGACGAGCGGGCCAACAAGCTCGTCGAGTCCCTGGGCTCGGGCGCGGTCTACTCCCGCACCGACGTCACGTCCGAGGAATCGGTGAACGCGACCTTGGATACAGCCGAGCAGCTGGGCACACTGCGACATGTTGTCATCGCGCACGGCGGCTGGGGTGTCGCGGAGCGGGTGGTGAACCGGGACGGCAGTCCGGCCTCGCTCGAGGGTTTCAGCAAGACGCTCGATCTGTATCTGGTCGGCACCTACAACATCCTGCGGCTGGCCGCGGCGCGCATGGCGAAGAACGAGCCGAACGCCGGCGGTGAGCGGGGTTCGGTGGTCGCCACCGCGTCGATCGCGGCGTACGAGGGGCAGATCGGACAGTCCGCCTACGCTGCGGCGAAGGCCGGCGTGGTCGGGCTCACTCTGGCTGCGGCTCGTGACCTGAGTTCGGTCGGCATCCGGGTGAATACGATCGCCCCGGGCACCATGCACACCGCGATGATGGAATCGGTGGGCGAGGAGGCACTGGCGAAGTTCACCAGCAACGTCCCGTTCCCGAAGCGTCTGGGTGCGCCGGAGGAGTTCGCGGCCCTCGCCGAGCACCTGCTGACCAACGGCTACATCAACGGTGAGGTCGTCCGGCTGGACGGCGCTCAGCGCTTCTCGCCGCGCTGATCCGCGGATCGGCCGAGCTGTGCACGAGGCTTGCTGCCCGACGAGATTTCTCGTTGGGCAGCAAGCCTTTTCGAGTGCGGATGCGAGCGGATCAGTACCGCATGTGGACGCCCGCGGCGATGTTCAGGGTCTCGCCGGTGGTCGCGGCGGAACGATCGGAGATCAGGAACGCGGCAGCCTCGACGATATCGGTGACATGGGCCAGGCGGCCCAGAGCTGCCTTGGCGGTCTCCTCGGCGCGCATATCGGCATGCAGGGCGTCGGTGAACCGGGTTCCGGTCACCATGCCCATCGACAGGGTGTTGACCCGGATTCCGTATCGGCCACCCTCGTGTGCGCAGCTGCGGGTCAGCACGTTCATCCCGCCCTTGGTGACCGCATACGGCGCCTCGATACCCATGCCGCCGACATCGGGAGCGTAAGTCGACACGTTGAGAATCACGCCTCCGTTCCCCGCGTCGCGCATCTGCCGCATCGCCTGCCGGCACAGCATCCACGGCCCGCTCAGGTTGACGGCCAGGACGCGGTCCCAGTCCTGCGGGTCGTAGTCGAAGATCGACCCGAGGATGTTCACCGCCGCGTTGTTGACCAGGATCGACAACGGTCCGAGACGTTCGCGGACCCAGTCTGTGACCTCGATGACCTGCTGGCGGTCGCCGGCGTCCAACACTCTGGGGACGATGCGCGCGCCGGTCGCCGTGCCGATCTCCTCGGCCGCCTGAGTCAGCCGTTTCTCGTGGATGTCGGTCAATACGACGGTCGCGCCGTCCTCGGCGAGACGGTGTGCGATGGCCCGCCCGATCCCCGCACCGGCTGCCGCGGTGACCAACGCGACGCGCCCTTCCAATTCCTTCGGCACAGCAATCCCTCTTTCTCGTTCGGTGGTGACCCGCAGCGGGTCCGCCATGTATCAAACTTCGATAGACTCCATCATTGCGATAGAGCCTCTCATATTGCTAGAGTTGCCGCATCATTACATGACCTCGCGCGAACCCTCGCGCTATATCGGCCCCCAGCGTGAGAAGGAGATCCGAGATGGCCTTGATCGAGAACACCGTCGGGACGTTGCCGTACCTGATGACGGACTTGGACCAGCATTCCTACGAGGCGACCGACGCCTTCACCCGATTCATGCCGAAGAGCAAGCTGCACACCGCCGTGCGGCCGATCGACGCTCCGGGCTACGACCGCAAGGTGCTCCTGGCCAACGACCGGATCGTGACGGCCCTCGAGAACGATCTCGAGCAGGCGTATGTGCCCGGCTCGCTGGTCGAGATGCTCAAGCAGCGCGCCTCGGGTACCGCCACGGACGCGGACCGGTTCTACGAGCCGATTCAGATCGAGTACCGCAACAAGGACGAGCGTCTGGCGCAGCTCAGGGAGCAGCAGATCGAGAAGTCGATCATGTATCCGGGCGGCTGGGGCCTGCTGGCGGAGGCGTACCTGGACGGCGTCGACCCGCTGTACGACAACCTCGAATCGTTCAACCGCTGGATCGACGAGGACTGGGGATTCGACTACAAGGACACCATCTACGCCCCGGCGATGCTGTCCATGCGCGATCTCGATCGCGCGTGCGCCGAGTTGGACCGGGTGCTCGACGCCGGCGCGCGTTTCATCCTGCTGCCGGCCGGCCCCGCGTACGGCCGTTCGCCGGGCGACCCGTACTTCGACCCCTTCTGGGCGCGGATCAACGAGGCCAAAGCAGTTGTCTCATACCACATCTCCGAGTTCCACTATCAGGCAAACGTGGCTTCGCACTGGGGCTGGAACCTGGTACCGCCGTTCCAGTTCTCGGCGTGGCAGTGGCAGAACACCTACGGCGAGCGGCCCATCACCGACACCCTGTCCGCACTCATCTTCGACAACATCTTCGGTCGATTCCCGAACATCAAGGTCCTGGTGAGCGAGTTCGGTGCCGAGTGGGTTCCGCATTTCCTGCGGCACATGGACAAGAGCCGCGGCATGGCTCGCAACGGTCGTTGGCTGGGCGGCCAGCTCAGTGAGCGACCGAGCGTGATCTTCAAGAAGAACATACGTGTCGTGCCCTATCCGGAGGACGACATCGTCGAGCTGGCGGACAAGCTCGATGGCGTCGATGCGCTCGTCATGGGCTCGGACTGGCCACATGCGGAAGGCCTGCGCGAGCCTGCCGACTTCTTCGAACGCTCGGCCGGTCTGGGTGAAGCGAAGCGCAAGCAGTTCCTGCGCGACAACGGTTTGAAATTGGTCCTGGGAGCCTAGGCTCCCCGACAGCGAAAGAGAGATATGGAAGTCTTTGCCGACAAGGACCAGGTGCTGGCCGCGGTGGGCCGGACCCTGGGTTCCAGCGAGTGGGTCGAGGTCACCCAGGAGATGGTCGATCTGTTCGCCGAGGCGACCGGCGACAGGCAGTGGATCCACGTCGATGTGGAACGCGCTCAGCGAGAAAGCCCGTACGGCGGGCCGATCGCACACGGGTATCTGACCCTTTCGCTGTTGCCGATGCTCGGCAACCAGATCTACCGGTTCGAGAATTCCAAGATGGGGCTGAATTACGGCTCCAACAAAGTGCGTTTCCCCAGTGCGGTGCCGGTCGGCGCGAAGGTGCGCAGTACCGCGGAGCTGATCGACGCTACCGAAGTGAGCGGCGGCGCACTGCAACTCGTCGTGCGGCACACGGTGGAGATCGAGGGCGCGGAAAAGCCCGCGCTGATCGCCGAAGCGGTCAGGCGCGTCGTCTTCTGATCCGCACCTGGCGCGAAAGCCTTGTGGCCGGACTCGAAAGAGTTCGGCCACAAGGCTTTTCGTGTGCTGTGTGCTATGCGGTCGGCGCGGGTCGGCGGCCCCGGACGAGGACACCGGGCCGAGCCGCGGTCGGCTCTCCGTTGTCGGCGATCACCTGGCCCGAAACGATGGTGGCCACGTAGCCGTCGGCCCTCTGGTCCAGGCGCCGCCGCCCCCCGGGCAGGTCATAGGTGACCACCGGCTTGTGTAGGTGCAGCGCCCGCATGTCGAGGATGTTCAGGTCGGCCTTGTAACCCGCGGCGATGCGACCACGGTCGTGCAGACCCGCCACCCGGGCGGGCACGGACGTCAGCTCCCGCACCGCCTCCGGCAAAGGTAGCTTGCCGGAGGCCCTGTCGCGTACCCAGTGCGTCAGCATGTACGTGGGAAAGCTTGCGTCGCAGATCATTCCGTAGTGGGCGCCGCCGTCACCCAATCCGAGCACGACATCATCGCGGGGGATCAACTCGGCGACGGTGTCCAGGGACGAATTCCGGAAGTTGGCGAGTGCGACGAGCAGCATGGCGTGACCATCGTCCTCGAGCAGGCGATCGTAGGCCTCCTCGAGCGGGCTCACGCCCCGTGCGCGTGCTCGGGCGGCGATGCTCTCGGATGCGTCGGGCTCGTAGTTCGGCGGGTCGCCCAGCGGGAAGATCCAGTCCCAGTTCTGCACCGCGGACATCAGCGGGTGTCCCGCAGCGGTCGGAGCATCGTTCAGGATGCGTTCGCGCACTTCGGGTTTGCGCATCTCGGCGACTCGCTCGTCCAGTGGCAGGCCGGCGATTCGCAGGTAGCTCGGGTAGTGTACGAACGGATTGCCCGAGAGCTCGAGTCCGATCATCAGCCCGATCGGCCGGGGAAACACCTGCGCGGTGATGTTTCCGCCCGCGGAGTTGGCGCGTTCGACCATCGCCAGCGCGCCTGCGAAGTGCGCCGGACCCTCGTTGCCGACACCGAGTGTGAACGTCACCGGAAGATCGACCTCGGCAGCTACGTCGAACACCGTTTGCAATGTCGTTTCGTAGCCGCCGTCGGCGACGTCGGGCACGAACTGGATCAGTCCGCCGCCACCGGCCTGGATACCACGGGCGATCGCTTCGATCTCCGCGCGATCGGCTTCGTAACTCGGTATGGGGCGGCCGCTTTCGGATTTGTGAAATGCCGTGCGTGACGATGCGAAGCCCAGTGCACCCGCCGCTACGGCCTCGGTGGCGAGTTTGCGCATCAATGCCAGATCTTCGGAGGTGGCCGGTTCGCGGTCGACGCCGCGCTGCCCCATCGCGTACACCCGCAGCGGGGAGTGCGGCAGCAGTGCCGCGACGTCGATGTCGCGCGGGCGTGCCGCAACCGAATCGAGGAACTCGGGGAAGGTCTCCCAGGTCCACGGCAACCCCTCGACCATGACTACGCCGGGGATGTCCTCGACACCGGCCATGACATCCACGAGTATGTCGTGGTCCTCCGTGCGGCAAGGGGCGAAGCCCACGCCGCAATTGCCCATCACGGCAGTGGTGACGCCGTGTGCCGAGGACGGCGTCATCCGCTCCGACCAGATGGCCTGGCCGTCGTAATGCGTGTGCAGGTCGACGAATCCTGGCGTGACGAGTAAGCCCGAGGCATCGATTTCGCGCGCGGCATGCCCGTCGATCGTGCCGACCGCGGCGATGACGCCGTCGGTTATCGCGACATCACCGGTGAAGGGCTCGCCGCCGGAGCCGTCCACGATGTTTCCGTTGCGGATGATCAAGTCGTACTTCATGTTTCGTACCTGCTTTCGGCCGAACTCCATTGCTCGAGCGTGACACTCATGAGTGTATTTTCTGTCACTCATGAGTGTCAAAGTAACGTTGTTCGTGTGTCCGACCTTCAGGAGAGCAAACGGCAGGCCACCGTGGAACACCTGGTGCGAGCAGCAACGCGCGCCCTGGTCGATCGCGGCTTCGACGCAACGGTGGATGATGTCGCGCAGTTGGCCGGCGTCAGCCGCCGAACGGTGTTCCGTTACTTCGCCACTCGGGACGACCTGCTGGCGGCAGCGATTGTGGCCGGGGTTCCCGCGTTCGACGCCAACCTCCCGCAGTACGACGACCACATCGACTGGCGAGCCTGGGTATCGGCGCTGTGCGGCATCATCCACGGAATGAACGGCGACTTCGGCCGCATGCTCTGGGATCTGATGACGTGGCACGACAAGTCCGAGCGGCTCACCGCCGCGGCCGAGGAGATCGACCGCTACCGGCGCAAACGCAACGACAATGTGGCGGTCACCCTCTGGCACGCCCTCGGCTGCACCGGCCGTCCCGCGGCCGGACTACTACACACCGTGAACGCGCACCTGAGTCCGTACTTCACCATCGCTGTCATGCGCGACGCGGACGGAGACGAGGCACTGGCAGCCGAACTCGCCGAGTCGGCGATCGTCGATGCCGCCGAACGTTATCGCGCACGGCACGCCACGGGGGACCGCCCCGAAGCGCAGGCATAACCGGCGGCGATGTCGCTCGGCTCTGCTGTCATCGAGACAGCATTCCTATCGAGACAGAATGCGATCGAGCAGATAGTCGGCGAACAGGGCGGGGGAGTCCTGAGCCTCCTCGTACTCGAAAGTGGTAGCCCACAACGCGAATCTGCCCAGCAGCGCGGACCACAGGTGCCTCACGACCTGTTCGGCCCCCTCGGGCCATACGTGCCCTTCGGCTTCGCACGCGTGCACGGCGTCGATCCATTGCCGGGCCAATAGCGAGCCGGGGTGCGCGGATTTGTCCGGGGCCATCCGGCCGACGTCGTGACCGAACATCAGGCGGAACACGCCACGGTTGCCTTCGGCGAACCGCAGGAACACATGAGCCTGCGCGCGGAGCCGGTCCGCGGCACTGCCCGGAGTCTCACTGTCTGCTGCCCGCATCGCGGTGACGAGTCGTTCGTATCCGTCGGCGGCCACTGCCCAGCCGAGCGCTTCCTTGCTGGCGAAGTGGATGTACATGCTCGGGGTCGCGATGCCGGTCTCGCGCGCGACCTCGCGCAACGACAGGTTTAGATCCGGGGCGTGGACCTGCTCGTCCAGCAGGCGTGCCACTGCCAGCAGGATTTCCGCCCGCAGCTGGTCGCCCTGTCCGCGCGGACTGCGCGCTCGGCGCCGGGAACCGGCGCCGAGCTCATCGTCGACGTGACTTGCGTTCATATCGGTAATGATCTCTCAGTCCCGGACCGGCTCCGGGGTGGCATCCGGATGCTGTTCGCGTAGTTCGTTCCGTCACGCGTGTACGGATGACGTTCGCGGACCGGCGGCCTTCTGCAGGGTCCTATCGATCACCGACATCGCCTGGCCCGCGGCCGGGAAGCCGACATATGGCATCGCATGTAGCGCCGCCTCCCGCAGTTCATCCTCGGTGACGCCGTTGCCGAGTGCGCCGAGCACATGGTTGGCCAGCTCATCGGGCTGCCGCAGAGCCATCAGCATGCCGAGGGTCAGCAGGCTGCGGTCGCGCCGGCTCAGGCTCGGCCGGGTCCACACGTCGCCGTAGCACTGTTCGAGAGCGAGCCGGGCCATATCGGCCTCGGCGCCCTCGCCTCGGGACAGCTCACCCATGGTGCGATCGAGGAATTGCTGTCCGAAAATCTCCCTGACGACTTGCGCGCCGGCCTGCCGGCGCGCGCTCACCTCGGGATTGGTGTCGGTCATTGTTGCCCTACCTTTCTTGTGCTCGGTGAGTTCGGTTCGGTCATGCGCGCCAGCATTCCCAGACCCGTTGCGGTCGTCGTTCCGGCGTCGACCGGGAGTGTGACGCCGGTTATCCAGCGCGATTCGGGACCGGCCAGGAACAGCGCCGCCCACGCGAGATCCCAGGCTGTTCCCTCCGTGCCGAGCAGGTTCGCCTTCCGGCGGGCCTCGCGTGCACCGGCCCCGCCCTGGTTTCCGATCGGGGTATGCAGGTGCCCGGGTACGAGGCAGTTGACGCGGATACCGTCGGGCCCCCATCGGTAGGCGAGATCGGTAGTCAGCGACAGGACCGCGCCCTTGCTGGCGGCGTAGGCGCCGGCGCCGAAGCCGCGCAGTGCCGCGACCGACGAGACGTTGACGATCGATCCGCCTCCGGCCCGCACGAGGTGTTCGTGCGCGGCCTCACTGACATTCATCGCCCCGGTGACGTTCACCGCGAATACGTGGTCCCAGGAGCCGTTGCTGATGCCGGTGTTGTTCACTACGACGTCCAATCGCCCTGCGCGCGTGACGAAGTCGTCGATGACCCGGCCGACGGCAGCGGCATCGGTGATATCGGCCGTCAGCGCGACAGCCGTGCCACCATGCCGTTCGATCAACTCGCAGGTTGCGTTCGCGCGGTCTGCGGAGGCATCCAGTACACCGGTGAATGCGCCCTGAGCGGCGAACAATGATGCTGTCGCGGCACCCGTGCCGAGGAAGTCTCCCGTGCTGCCCGCGCCCGCGACGATCGCCGCACGCCCCGACAGTCGGTTGCCGCGGCCGTCCAGATATCCGCCGGGTTTCGCGGCCGTCATCGGGGCATGCCCCACGTGACGGGGAGCGCTTTGACTCCGTAGACAATGGAGTTGAGTTTGAACGGAATCTCCTCGCGCGGTACGGCCAACCGGAGATCGGGGATTCGCTCGATCAGCCGAGGCCAGGCGACCTGCATCTCGACCCGGGCCAGGTTCTGGCCGAGGCACTGGTGTGTGCCGAATCCGAAGGCCACGTGCTGGCGGGCATTTCGCCCGATGTCCAGCTGATCAGCCTTCGAGCCGAAGACTCGCTGGTCCCGGTTGCCCGCGATCAGCGATACGACCACTCCCTCGCCCTTGCGGACGAGCTGGCCGCCGATCTCGACATCCTCTAGGGCCACGCGGCGTGGATCGGTGGACACGATGCTCCAGTACCGCAGCATCTCTTCCGCAGCACTTGGGGCGAGATCCGGGTGTTGCTTCAGCCGTGCCCACTCGGTGTCGTTCACCAGGAGCGCGAGAGTGCCCAACGCCAACATGTTCGCCGTCGTCTCGTGCCCGGCGCCGACGAGGATTGCCACCAGCTGCGGCAGCACATCCGGTGGAATTCCGTCCTCGCCCTGATATTCGGCCAGCAGTCGGCTGATCATGTCGTCGCCGGGCTCGCGGCGCTTACGCTCGACGAGCTCGGTGTAATACTCTTGCGCGCCCTCGTGCGCCGCGGTGCGCTCTTCTTCGGAAATGTCGAGGTCCGTGCCGGAGTCGGCGTGACGCTGGAATATGGCGTGATCTTCGTATGGGACGCCGAGGATGATACAGATTGCTCGTGAGGGCAAGGGCAGAGCGAATTCCCGGACGAAATCCACCGGCTCGTCGTGGGTGAGCATGGAATCGATGAGCTCGTCGGTGATCGCCAGCAGGCTCTCGCGCATCGCCTGCGTTTGCTTGACACTGAACTCCCGCGTGAGCATTTTTCGCAATCGCGCATGTTCGGGGTCGTCGAGCCGCAGGAACAAGCCGCCCTGCTGTTCGCGCTGTCCCGAGTACACCAGCGGGAACCTGTCACTTCGGACGTCAGCGCTGAATGCCGGGTTGCCCAGCACGGCCCGGATATCCTCATGACGGGTCGCGAGCCAATGCTGCGATCCGTCCCAGATGGTCACCTTGTGCAGCCCGCCCTCCTCCCGGAACTCGGTGTACGGCCGGGGTGCATGAAACGGGCAGGTTCGAGGTGCTGGGAAGAAGACGGCTTCGTCTTCTTCATGTGCTGTGGTCATTGAAACTCTCCTTTACGGTGGGAAATGTGCCGAAATGGTCAATGGGTCACGGCGGGCATCGGCCTGCCGATCAAATTCCGCCACTCGCGTAGTGGACGGACCATCCCCATTCCGAGAGCGCCGGTGACCACTCCGTCGCGCACCGAGGCACCGACGAATCGCTTTTCGGTCAATGTGCCTGCGACGACAACGAATTCATCCTCGGGCGCCGGCAGGCCGAAGGACTGCAACTTCAGGCCGTACTGGTCCGACCAGAAGTAGGGAATCGCGGGCGTGTACACGGACCCGGGATCCAATATCGATCGCGCGACGGCGCGGCCCTGTTCGGTGGCATTGAGGCGGTGTTCGACGCGAACATATCCGTCCCCGTTGGGATTTCGCCATGCAGCCACATCGCCCGCGGCGTATACGCCGTCGGCCGCGCGTCCACCCGGAGCGCACAACACGCCACCCGCGCCCTCCGCGGGGCGTGAGGTGCCAAGCGATATGGCGGGCGCTCCACGTAGCCACTCGACGGCCGGTGTGGCGCCGACTGCCACGAGCACCACATCGGCGGGGACCTCGGTTCCATCGTCGAGCAGGACCGACTCGACGACCCCAGCGCGCTCGCTCACCCGACGCACGCCCACTCCGCACCGGAGATCTACGCCGTGTTCGCGATGGAGCTGCGCGATCAACGTACCGACTTCGTCGCCGACCACTCGGGCCATCGGCAGCGGCTGCGGATCCACAAGCGTGACAGTCACACCGAGTTCCACGGCCACCGCCGCTGCCTCCGCGCCGAGGACTCCCGCGCCCACCACGACCAGCCTGGCTCCGGGAACCAGGCGTTCCCGCAATGCCAACGCGTCCGCGATGTCGCGCAGTACGTGTACACCGGTGATGCCCGCGGTGCCGGGGAGCCATCGGGCGCGGACGCCGGTCGCCACGACGAGCGCGTCGTAGCCGAGTCGATCCCCGGTGGCCAGCACGACTTCTCGGGAATCGACGTCCAACGAATCGGCTGGGACACCGAGTCGAAGATCGAGTCCGAGCCGATCGAGATCGTCCGCGCCGCGCAGTGCCAGCCGATCGGTGGTCCACTCACCCAGGAGCAATTGCTTGGACAATGGCGGGCGGTCGTAAGGAAGGTGGGTCTCGTCTCCGATCATCACCAGTGCACCCTGGTAGCTCATGGAGCGCGCGGCTTCCGCCACCGCGAGTCCCGCTGCCGCGGCGCCGACGATGACGATCCGCTCCGGTGCCATGATCAGTCCTCTTGGACGAAGATGGCGGCTGCTGGGCAGATCTGCGCGGCTTCGCGCACACTGTCGTGCAGCTCAGGTCCGGGCTGCTGGTTCAGCAGCACCACGATGCCGTCCTCGTCCCGTTGATCGAATACCTCCGGAGCGGCCAGCACGCACTGTCCGCCTGCACAGCATTTCTGTTCGTCGACCTGGATCTTCATGCTCTGTGCCCTTCTTCGAGCCGGTAACCGTACAAGTGTAAGGTTACATCTGTCATGTTACGGATGCAGTGCAGTGTGAGGCGCTATACAACGATGTCTTCCGGTGGTCGGTGTCCGAGCCGCTCGGACTCCGGACGATCGCAGAAAGCCCTGTTGGCCGACCACGAAAGTGGTTGGCCAACAGGGCTTTACGGATGATTCGGCGCGATGGTTTCCAGCTGTGTTCGAGTTGTCGCCAGATCGTCACGTGATGGCAGGTATCCGATCCGGCCGACGGAGTACCGCCACTCGCCATGAGATCCGCCACCCTTGCGGAGTGCGCCGCACGATGTCTCGATAGGTGACGCTGCCCGCCCTGCCCTTATCGCTGAGCCCGATACCTTTCGACAGCACGCGGACAGTGCCGTCCACATCTTGGGTCACCACGATGTCGACGGTGTGATGGGCAAGGGGATGATTTGTCGTAGCAGTCCACAGCGCAGTGATCTCCGCAGGACCGTGGTGTACACCGGAGCCGAAATCCGAGACGTCGTACACGGCGTCGTCGGCGAAGATCTCTCCCGTCCGGCTGAGTTGCCGTTCGTCGATGATGTGCCCGTACAGGCCGAGTAGTTCGTGGATCGCGATCCGGTCCTCGACCGATATACGGTCTTGCGCAGCCGTCACAGCAGGCCCTCGATTCGCATCCAACCGACAGTCCGCTCGATTCCCTCCCGTACCGGGGTGAGTGTGACTCCGAGCTCGGCATTGGTCGCCGCCGGATCCACCAGCGGATCGGGAAAGCTACGCCCGGTGAACGCCCGCATCGAGCCCAGATCGGTGGTCATCTCGGCCGGGTCGAGGTCGCGCACCCGGTGCGTGACGCCGGCGGCCGCGCAACCCATGTTGCACCAGGCCGCGAGGCTCAGCGCGTCGTTCGGTCCGCCCGCCGCCAGGTACAGCGCGCCTGCTCTCCCGCGCTCGGCGGCGGCGAGGACAACCGCGCCGGCGTCTTCGACGTATGACCAATTCAGCGGAAAGTTCGCGTACTCGGTCAACTGCCCGTGCAGCGCACGGTGCATCGCGCCGGTGAACGATGTTGGGTCCAGTGCTCGTTCGGTGAATGCCGACGGGCCGTACATCGCCCCGGGCATGACGAAGCAGATGTCCTCACCACGACATACTCGGTGCATTCCCTCGTAGTAGACCGCGAGCTTGCTCCGCGCATACGCCGACAGCCCCGGCCTGACGGACAGAAAACGGGTTCGTTCGGTGATCGTCTCGTCCTGGCGAAATACGATCAGCGACCCGATCACCACTGCCTTGGCGCTCACCGCCTTTGCCGCGTCGAGTAC
Source organism: uncultured Nocardia sp. (assembly GCA_966435935.1). Lineage (GTDB taxonomy): Bacteria > Actinomycetota > Actinomycetes > Mycobacteriales > Mycobacteriaceae > Nocardia. The sequence continues at coordinate 21,520 of CBJNFW010000016.1, forward strand.
GTGCAACGAGCCGTGGTAGTTGATCCGATCGAAGTCCGCATCGCTCGCGGTGGACCAGGTGCCTCCGAGGACCGCGGCTGAATGCACGACTGTGCCGACGTCTTCGAAGGCCGCGGCCAGCGTGTCCGGAGAGGTTACGTCGCCGATCACCGGCTCCACACCGAGGGCGGCGAGCGCCTGCGCGTCGGTCTGTCTGCGGACCAGCCCTCGCACACGGTGTCCCGCGGCGATTGCCTTCCTGCACACCATCGAACCGAGCAGCCCGCTCGCCCCGGTCACCAGGTACGTGTGGTCTTGTGTGCTCATATCCTCAGCTGAGTCGCTCGATGATCAGCGCCATTCCCTGGCCGCCGCCGACGCACATCGTCTCCAGCCCGAACTGTTTGTCGTGTGTGCGCAGAGAATTGATCAACGTCGTGGTGATGCGGGCACCGGTCATACCGAAGGGGTGACCCAGCGCGATCGCGCCGCCGTTGACATTGAGCTTGTCCAGCGGGATCTGCAGTTCCTGATATGACGGAATCACTTGGGCGGCAAAGGCTTCGTTGATCTCGAACAGGTCGATGTCACCGATGGTCAGGCCCGCATTGGCCAGCGCATCCCGCGTCGCCGCGACCGGGCCGAGTCCCATTATCTCGGGAGACAGCGCCGAGACACCGGTGGCGACGATACGGGCGAGGGGTGTGAGCCCGCGGTCGCGAGCGGCCTGGTCGGACATGATCACCAGGGCCGCGGCCCCGTCGTTGAGCGGACACGCATTGCCGGCCGTCACCGTACCGTCGGGCCGGAAGACCGGCCGCAGGCCGGAGAGCGCCTCGAGGGTCGTTCCCGGACGCGGGCTTTCGTCGGCGTCCATGATGCTGTCGTCGGGCAGGGTGATGGGCGTGATCTCACGTGCCCAGAAGCCCGAACTGACCGCCTCCTGATAGAGCCGCTGCGACCGCGCGGCGAACTCGTCCTGTTCGGCACGGGAAACCTTGTGCAACTGCGCGACATTCTCGGCTGTCTGGCCCATGGCGATGTAGACGTCGGGCAGTTGGTTGTCCCCGCGGGGATCGGTCCACTCCGGAGCGTCGCCCGCGGCTCGCCGTGCGGTGCGCGCCTGCGCGTTTCGGAAACGTGGATTGGTCCACGGGTTGGACGCCCGGTCACGCGGGTCGGCGCCCTCGGCGACCGGGGGAGTGTCGGCATGCCCACGGGTGCCGCGGCTGATCGCCTCGACTCCGGCGGAAACGAACACCTCACCCTCACCCGCGCGGATGGCGTGCAGCGCCATTCGAGTGGTCTGGACGCTGGATGCGCAGTACCGGGTGACGGTGGTTCCGGGGACGGTGTCGAGTCCGAGTAGCACCGCGATGGCTCGCCCCATATTGAATCCCTGCTCTCCACCGGGTGCACCGCACCCGAGCAACAGATCCTTGATGTCGGCGGGATCGAGTGCGGGCACCTGGTCCAGCGCTGCACGGACTGCCTGGGCGGCAAGGTCATCCGGCCGAATGTCCTTGATCCGCCCCTTGTAGGCTCGGCCGATCGGGGTACGTGCGGCCGCGACGATCACAGCGTCCACTTGGGAATGCTCCTTCGGAATGATGAATGAAAACGGCGCCGACCCGATGAGGGCCGACGCCGGACGGGTTCAGGCTCGGACGTTGTCTCCGCCGGGATAGCCTCCGCCACCGAACATTTCGTCGAGCGCGGCATAATCCTTGGCGCCGTCGCGCCGCGGGATCTGGCTGACGAACTCGACGGTACGCGGCTTCTTGTAGGAGGCGATGCGCTCGCGACAGTGCTGGATGAGCTCCTCGGCGGTGGCCTCGGCGCCCTCGGCGAGCACGATCACGGCCTTCACCGACTGAGTGAACTGCGGATCCGGTACACCGATCAGGGCGGCCTCCTGGACCGCGGGGTGCTGTTCGAGGCAGTTCTCCACCTCGGCCGGATAGATGTTCTCCGCCGCCGACTTGATCATCCGGGTCATCGTGCCGATGAACTGGATGCTGCCGTCCTCCTCACGGCGCCCCAGATCGGTGGTGCGCCACCAGCCGTCGCGCATACGCTGGGCGTTGATCTCCGGCCGGTTCCAATATCCGGCGTGGACGACATCGCCGGCGATCGCGATTTCACCCGCTGTGCCGATCGGCTGTTCGTTACCTTCGGTGTCCACGATCCGGACCCGGACATAGGGTGCGGGGCGTCCCGCGTTGCCCTGGGCTCGGCCACCATGGCCGTTCACGACGGCGAGCCCGCTTACTTCCGTCTGGCCGAAGCCGCCCGGTGTGGCGCCCCAGGGCGCGGTATCCGGGGCGAGCAGGCCGTTCCACAGTGGTGTGTACGGGCCACCGCGTAGCTGGGAGAGGCTGTGCTTGTCCGGGTCGTGCAGCTGGGTCATCTGAATGATGGTGGGCGGCATGAGGAATGCCGACGTGACACCTTCACGGGTGATCACATCGAGCAGCGCCTCGGCTTCGACCCGGCGCACGAAGACATTCGTGCCGCCCTGTACGTAGACCGGAAGCGCGTCCCACTGGAAATTGCCGATATGGAACAGCGGACCGGAATTGAGGAACACCGATTCCTTGGTGGAGCGGGTCAGGTAGGACCCCTCGATGGCCATCGCCAGGAGATTTCGCTGGGTCAGCATCGATCCGTTGGGCCTGCCGCCGATCGCGGCGGTATAGATCACCAGAACGGGCAGGTCGACATCGACCGAGCCCCAAGGGTCATCCGTACTCTGTGCGGCGATGACACTCTCGTAGCTGTCTTCGCCGGTGGTGTCGTGCTGCCACCACACCGGGGTACGCGTGGTCAGCTTTCGGGCCGCGCGTACGGCCTCGCCGATCTCCTCGTCCTGCCAGATCACAACCTTCGGGTCGAAATCGTCGATGACGAACGCGAACTCCTCGCCGGACTGCCGCCAGTTCGCCGGGCACACCATCGCCCCCAGCTTGGCGCACGCTCCGAGAAGTTCGAAGACCCGGAACGAGGTCTGCCCGAGCCAGAGAACTCGATCGCCCGCGGCGACCCCGGCGGCTTGCAGAGCGTGGGCGGTCCGGTTGATCCGGTCGTCGAATTCGGGCCAGGTGAGGCGGTATTGGTCGTCCACGACAGCTGTACTGCCGGGATAGCTCCGCCGGTGTTCCCTAGAGATGTCACCCAACGTAGTGGGGGTCACGGCTTCTCCTCGTCTGAGATCGTCGGGATGGGTCGAAAGGAATTACTGGTGGCCGAGTGCGCGGAGCACGAAGGCATGCACATGTGTGAGCAACTCGTGTTTGTCGTGCGGAAGCCCCTCTTTGACGCCGCTGGTCAACAGCCCACGGACGAGGTATCCGACGAGCAGCGCATCGGCTGCGAAGTCACCCGGCCCGAGCTCACCCTTGCGCATTCCGCGCTGGATGATCTCGGACAGTTGCTTGTCGAAGATGCCGTACAGCATGGTGACCTGCTCGGGGAGCACATCCAACATGTCCTGATCGAGGAAAAGCCGAGTGCGTTGCACGCGAGCCTGGTCGTACAGGGTCCCGATGTTGTAACGCAGCCAGGTGTGCAGTTGGTCGGCGACGGGCGCCTCTGGGTCGATCCGTTCCCGGAGCTGGCGATCGACGAGTCGCACTTCGTCTTCCAGGAGAGCCACGAGTAGATGGGCCTTGCTCGGGAACCGGCGATAGAAGTGGCTCGCCGAGGTGCTGGACGCCGCGAGAACCTGCCGGACCTTCAGCGACCGGAATCGAGACCGCTCCAAGACGCGCCACGCGGCCGTGAGGATCCTCCTCGTTTCGGAGTCTCGTAGCGGCGGCCGATATCCGACCGTTCCGAAGTCATTCAATTCGCAAGTGGTGACGGATGACTGCAACGCTGCACCTCTGCTCCTACCAATCAGATAGATAATTCTACTACATGACTGGAGGCTGGGCTAGGAGGGGGTCACCCGATGCGCCGACCGGCCACGGCCGCTGCGGCTTCCGCGGTGTAGCCGGATCCGGACAGGATGTATTGCGCGAGCGCCACCGGGATTTCGACACCGTCGGAGTCCTGCGGAAACAGGGCATCACCCGCGAGGGCGGCGCCGAGAATCAGGGCCACGGTGAGCCGGACCGACGTCCGGATGTCGTTCGTCGCCTGTGTGCCGTTCGCCGCCATGTAGCGATGCACTCCGTCGATCAGGGCGTGCAGGCAGGGCGCCAGCGGTGAGTCGTCCGCGGTGAACGCGTGGCCGCTGGCGCCGGCGGCAAGTGATACGAGAATGTGCCGGTTGGTGGAGCACAGGTCGAACAGTCCTCGGGCGAAGCGGATCGTGACGTCCCTGGGGGACTGGAGGTCCTCGCCGAGGGTGCCGGCGAAGTTGTTCATGAACTCGACCAGTGGGGCGGCCGCGGTGGAGCGGAACAGTTCCGGTTTGGACGTGAAGTGGCGGAACACCATCGACTCGGTAACCCTGGCGCGTCGTGCTACCGAGCGGATCGTCGTCCGTTCGAAGCCCTTCTCGATGAACTCGGCGGAAGCGGCGTCGGCGATGAGTTTCTTGACCTCCGCAGACGATCGCCGCTGGCGGCCGGAGCTTGTTGTCCCCATTGCTCAATAGTTGCACGAGGTCAGTTAGGGAGTCGAACTCCCTTGACAAAGTGGCGCCGCTTACAGTTAGATGATTTGTGAGATTCGCGTCACATCAGTCGGAGCCTGACGATCCTCGTCCAGTAGCGCTCGCCGTCGCTTGCGTGGCAAGTGGAGCGGTGAATTTCCCGTGACGCGATTACTCGATCCATCAGGAACAATGTGAGGAGATCGTAAGATGGCCACGATCGAAGGCCGGCTTTTCATCGACGGAGAGTTCCGTGAGGCGCGGTCCGGACGCCGTTACGACGTGATCAATCCGGCGGATGAGTCGGTGGTTGCTCAGGCGGCTGATGCCGGTGTCGAGGATGTCGATGATGCGATCACTGCCGCGCGGCGTTTCGCGGACAGTTCGGACTGGGGGCATGATCACGAGTTCCGGCGTAAGTGCCTGGTACAGCTGAAAGAAGGGCTGCAGGCACGTTCGGATGAGTTCAAGGCGCTGCTCACCGCCGAAGCCGGAGTGTGCGCGCAGAACATGGCGACGCATGTCGATGTGATGGTCGAGGGGATGGACTTCTTCAACGATCTGATCACCTCGTTCCAGTGGGAAGAAGATCTCCCGGCCTTCGATTTCCAGGGCATGCCCAGCCTGCGCCGGATCCGCTACGAGCCCTACGGCGTCGTCGGCGCGATCACGCCCTGGAATGCGCCGTTCATGACAGCGATCTGGAAGGTGCATCACGCGCTGGCCACGGGTAACTCGGTGATTCTGAAGAGTGCGCCGGACACTCCGCTGACCGCGGCGCTGCTGGCGCAGGTCGTGAGCGAATCCACGGACATCCCGAAGGGTGCGTATCACGCGCTCAGCTCCGCCGACAAGGCGATCGTCGGTGATGCCATGACCGCCGACCAGCGCATCGGTCTCTACCATTTCACCGGATCGCCCGGCGTCGGGCAGCGTATCGCCGAGCGCGCCGCGAACGGTATTCGGCACACCGTGCTCGAGTTGGGTGGCAAGTCGGCGAATGTCATTCTGCCGGACGCGAACCTGGATATGGCCTGCGGCCTCGGCATGCTGATGTGTATGTCGAACAGTGGTCAGGGCTGTGCCCTGGCCACCCGCATGGTCGTGCACGCGGACATCTACGACGAGGTCCTCGCCCGGCTGCAGCCGATGATCGCCAACCTCGCGTGGGGCGATCCGGCCGATCCGGCGAACACGGTCGGGCCGATCATTCGGGAGGAGCAGCTTGCGCGGGTCGAGGGTTTGGTCGACCGTGCTGTCGCCGATGGTGCGCGGCTGCTTGCTGGTGGTAAGCGGGGTGACCGGTTCGAGCGTGGCTTCTGGTACGAGCCCACGTTGCTGGTCGATGTGGACGAGAACTCCGAGATCGCGCAGACCGAGGTGTTCGGTCCGGTGTTGTCGGTGATTCGTTACGAGGGTGACGACAACGAAGCGGTGCGGGTGGCCAACAACTCCCGGTACGGGCTTTCGGCCTACGTGCAGTCTTCCGATGAGGAGCGCGCGTGGAAGGTCGCGCACAAGCTGAAGGCCGGCACGGTGAACATCAACAACTCGTTCTACCTGTCGCCCGACGCGCCGTTCGGCGGCTACGGGATCAGTGGTGACGGTGTCGAACACGGCGTCGCCGGGTTCCGTGAATACCTGCGCATCAAGTCCATCGCCCACCCCGCGCACTGACACCGCGTCGATCCGAGGAGTCAACCGAATGCGTATGCAGGACAAAGTAGTAGCGATCACCGGATCGGGTTCCGGGCTGGGCCGGGAGGGCGCGCTGCTATTCGCGGCCGAGGGTGCGAAGGTGGTCGTCAGTGACGTGGTCGCGGGGCGTGCGCAGAAAGTCGCCGACGAGATCCGGGCGCAGGGCGGGTCCGCCACCGCGGTGGACGCTGACGTTCGCGTCGAGGCCGATATGAACAACCTGGTCGAGACCACCGTGGCGACGTACGGCCGAATCGACGTCATATGGGCCAATGCCGGCATCCCCGAGCCGGGCTTCGGTATGCAGCCGCTGGCGGAGTCGTCGCTGGATGACTGGAACAACATATTCGCCGTGAACTCCACCGGGATCTACCTGGCCTGGAAAGCCGCGGCGAAGTGGATGATCGCCAACAACGCTCGCGGAACGTTGCTGGCGACCTCGTCGGCCGCTTCGTTCACGGCCTATCCCGGCTTCCCGATGTACACGGCCTCGAAGGCCGCGGTGAACGGTCTCGTGCGCGCTGCGGCGCTCGAGTTCGGCAAGTTCGGGATACGGGCCAACGCGCTGTGCCCGACGCATGGGATGTCGGTGAACTTCGCGCTCCCGCCGGACGCCGAGGTGCTGGGCAAATCCTACGAGGAAATGATGCCCTGGGACCCGGACAATCGAGCGATGCCACTGCGCCTGGATCGCCCACCGGTGTTGCGGGACAACGCAAATCTCGCGTTGTTCCTGGCCTCGGATGAGTCGGGTTACATGTCCGGGCAGACGATCGCGGCCGCCGACGGCGGGCAGTTCGCGCGCACCTCGATCATCTTCCCGACCGATCTGGGTAAGAGTGAGGACATCACCTCGGGCTCGATTCCCGACGACGTGCGCGACCAGATCAACCGCTGAACCCCTTACCACTCACCTGACCGATCCGGCCGGCGTCGACTGCGCAGTCGTCGGCGCCGGCCTCGCCCATGGAGGGCCTCATGCAACCTGCCAGCACCAGATTCGATCCCCGCGTGTCAGGCTTGTCTCAGCAAGTGAAGAACCTGGCCGAGCCGCAGCACGTGTACTTCGAGAAGGCCAGAGATGTCCGTTCGGAATACATCGACGGTGCGCTTCACCTCTATCGTCACGAGGACATCCTCGCCATCAACAAGCACCAGGACGTACTCGGAAACGGCGGCCGGGGTGGAAGTTTCGGCCACGACGGACGTCTGATTCCCCTGGAAATCGACGGGCCGGACCACAAGAAGTGGCGTCGACTGCTCGACCCGCTGTTCGCTCCCAAGCGCGTGCAGCACCTCGAGGACAGCGTCCGCCGCCTGGCGGGGGACTTGATCGGCAGCGCCCAGGGGGCCGGTGGTGCGGAACTGTACCGCACGTTCTGTACTCCGTTGCCCTGCCAGACATTCCTCGGTCTCGTCGGTGCCCCACTCTCCGATCTCGATTTCTTCCTGGAATTCAAGGAGGGAGTCATTCATCCGAAGGGGGAGACGACCGAGGAGATCGACGCCAACATGGCGATGGCGGGCGGCAAGCTCCTGGAATACTTCAACGGTTTCCTGGCCGATAAGCGCGCCCGCGCCGACAAGGACGACGATGTCATCGCCGAGCTGATCCGTGCCGAGGTCGACGGTGCGCCGCTGGCCGAGTTGGACCTGATCAACATCCTCTTCCTGCTGATGTTCGCGGGACTGGATACGGTCACCGCCTCCCTATCCTGCCTGATCGCATGGCTGGGCCGCCATCCCGAACACCGGCGGACGCTGGTCGAATCCCCCGATCTGCTGGTGCCGGCCATCGAGGAACTGATGCGCTTCGAGTCGCCTGTCCCGTCCGGAATGCGTTACACCGAGCGCGACGTCGATCTCGGGGACGGCCTCGTCGTTCCCGAAGGCGAGCAGATCAACGCAATCTGGGCGGCGGCGAACGTGGACCCGACCTATCACGAGGATCCGCTCCGGGTGGACTTCCATCGCGAACGCACGGCGCACATGACGTTCGCCAGTGGCGTGCACCGCTGCCTGGGGTCGCACCTCGCTCGGCTCGAGCTGCGAATTGCCTTGCAGGAGATCCTGACTCGCATCCCGGACTACGAGGTCGACGTCGATGCGCTCACCTACGACAACATTGCGGTGCGCGCTGTGACGAACCTACCGGTGGTGCTGCGATGAGAATCCGACTCGACAAGGACGCGTGCGTCGGGCACGCATTGTGTCACGCCGCGGATCCCACCCTTTTCCCGATCGACGACGACGGTTATTCGAGCCTCGATGTGACCGAGGTCGCCGATGCCGACGTCGACCGCGCCCGGCGAGGGGTTGGTGCCTGCCCGGAGCGAGCGCTGTTGCTGGAGGAGTAGACGCCGTTGGGATGGTCTGCCTCGCAGTGATCGCTGTCGCGGCTTCGGTGGTGAGGTGATCGGGGCGCGATGTGCAGCGGTCGCTGGACGCGGATGCGGCGGTGGGCGGCCGGACGGGCGACAGGTTGCTTTCCTGCACGGCCATAATTACGGTAATGATTGTGACCGAAACTAACCGAGGTGCTGTACAGGCCGATGGCTCGGTACTGGTAACCGGCGCGACAGGCGCGCAGGGCGGCGCCGTCGTGGACGCTCTACTGGCTGCCGGGCGACCGGTCCGCGCCCTGGTACGGAATCCCGGCTCGGCCGCCGCCCGTCGGCTGGCGGAGCGCGGAGTTCAACTGCGACAGGGAAGTTTCGAGGATTCCGAAGCGGTCGCTGCCGCCGTCCGGGGTGCCGACGGGGTGTTTTCGATGCAACCCCCGCCACGACCCGACGCCCCGGACAGTGAGCAGCGTGCTGCGCAAATCCTGGTCGACTCGGCGGTCGCGGCCGGAGTGCGCGCCTTCGTCCACACGTCGGTGGCGCGGGCCGACGAGCACGAACAATTCATCGGATGGCGCGAAGGCCGATGGTGGCCGCTCTATTGGACCAGTAAGGCCGCCGCGAACGAGGCGGTGCGGTCGAGCGCGCTCACGTCGTGGACGATCCTCAAACCGGCCTTCATGATGGACAACTTCGTTGCTCCCAAAGCGAATTCGATGTTCCCCCGGCTCGCGTTCGGCGAGATCACCACTGCGATGCGTCCGGACACTCGGCTGGACCTCATCGCCGCCGCGGACATCGGCCGCGTGGCCGCGGCGGCGTTGTGCGACCCCGAACAATTCGACCATCAGGAAATCGACCTGGCCGCTGAGTCGTCCACGATGTCCGAGGTTGCGGCCGTGATCGCCGACGTGACGAATTCCCCGGTCTCGGCAAGACACCTCGATCCTGACCAGGCGGTTGCTGCGGGCGCCCATCGGGGTGTCGTCGAGAACCAGGTCTGGGCATCGGTCGAAGGCTACAAAGTCGATCTGGACCGTGCCGCGCGTCGCGGCTTCGATCTTCGCTCGTTCGCCGACTGGGCCGCGGAACACGAATCGCGGTTCGTTGTCGGCGCTCACTGAGCACAGTCCATCGGCGCACATGCGCCGACACTTCATGGAAGGACCAGACCGTGACCTCTACCCTTACCGACCTGTCACCGACGGGCTCGTTCAATCACGCGGCGATCTTCTCCGGTCGCGCGTTCGACCCCAGCGCGGTTCTCGCGCCCGGCACCACCATTCACGGACTCGTGCCGGAGGCCGGATACATGTGGGGGACGCTGCGCGATGACGACGGCGGTCTGCACTCGATCATGCGGCGTGTGCCCGCGGTGCGGGACAGCAAAAAAGCGGGCAGCGACATCCGCTCGCTGGGCGGCAAGCTCATCCTGTTGTCCAGCAAGGGTGGTGGCGAGCAGATGCAGTTGCGGCGCGAACCGCGTCACGCACCCGAGAGCAACGACCTGACCCGGACCGTACTGGACTCCGGCGCGGTGCAGTTCACCGCCCCGGCGAACGATGCCGGACGCGCGGTCATTCTGGAAATGTCAGTGCCGACCCTGCGTTACCAGGAAACCGATGTCATCGATGTGACCGGCACTCTGGCCGCGACTCCGTTGCAGTGGTTCCTGCCTGGGCCCGACTCGTCATTGCTGTACCTGACCCAGACCTGGCTGGTCGAGGGCGACCTGGCCGGCAAGCACGTGCGCGGATTCCTGTTCTGGGAGGAGGCGTGGATGCCCGAGGGCGGGCGCCTGTACGTGGACAAGGATCCGCTGCACGACGCGAAGTACACGACCTGGTACTCCTGGGCCAACCACTATGACGACGGGACCTGCGAAGTCGGTCACTTCCTGTTCGGGAACGGCGATTTCCATGTCGGGGTCATCGGACACAGTGACGGCACCGTCGCGACCGCTCGCACCATGGAGGCGGTGATCCGCCGCAACTCGGACGGCTACTGGCACGACGGCATCGATTACACGATCAACGGGGATGAATGGGTGTGCGAGCCTGATCCCCACGGCCGTATGGAGGGCCTGGGACGGATACCCAACCCGCAGCAGGAGGGCAGGATTCACCGTGTGTCGGACACCAGGGTGCCCGACGTCTGGATGGCATGGGGAGAGTCGGTGCCGGGGAACGGTGAACGCCGCCGCTGGTAACTTCGCCGCGCGTCGCGGGTTCGGTGACAGGGCCTGCGCTGCCGCGCGGGACCGGGCTCGGCACACTGATTTGGACGGGTCGGCCTGGATCAACTGTTGCGGCGCAAGCCGATTCGGGCAGCCGTCGGCGAACGCTCCGTCCCGGATCTGCGCGCGAGGTTCTTGCCGAGTGTCCGATAATTCGGTTCGTTGGTCGGCATGTACTCCTCGGCCAAGACGCGAGTCACAGACGGTCTGCGAATGCACTATCGGTTGTTTGGCAGGACCGTATTCCGCGAGCTGCGCTGTCTCGACGAGATGGCTTAGGGTCGACGGATGACGACACGGACCCAGGCTCGAACGCCGGATGCCGACCCTCGGCGTACGGGCCGTCCGCTGGACGTCAGTGTGGAGCAGCGGGTGCTGCGAGAAGCCAGGACCGAGCTCGTATCCGCCGGTGTCGACGCCTTCAGTCTGACCGCCACCCTGCGCCGCGCGAAGGTCGGCAACAGCGGGTTCTATCGACGCTGGTCGAGTGTGCAGGAGCTCATCGTCGACGCGCTGGCATCGATCGCCACGTGGCCGGAAGTTCCCGACCTGGGTGACCTCCGGCAGGAGCTGCAGATTCTGGTCGAAGCGTTCGATCGGCCGGGTGCCTGGCCCGGCCTGCAGGTCCTGTTCACCTTCGCCGGCCAAGCCGCACGGCATCCGGACTTGTACGCCCACGTGCAGCGGACGGTGATTCTGCCTGGTAACGAACGTGTCATCACGGTGTTCGAACGTGCCTGTGCGCGAGGAGAATTCGCCGCGGATGCCGATCCGAAAGCGCTCGCGGCGGCCTTCGTCGGCGCGCTCGCGGTGGTCGAGCAGTTGTCGGGTGGAGCGGTGAGCGGCTTCGGTACCGACCTTGCCACTGTGGTCGATACCTTTGTCGCCTTGTCCGGTGGACCGCGGCAGGGCGGGTGATCCCGAGACGGTACGAGTCAGCCGCCGTCGGCCTTCGGCGCTTGCCGCTTCTCTGACACCCGGGCTCGCAACCCATCGATGAGCATCTCGATGCCGAAGTTGTAGTAGTCGGCGCGGTGCAGTTCGTCGAGGTAAGGGAGCACTTGGGCCAGAGCGGGCGGAAGATCGGTGTCGTCGCGCTGCACGTCGGCCAGAGCGACCTGATAGCGGCCGAAAAGATAGGTATGGATCGTCGAGTAGGCCAGCAGTACCTGCTTCTCGCGCAGCCCGGCGTCGACCATGATCTGCATGATGGCGTCGACCAGGCGGCGATCGGTGCGCAGCATTCGTTGCAGCAGCAGACCGGCGATGCCGGGATGTTTGCGCAGCTGGGCGTCGATGGAATCGATGAGCCGGCGGAGCTGGACATCCCAGGTGCCATCGCTGGTAGCCGGGATGTCCACATCGGCAAGCGTGCGCCGCGCCACCAGGTCGAGCAACTCCTGCTTGTCCGTGACGTAGGAGTAGGCGGCCATCTGCGAACGGCCGAGTTGCTGGGAAAGCCGTCGCATCGACAATGCGTCGAGACCGTCGGTACGGATGATCTGCAATGCGGCATCGACGATCTGGTCTTCGGTGAGCGTCGGGGGACGGCCTCGGGCCCGCCGAGATGACGCGGGTGCCCGTTCGCCGGTCGCTACACGGTCACTCGATTCCACCGCAACAGTGTAGTCGGCCGGTCCGACCGGCCGGATGCGTCGTGGCGGGCCGACGTCGGTCACGGCGCTCAGATTCCGAGTCGCTCCAGGAGCCGCTCGTGCGCGAGCGCCGGGCCGCCGAGCAACAGATCGCTGTTGCGAGCGCGCGTCGTGATGGCCTGCACGGTCGTCGAATCGATGCCGTTCGCCACGGAGGTGAGCCGCAACGCGGTCTGTCGCGCTGCATTCGAGCAGCCGATGTGTGCCATCGCCGCCGCGGTGGCCGCGGCGTCGAGGTCGTCCTCACCTTGGAGCTTGACGGCGCGGTACCACAACGCGGTCGCGCCCGCTCGGAGCAGTTCCAGCTCGGCCAGCTTCCGGGTGTAGCCGCGCCACGATTCGGTATCGCCGGCGGAGGGCAGTACGTCGGACAGGCACTTCAACGCCCGGTCGACCAGGCCCATCTGCTCACCGGCAAGGACCGTCGTCGCCCGGTCGACCGTACGATTCATGATCCGGCCACCTGCCCCCTCCCGTCCGATCAGGATCGCGGGCGCATCCTGGAAGGCGATCTTCGCCAGTGGGCGTGCGGTATCGAGTGAATCGAGGAGTTCGACCGCTACACCGGGGGCGTTCTTCTCGACCAGATACAGCGAGGGGCCGCCGATGTTGCGAGCGATGACGAAGAGGCTCTCCGCCTCCGCCGCGCCGGGCACGAACCACTTCTCGCCAGTGATCCGCCAGCCGTCGTCCGTGGCGTTCGCGCGCGTCCGGACCAGAGCGGGATCCCAGGAACCGGTCTTCTCGGCGGCGGCGAGCGTCGAGCGCCGCACGTCGATGGAATCATCGGTCGGCGAGCCCGCGATCGCGAACGCTTGTGCGCCGAGCCCGGCGGCACCGAAATAGTCGGTTGCCGCGAGCGTATATCCGGCCGAGTAGGCGACGTGTGCCAGACCAGCCGCATTGGGGCCGAAAGCTTTTGCCTCCCAACGATCTTCGGGAAGGATCGCGGACAGTTTCTCGTTTCGCTCGATCACCTGGCCGGTGACGTCGACGGCGAGCGCATCCAGCGCGCGGCCGGCTTCAGCGGTGAGTTCACTGGTCGCAAGGACCAGCGGCAGGAGATGTTCACGGAACTGGTTCCCCGAGTTCGCCAGTAGCCGCGGCCCCAGCACCTCGGCGACGAATTCGCCTGCCTCCGCCAGAACCCGGGCTTCGGCCGCTTCGAGAGCCGGTGCGGGACAGTCGACCTCGCCGACGCGCAGTTCGCGGACCGCGGTGAGGCCGGTCAGCAGGTCGCTGAGTCGCCGCCGCAGGGCGCGGTCATCCCAGGTCCAAGTGGAACGCATCAGGGCAGACAGGGTCTGTTCGTCGAGGCTGCTCAGGTAAGTGTCACGTTGCTCGCGGGTCAGTGTCTTATTCCCTGTTGCTGGTTCCATTGCGCCTCCCGGGACTCTCGTTGGGCTTCGTCTATAGCATGCCCCATTTTCGATACAGTGTAAAGTATATGGTCGCTGCCGTGAGCGCGCGGTCGAGTGGGGGTATGGGGCCATGCCTCAAGCTTGGCTTAATTAGCTAAATAGTTAGATCTCACCGTAGTCGGTCGTGTCATGCTGGTCTGTAGTGGTCTCTTCGGCCCCCATCAGGACGTATACCTGCCAACGTCCGGATCTTCAATGCTGGATCGACGGTTGGGTACCAAACCAACGGGCCGCTATACAGCTAAATATTTATGCTGTTATCCTGTGTACTGGATCACGCTCGAGTCCGCGTTGCGCGTATGGGCTGCTGGGACGATCGGGGCGTGATGAGGTCCGGGTGATGGAGGAGACATTGACTAGTATTGGGCTGGCCGACCCGCGTAGCGCATCCAAGGGCGAGGTCTACGAGTTCCTCGAGCCCGACGTGGAGACCGCTTCGCGAGAGACCATCCGGGCGGATCAGGAAGCCGCCGTGCTGGAGTTGGTCCGGTTCGCGTGGGATCACTCGCCGCTGTATCGCGAGCACTGGAGCGCGGCAGGCGTGTCTCCGGACGACATCAAGTCGCTGGAAGACTTCACCACCAAGATTCCGACCTTGACCAAGGCCGAGATCAAGGCCTACAGGGCGCGCACCGGTGATCCGTACGGCGGCCTGCTGTGCGTGGATCCGAAGCAGGTCACCTCGGTGACCACCACGTCGGGCACGACCTCCGAGCCCGAACCGCTGCCGGAGATCTGGACGGACGCGCCGCCACTGCCGGCCATCTCGGCCCGGGATCTCTACGTGCATGGATTGCGCCCGGGTGACCGGGTCATCGTCCCGGTCGGGACGTTCCGCAACTACTGGGACGAGTTCTATTGCGCGATGGGTCTCACGCCGGTGTTCGCGGACAGCTGGCTCGGGCAGGGCGAGGGCCTGATACGGGCAATTCGCAAGCACAAGGTGGCGTACATGCAGGTGCATCTGCCCGCCATCATGGAGTTCGAGAAGCTCGAGGCCAAGTACGACCTGCGCGAAGCGTTCGCGTCGGTGAAGTTCTTCGCCTTCGCGGGCCAGCCGATGGGTGCTGCGCTCAAACGCAAGGTCACCGAGGACTGGGGCGTGAAGATCGTCACCTACACCAGTGCTGGTGACACCGGAACCGCTTGGGAGGGGCCGGAACTCGACGGCTTCACGCTGTGGGAGGACACCATGCTCCCCGAGGTGGTGGACACGGTCACCGATCGGCCGGTCGCGGACATGCAGATCGGCGAGCTGGTTGCGACCGACCTGGACAACCGCGTCGCGCCCTACATCCGATTCCGTTCCGGCGATCTGGTCCGGGTCACTCACGAGCCCTCACCCAGCGGTCGCACCCACGCGCGGATGTGGTTCGCCGGCCGCCGGGGTGACGAGACCGTCGTCGACGGCAAGGCGATCGTGGTGGGTGATGTGTGGAAACTGGTGGAGTCGCAGCCCGAACTGACCGACGGGATGTTCCAGATCATCAGGTCCAACGAGCCGATGCCCCGGCTGCGCTTGCGTGTCGGCTACGCACCGGACCGCACCACGGATGTCGAGGAGCTCCAACAACGGCTCGCGTCGATCATGGAATCCGCGCTGGGCGTCGGCGTCGACATCACCATGCTCACGGTGGAGGACATCCTGCAGTACAGCTCGAGCGTTGCCAAGTTCCCGAGGACGGTCAAGGAATGACACGACAGACGATGATGGATGCGGCCCGGAAACTCTCCCGGCCGCCGATCTACGGCATCGGCGTATACCGCTCGGGGGAGCAGTACATCGACTTCGAGATCGGGTGGGGAGATGTGGAACGCGACGTCCGGTGGGCCCATGCCCAACTGGTCGCCGCGGGTGTCGTAGCTGGTGACCATGTCCTGATCACCACGCCGAACCACGAGGGCCAGTGGCTCAGTCCGGTGGTGCGAGCGTTGCGACAGATCGGCGCGACCTACACCCCTGCCGAAACCTACAACTGGGATTCCGCCCGGTTCCTGTCGGTGTTGGGCCGGATGCCGATCACCGTGGTGATCGGCTTGTGCGGCGAGACCCTGGACGCGGTGAAGGCGCAGCATCCCGACCTCGCCGCGCTGTTCGAGAAGGTGCGCCTGATCTGGGCGCGGCCCGAGGCGCATGCGGAACTTGCTGCCGCGAACGTGAACTCGACGCTGATGGCCTTCCTCGGCCCGGCCCTGGGACTGGCTCGACCGGACGCCCCGAGCGTGCTGCGGGTCAACGGCGCCGAATGGAAGATCCGGGACGAGGCCGGGCAGCTGGTCGTCTCCTCCACCGACGCCCGGACCGCGTGCCTCACCGATGTTCCGTCGGGGCTTTCCGGACAGGTGCGCACGGACGGCGATACGATCCTGGTCGAACTCTGATCACAGGCGCTCGCCCCGCCTCGTTGCGGTCGGGGCGAGCGCCGGAATCGTTCGATGTTCCGCGAGCGAGAGGCGACGGCGTGGCACACGGTGAGCACGATGCGGACGACGGCACCCCGGGTCTGCTCAAGGACGGCCGATCGGTGCTCGTGCGCCGCCTGTCCTCGGCCGACCTGGACCTGATAGTCGATTTCAGTCATCGGCTCTCACGCCGCACCGTATCGATGCGGATGCTCGGCCCCGTGGTCACACTGGACCGGTCCGGCCTGGCCCGATTCATGAATCTCGAGGCCGGACAACAGGTCGCGCTCGTGGCCGTCCACGAGAGCCGGGCGGTGGGCGTCGGGGATTTCGTGCGCATCGCCGGTCACGAGGACCACGCCGAGGTGACCTTCACGATCGCCGACGAATTCCAGTCTCTCGGACTGGGCGGGCTGCTGCTCGAGCATATCGCCGCGGCCGCCCGGGACTGCGGGATCACGGTGCTGGAAGCGGATATCCTCGCCGAGAACATGGCCATGATCCGGACCCTGGAGAGTTCGGGTTATCAGGTCGAATTCGGCCCGCCCGGGTCGGTCGTGCATGCCGTCATCGGTATTCATCCCAGAGCGCAGGTGGTCGCGGGCTCGGATCGCCGCGAACACGTGTCGACTCGCTCGTCCATGCGGCGGATCTTCGACGCTCGTACCGTTGCTGTCGTCGGCGCGGGCACGAGCCCGCAGAACCTCGGCCGGGCAGTGGTGAGAAATCTTGTGACACATGGTTTTCCCGGGCGCGTCTATGCGGTCAACCCGAACGCCACGGCCGTGATGGGCCTGCCGACCCATCCCACGGTGCGTGCGATCGGGGAATCGATCGAGCTCGTCGTGATCGCGGTCGCCGCCGACCTCGTTCCGGAGGTCATGCGGGACTGTGCGGCCGCGGGGGTGGCGGCAGTGGTCGTGATGTCTGTCGGCTTCGGCGAACTGGGCCAGCAGGGCCGGGCGGTGGAATTGGATATGGTGCGATACGCGCGCGGCCAGGGGATGCGCGTGATCGGCCCGGCGAGCATGGGGATTCTCGCGCAGCAGGGTTCGCGGCGTCTGGCCACGACGTTCTCCGAGGCGTTGCCGCCGCCGGGAGTTGTGGCCATGGCCAGTCAGTCCGGCACCCTCGGCCTGGCGGTGCTCGAGCACGCGAGCCGGATCGGGCTCGGTTTCTCCAGCTTCGCCTCGCTGGGGCGTTCGGTCGACGTCTCGCCCAACGACCTGCTGCAGTGGTGGGAGGAGGACACCTCCACCGCGGTGATCCTGCTGGATCTCGAAAGATTCGGCAACGCACGGAAATTCGCGCGACTGGCCCGGCGGGTCAGCGCCCGCAAACCCATCGTCACCGTCACCAGCGCGGTGCAGCCGGCCCTGGATGACTCCGTCGATCCGGCCGTCATCGATCGCGGCGCCGTGACCGACGCCCTGTTCTCCCAGACGGGTATTGTCGCGACCCGGACGCTGGCGGAAATGTTCGATGTGGCAAGGCTTTTCGCGAATCAGCCGGTACCCCGGGGCGAGCGCGTCGCGGTTGTCACCAATGCCAGCCAGCCGGGTGCGTTGACCGCGGCGGCCAGCCGGGCGGCCGGCCTGCGGTTGGCTGAGGTGAGTGCGGCGACAACGGCGAAGTTGCGTGAACTCGTGCCGAGCAGCGAACCGGGCAATCCGGTCGATCTGTCGCCCCGTGCGGATGCGCAGCGGTACGAGGACGCGCTGCGGGCGCTGCTGGAGGACGATGGGGTCGACTCAGTGATAGCGCTGTTCACCCCGCCGCTGGCGCAGAGCCCGGACGCCATCGCCACGGCTCTGGTGCGCGCAGGCTCGACCGCGCCGCATAAAACCCTTGTCGCGAGTTTCAACGGAATGGAGGGCGTGCTGTCGGCACCCGAGGCGGCCGGGCGGGCGGTACCCAGCTACACCTTCCCCGAGACGGCGGCGACAGCGCTGGGCCGGGCGACCGCCTACGGGGTATGGCGGCGCCAGCCCGCCGGTTTACAGCAGCAACCGAAGGGCATCGTCGTGGATCGCATGCACGCGGTCGCGGATCGGATCGAGATCGGCCCCGTCGGCGGTGCGGAGACCGCCGAGTTGTTGCGGGCCGTGGGCCTCGAGTTGCGGCCGGATTTCGGAGGCTCGGGGCCGGAAGTCTTCGTCTCGGTCATCACCGACGCGGTCTTCGGCCCGCTGATCGCTTTCGGCGTGCTCGGCGAACCGCTCTCCCTGTTCGGAGATATCGCCTTCCACATCACGCCGGTCAGTGACCTCGATGCCGCGCGAATGATTCGGTCGGTGCGGGCGTTCCCGCTGTTGGAGGGGTACGAGATCGATGGATTGGCCGATGTGATTCTGCGCGCCGCGTGGATGGTCGAGGAGTTGCCCGAAATCGCCGAGCTGCGCCTGTCACCAGTGGCGGTAGGCGCACGGGGGGAGGACGTTGTCGTGCGTGAGGCTCATCTGGTCTTCTCGGTGGCCGCGGACGAGCGCCGTCACCGTGAGCCCCGAACCCAGCTTCCGTAGCAGTGCAACTGTCTGACGGGCCTTCAGGTGTCGGAGCGTGAGATGCCGTGCAGCAGATAGTGAGTCAGCTCGGTGATGGCGTTCGCGCGCGATGGCGCGGATCCGCCGGCGAACAACAGGTCCGCGTGAATGACCGCCGAGAGCACCATGCCGAAGGTCAGTCGAACGGTGATCGCGGGATCCCGGGTGGGCAGACCGTGCTCCGAAATACCTTCGCGCACAGTTCGTTCGAGACGAGCGAAGAGCGACTCGATCCGCCCGGCGGCGTCCGGGTGATGTGTCCGTGCCGCGAGCAGCGCTGTGACGAGCTGGCGGTTGTCGTCGAAGAAGTCGTACAACAGCGTCACGTAATCGTGTGCCAGCTCATCCGACGATTCGCCGCTGAGGCCGTGGTTGGACCAGTGCCATGTCCACCGGTCGACGAACTTCTCGAACGGATCCAAGACCGCGTAGTCGAAGAGGCCCGCCTTGTTTCCGAAATGGCGGAACAGCAGCACCTCAGTCACCTCGGCCCGCTGTGCGATCTCCTTGGTCGACGCGCCGGCATAGCCCTGCTCCGCGAATACCTGGCGCCCGGCGTCGAGCAACCGGGTGCGGATCTCGTCACCGGTTCGACGGGTACGCGTGGGCCGCCGGGCTTCGGCGCTCATTCTGTCTGCTTCCGTCACATCGTCCCCGCTTCCCGTCTGAAGATCTTGGTTCGGATGTTGCCAGACCTTACCGAAGGTAGTTATATAGTAATTACTATCGAATCGGCACCCTGCCGTGGGTCCGCTCCATTATCTGATCCCGGGAGGTGACGAGCTGCGCTGCCAGGGAAGAGATCTCGTGGCCGCTCATCGGCCGGGTGAGGCCGACGGGATGCCGACTGTGCATGACGATATCGTCACCTTTGGCCGCGCGGACGACGCACCGAATGCGATTGTGGACGGCGAGTTCGGTTATATGGTGATGCGCGAGGTCGACCAGCAGGGCCCTGCCCGGGACAACCCGGTCCGCGAGGCGTTGCTGCCCAAACCCGGCACCGGCAACTTCACGCGCCGCCGGGGGTCGGCCATCGCGGACACCGAGACAGTGCGGCAGATTCTCATCGACGCCTACACCTCCGATGTCCCCTGCCCGCCCCTGGACAAACACCCGGGAAAGGGCGCGTGGAAACACCAGATGCCCACGGTCGCCCAGGTCTGCGACGCGTACGACATGGCCGAATGGGTGGCGCTGGTCGCGGTGACCGGGGACTTACACCACGACCGACGCGCAAGACCTGAAGCAGGGCAAGTTCATCGCCAAACCCGTGCGACTACCCCAAGTAATGCTCGACATCCTCACCGTCCGGATCGAACACTCGACGACGGTTCGGCACGGCATCCGCAAACGCCGGTTGCAGAAAGGGGGTCTTGTACTCGGTGGACGTGAACGGAACTCTGCAAGATCAACTACCCGACCGACCAACAGCGGAGCCAGTCGCGGAATAGTTGTCCTGTGCTGCCTTGATCGCCGCGCTCTGCTCAGCCACTCGCTCGTCCCTGGTGCGCCGCGCCCTCTCCATGGCGTGGACGGTGGAACGGTAGGAGCCTTGGAACGCGGGCATCACTTCCCGGGCGAACAGTTCGAGACTGCGGTTGAGAGCTTCCTGCGAGGTCCAGTCCGTGCCGGTGAACAGTAGTACCTTGCCGAACCCGCCGGTTTGCTCGACCAGGTTCTCGACCATCTCGATCGCATCGTCGGGCGTTCCGATGCAGGCGATTTTCGTGCCGCCGAAAGCATCGATGAGTTCGCTCACCGAGGGCTCATAGTCGGGCGGGGCCTCGGAGCCCTCGCCCATCCAACCAACGAGCCGTTCGCTGACTTTCCCTTGGTACTCAGCGAAGGTCGGCAAGCCGCGCTCAACTTCGCGTTGCGCCTGTACCCGAGTTTCGGCAACGTGAATCATGGTGACGATGCGCCAGTTGGCGCGGTCGACCGCCTGCTGATATTTGACTGCCTCGTCTTCCACCACGCTCCAGTGTCTGCCGAGTGCGGCGTACCCGCTGGCACTCATCGCGCTCAGCGACAGCATGCTTGCGCCGTACCGGCCGGCCATGCTGGGGCCGAACGGTGATTCCATCGCGGTGAACGCGAACTCCATCGCCGGGGACGAGTAGGGCTTCACCTGCAGAACCGCGTCTTTCAACTGAAACCAGCCGGCATCCATGGTCAACGGCTCGTCCGAGGTGAGCAGGTGGTGAATCGCTTCCCATGCCTGGAGCATGCGCTTGCGGGTATCCGGCCACGGGACACCGATCATCGCCGCGTCGCTCGGAAGCGAACCAGGCCCGACCCCGAGCATGGTGCGTCCCATCGAGAGGTGATCGAGCAAGACGGCACGTTCGGCGACGTGGAAAGGATGGTGATATGGCAGGGAAACGACGCCGGTTCCCAGCCGGATGCGGTGTGTCCGCTCGGCCGCCGCGGCGATGAAGACCTCGGAAGGACCGATGATCTCGCTGCCGCCCGAGTGATGCTCGCCGATCCACGCCTCCGTGAAACCCAGGGTCTCAGCGTACTGAATCGTCTCCAGATCGCGATGAACTGCCCTCGTCGGATTTTGCTTCGCATAGTGAATGGGAGGAATGAACAGGCCGAACTCGAGTGGACGGCTCCCAGTGTTCACGGTATTGCTCCTCTGCTGGGCTCGTGAGTTCACAGGATCGGACGGCGCCCGCGCGCGCATGATGAAAAGACTTGTGCGCCTTGTTGCTTCTGCGTCGGATTACGGTGCCGTATCAGCGCAAGGCGGTGACCAGGTGTGGTCTCACCGGCGAAGTATGGGATTCGCCGGCCCCGCGTCTTGATTGATGATCTGATTGGGTCACTCGTTGTCTCCCTGCTGATCGGCTTCAATGGTCGCTCCAGGCTTACAGCGGCGTCCAATACCCAGTTGCTCGTTGTTCGATATCGAGTTGAGATCGGTTGTGCCCCGTGGAATTACGCCAGTTGCGCTACTTCGTCGCCGTCGCCGAAGTCGAGCACTTCAATCACGCGGCGGAACATCTGCATGTCGCCCAATCCGCGTTGTCCCGACATGTCAAGGAGCTTGAAAGAGAACTCGGCGTCGATCTGTTCGAGCGGCTGCCGCGGGGAGTGCGGCTCACTCCGGCCGGGCACGCGCTGGCCGACCGTGCTCGCCGTATTCTCGATGAGGTCGAGGCCGCTTACGCACTCGCACGGGAGACGCAGCAGGGCCGGGTGGGGCTGTTGCGTCTGGGATTCAACGCCATCGCCGTCAAGAACGGGGTCGTGCCGACCGCGTTACATCGCTTCCGGCTCGACCGGCCCGGCGTGCATCTGAGCTTCAACACGCTGACCTCGCCTGAACAACTCTCGCTTCTCTACGCCGACCACCTGGACGTGGGCTTCCTCTACACAGAGCCGGGTAGCCATCCCGAGCTGAACTTCGTCGAGATCGTGTCGTACCGCATGGTCGTGGCCATGCGGCGTGACCACCCACTGGCAGTCCAGCCGGTCCTGCGGATTTCCGACCTGCGCGATCAGCCCTTCGTCTGGATCACCGAGGAGCGTCATTGCTGGATTACCGACCGGCTCAGCGCCGAATGCGGTGCGCACGGTTTCACGCCCCGTGTCGTTCAAGGTGCCGACGATGCCGAGGCGCAGATGAGCCTGGTCGCGGTGGGGCTCGGCATCGCATTCGTGCACCCCACGCAGCAGCAGAGCGCCGGATCCGACCTGCTCTACAAAGAGGTCGCCGATCTGTCCCTGGTTTGGCCCCTGTATCTGTGCTGGAGACGTTCTGACGACAGGCCGGTCGTGCTGGGCTTCGCGCAGACGGTACAAGACCTCCTCGGATCTGGAGTGACCGCATCGTCGGGCCGGGCCCCGACGGCCGAATCACCTGGCCGCCCGTAGTTCCCTCCCGCACAACCGATCTCAACCCGATATCGAAGTGCGAGAAAGTGGGTATTGGACGCCTCTGCAGGTGAGCAGCGACGATTGTGGTCGGTCAGCGAGGAGACAACGACGTGACCCAATCCGATCATCAGCCATCCGGGATGCGCCAGGACCACGATGTCATCGTTGTGGGAGCCGGGTTCGGCGGATTGTACGGCGTTCATCGATTCGCCCAGCAGAACCTTTCTGTGCTGGGCATCGAGGGCGGCGGCGGGGTGGGCGGCGTGTGGTACCACAACGCCTATCCTGGAGCCCGCGTGGACGTCGAGAGCTTCGACTACTGCTACTACTTCTCCGAAGAGCTGTACCGCGAGTGGAAGTGGAGCGAGAAATACGCCACCCAGCCGGAACTGCTCGCCTACCTCAACCACGTGGCCGATCGGTTCGGCATTCGCCGGAACTTCGTCTTCGATACCTGGGTGACGCGCGCGCAATGGTGCCCGTCGGAGGTGCGCTACCATGTCTCGACCAGTACGGGCCTCGAACTCACCTGCCGATTCCTGGTCATGGCTACCGGCCAGTTGTCCATCGCACGAACGCCGGACTTCGAGGGCCTGGATCGCTTTCGGGGTGAGTGGGCGCAGACGTCGCATTGGCCGGATCGCGACGTGACCCTGGCCGGTCGGCGCGTGGGTGTGATCGGCACCGGCTCCAGCGGTGTCCAGACCATTTCGGCGGTGGCACCGGTCGCGGACCATCTGTACGTCTTCCAGCGTTCACCGAACTTCTCCGTTCCGGCGCAGAACGGCCCCATGGCAGGCACGGTGTGGGAGCAGACCCGCAACGATGTGTCCGGTGAGCGGCGACGACTATTCACCACGCGTTCGGCCAGTCACATGGAGTTTCCCGGCCGGCGTGCCGCCGACTTCACCACCGAGGAACAGCTCGAGCGCTTGGAAGCTGTATGGGCCAGGGGCGGTCAGCACTTCCAGGCGGTTTTCGCCGATCAGGCGGTCAACAAGGAAAGCAACGACGTGGTCGCGGACTTCGTTCGCAACAAGATCCGCTCGATTGTCACCGATCCCGCCGTCGCCGAGAAGCTGTGCCCCCACGACCATCCGATCGGCACTCGCCGACTCGTCGTCGACACCGGCTATTACGCCACCTTCAACCGGGACAACGTGACGCTCGTCGACATCCGTACGCATCCCATCCGGCGCATCACCGAGACGGGCATCGAGACCGCGGACGGCACGCATCACGAACTTGATCTGATCATCTTCGCTCTCGGGTTCAACGCGTTCACCGCGCCGCTGCGCAACGCCGGAATTGTCAACGAGCACGGCGAACGGCCGGGCGACTCGTGGCAGCACGGCCCCCGTACGTTGCTCGGGATGACCACAGCAGGCTTTCCGAACCTGTTCTTCCCGACCGGGCCCGGCAGCCCGTCGGTGCTGGCCAACATGGTCTTGGAGAACGAGTGGACCATGGACTGGATCGCAGACTGCATCGCCTACCTGGACCGGCACGGTTTCGCGACGATCGAACCTACCGTGGCGGCCCAGGACGAGTGGACGGCACATGTCGCCGAGGTCGCCGAACCGCTTCTGCGGCGCCAGGTCGACAACTACATGGTGCATGTGAACGAGGACAACTCACGCGTGTTCATCCCGTATGTGGGCGGCATGAACCGCTTCGTCGACAGGGCCGAAGCGATCGCTGCCGACGGCTACCGGGGTTTCCGCCTGAGGCGTCTGCCCGACTCGGCCGCACAACACCTGGCATCGAGTACGCAAGGGATACGATCATGCCGGTAGATGCCGAATTCCAGGCCATCCTGGATAAAATCAACTCGGTGCCCGAGCCGGACTATGCCCGGGATCCGGCGAGCGAGATCGCCCGCGCTCTGCGTGCGACCCCGGTCACGATCCCGCCCATACGCCGCCCGGTGACCGTTGAGAGGGCCGAGGTGCCCGGCCGGTCCGGCGCCATCGCGGTCCGGATCTACCGGCCGGACGGGCCGGGTCCACTCGGTGTGCTGGTGAGTTTCCACGGCGGTGGGTGGGTGACCGGCACCCTCGACTCCGACGAGTACAAGTGCCACATACTCGCACGCGAGTCAGGATGTGCCGTAGTATCCGTCGACTACCGTCTCGCGCCGGAGCATGCTTTTCCGGCTGCGGCGGAGGACGGCTACGCGGTAACAGCCTGGGTCGCGGACAACGCCGGGAGCCTGGGCTTCGACCCCGACTGTGTCGGGGTCGGCGGGACGAGATCGGGCGGCCACCCTTCCGCCATCCTCCCACTCCTGGCGAGGGGACGCCACGGGCCGGCGCTGGCGTTCCAGGCACTCCTGTATCCCGTCTGCGACGACGATTTCGATCGGCCCTCATATCTTGACAACGCGACCGGTAACGTGATCTCCCGGCGTCAGATGATGTGGTTCTGGGACCAGTACGCGCCGGAAGTATCCTGCCGCGACAACCCCTATCTGAACCCGATGCGAGCAGGACTCCTGACCGGACTGCCGCCGGCGCGGGTCATCACGGCGGAGTTCGATCCCCTGCGAGACGAGGGCGAGGCTTACGCGCGTCGGCTCGAGGATGCCGGTGTGGAGGTCCACGTCTCCCGTTACAGCGGCTGTGTCCACGGTTTCCTCTCGGTGCTGCCCGAGCACCCGTCCAGTACGAGGGCGCTGGCGGAAATCGCCACGGCTATGCGGCTGCACCTCGGCGGGGACGAACGGTGACCCGGGTGCTGGGCGAGGGCTCGGCGCGGCCTGTGCCGGCTCCTGTGCGGCGTACGGGGGCGTCGGTCGTCGTCGACGACATCGATGGTGACCGTGCCGACGAGACCGTGGCCTCGATCACCACGCCCGGCGGCGCCGCGGTGGCCGATTAGGTCCCGAAGGCGAAAACCGTTGTCGAGGAGAAGGTTTGGCCCGGGCTGAGGCAGGCTCTCTCGGGAAGGCGGGCACCGCGTCACGGCCGGGCGTCCGAGGGCGGCCGACCGGTGACGGCGGCGTGCAGTTCGACTGAAAGTGCGCTTTCCGGCCGAAGATCTTGATTCGGCCGTTGACAGACCTTACCGGAGGTCGATATACAGTAATCACTATCTAACAAAGTGGCCTATGACACATCAGGAGGTCAAAGGTGACCGATGTTACCGAGCATCCCCCGCGGACTGACTTCTCCGACTCGACACCGATCCCCGACGGACCGGTGCGTGCGGACTTCGTACCGAAGGAGCCCTACTACGCACCGGAATTCGTCCAGCTGGAGAAGCAGCGACTCTGGCCCGAGGTGTGGCAGGTCGCCTGCCGGTTGGAGGAGATTCCGAAGCCCGGCGACTTCGTGACCTATGACATCGCCGACGAATCGATCATCGTCAGCCGGATCAGTGAGACGGAGCTGGCGGCGTACTACAACGTGTGCCAGCACCGTGGGCGCCGACTCACCGAAGGGTGCGGCAATGCCAAGAACTTCTACTGCCGCTACCACGGGTGGCGCTGGGACCTGGACGGTAATCCTAAAGAGGTTGTCGACCGCGACGACTACAGCGGCGCGCTGCAGGACCCGGAGATCCGCCTGAAGAAGGTGTCGGTCGACACGTGGGGTGGGTTCGTATTCGTCACCATGGCAACCGATCCCGAGCCGTTGCGTGATTATCTGGCCCCGGTGCCGGAGATCTTCGACGGCTACGAGTTCGAGAAGATGCGGTATCGCTGGTATAAGTCGGTCATCTTGCCGTGCAACTGGAAGGTCGCCCTCGAAGCGTTCAACGAGGGCTACCACGTGCAGGCCACGCACCCGCAGATCCTGCGGTTCTCCGACGACTGGACCGTGAGCGAGGCATTCGGCAAGCATTCGATGTTCACCTATCCGCCGGACAACCGACCGCTGGGCTTCCCGTCCAAGCGGCTGGGCGGTGAGGTGCCGAAGGACTTGCGGCAGGGGCTGTTCGGCTTCCTGGAAATGATGGAGAAGGATCTGCGGGCCATCTACACCGCACGTGACTTCGAGGCGGCCAAACGTCTGCTCGACGAGGTTCCCGAGGACGAGGAACCGACGACGGTCATGATGAAGCTGATGATGTTCCAGCGCGAGGCCGCGCTCGCGGACGGCTCGGGCTGGCCGGACGGGCTTAGCATCGAAAGTATCGTGCGCGCCGGAATCGACTGGCACATGTTCCCGAACCTGATCGTGCTGCCGTACATGGATGGCGCACTGTGGTATCGCTCCCGGCCGAACGGCGACGATCCCGATTCGTGCGTTTTCGACGTGTGGTCCCTGGCGCGCTATGCGGAGGGCGAGGAGCCACCGCTGGAACGGCAGTTCTTCAACGACTGGCATGACCACGACGACTGGGGCGCAATCCTGCCGCAGGACTTCCAGAATCTGCATCACGTGCAGCAGGGCATGAAGTCCCGGGGCTTCGCCGGTCTGCGCACCAATCCCATTCAGGAGAAGCCTATTTCGAACTTTCATCGCACTCTGCACCGCTACCTCGGCACGGACACCGGAGAAGACAATCGATGACGACACCAGCCACATCCACACAGACGACCGCAGCGGAGCTATCCGCGGAACAGTTGGTCGCCATCTACCGGACCGCCGAGCGTATCCATCACGCCGACGAGCGCATCCGTTCGCTGCTCATGGCGGGTGAGATCGCCCTGTCCTATTACTCCCCGCGTGGTCAGGAGGTCCTCGCCGCCGCGACGGCCGCCGCCCTGCGCCAGGACGATTACATCGTGACGACCTACCGCGGCCTGCACGATCAGATCGCCAAGGGTGTGCCGCTGAGGTTGCTGCTGGCCGAATATTTCGGCAAGGAGACCGGTTCGTGCAAGGGCAAGGGTGGCCCGATGCATGTCACCCATCCGGAGTCCGGGGTCATGCTGACCACCGGGGTCGTCGGCAGCGGACTGCCCATCGCGAACGGTCTGGCGCTGGCCGCGCAGCTGCGCGGCGATGACCGGGTCGTGGTGGCGAATTTCGGAGACGGTGCCAGCAATATCGGCGCGTTCCACGAGGCACTCAACCTGGCCTCGGTGTGGAAACTGCCGGTGATCTTCCTGTGCCAGAACAACGGTTACGCCGAGCACACCACCTACGCGAACGGCACCAGCTGCGCGAACATCGCGGATCGGGCGATCGGCTACGGCATGCCCGGGGTGACCGTCAACGGTGACGATCCCGCCGAAATGTTCGCGGCGGCAACGCGAGCCGTGGACGCCGCGCGAGCCGGCGACGGCCCGACCCTGCTCGAGGCGAAGACCTTCCGGTTTATGGGTCACTTCTTCGGCGATGGCAACAGCTACATCGATGAGGGGATCTACAAGGAGCGTCTGGCCGCGGATCCGGTCCCGGCTCTGCGTGCCCGGTTGATCGGCTCGGGCGCCGCGGATGAGGCGCAGCTCGCGGCGATCGACGAGGAAGCCCGGCGCGAGGTCGAAGATGCGATCGAATTCGCCAGGGCCGGTGAGTATCCCGGTGTGGAGGAACTCAGCCGCGATGTGTACGCCCAGGAGGTCATGGTATGAGCGGGTCAGCGCCGGAGGCGGCAGCGGAGCGTAACCACGCAGGCGCCCCGCTCATGCCCAAGGAGCACAGTATGAGCGAGTCGATCACCTTTGCGCAGGCGTCGAATATGGCGATGGACGAAGCCCTCGCCACCGACGATTCGGTGTTCCTGCTGGGCGAGGACATCGCCGACCGTGAAGGCGGCGGGGTCGCCAAGGTCACCACCGGGCTGTCGACGAAACATGGGGCGCACCGGGTTCGCAGCACACCGATCAGTGAGCAGGCCATCGCCGGCGCCGCTGTCGGCGCGGCCATCGCGGGAATGCGCCCGGTCGCGGAGATCATGCTGGCGAACTTCCTGTCGGTGGCGATGGACCAGATCGTCAACCATGCCGCGAAGATTCGCTTCATGTCGGGCGGACAGACCGGCGTGCCATTGACCATCCGCACCATGAGCGGCGCCGGAACCGGTTCGGGCGGACAGCATTCCGACATGCCCGAGGCGTGGCTGGCACACGTTCCCGGCCTGAAGGTAGTGACCGGGTCGACGCCGGCCGAGGTCAAGGGGCTGTTGTTGTCGTGCATCTTCGACGACGACCCCTGCATCTTCCTGGAGACGATGCCGACCTACTGGGACAAGGGTCCCGCGCCCGAACCGGGTTTGCGAATTCCGTTGGGCAAGGCCAATATCGCGCGTTCCGGCAGCGATGTCACGGTCATCAGCTACGGCAGGCCCGTGGCACAGATTCTCGCGATAGCGGAGAACCTGGCTTCGGAGGGAATCGGCGTCGAGGTCGTCGACCTGCGGACGATCTCTCCACTGGACAAGGAAACCGTGCTCGCCTCGGTGACCAAGACGGGTCGCGCAGTGGTGGTTCACGAGGCGGTCAGCCGATTCGGGGTCGGTGCGGAGATCTCGGCGATGATCGCGGAGGAGATCCGCGCCGATAGGCGAACACCGGTGGTCCGGGTCGGATCACGGAACTGCCCGGTGCCGTTCACCCGGGTACTGGAACAGGAATTCATGTACAGCGATGCCCGCATCGAAGCGGCGATCCGTGAGGTTATGTAATGCCGCTCGTTCACAAGATCAAGATCCCGAAGCTCGGTATGGCCGTCGAGGAGGCGACCTTGTCGGCATGGCTGGTCGAAGACGGTTCCCAAGTCGAGGTGGGCGCGCCGATCTACGTGGCAGCCACCGACAAGGTGGAGCAGGAGATCGAATCGCCCGTCTCGGGCAAGATCCGGCTGATCGGTGAAGTCGAGGAGACGTACCCGGTGGGCACCCTGGTCGCCGAGATCGTAGGTGAATCATGACCGCTGGCGAGTGGGACGCCGTCACCGACTGTCTGATGGTCGGCAGCGGCGGTGGTGCACTGTGTGGCGCGCTCGCCGCGGCGGCAGCCGGGCGGCAGGTGCTGGTCGTGGAGAAGACCGATGTCGTCGGCGGGTCCACCGCGATGTCCGGGGGAGTGTTGTGGCTGCCGGACAACCCCGTCTCGGCCCGCGCGGGCGTCGAAGACAGTAGGTCCGATGCGCTGCGATATTTCGAGGCGGTCGTCGGCAAGGATGTTCCCTCGGCCTCCCCCGAACGAGTGACGGCCTTTCTCGATTCGATCACACCGATGGTCGAATTCCTGGAGCGGCAAGGGATTCCGTTCCGGCATTGCGAAGGTTATTCGGATTACTACGACGATCGGCCGGGCGGCAAGGCGCGTGGGCGATCGCTCGAGACCGAACTGTTCGACACCAAGCAACTCGGTCCGTGGCAGAAGCGTTTCCGGATCAGCGAGACTCTGCCGGCGATCCCGATGTACACCGCCGAGGTTGCGGCCACGACGCGCGGTGTGCGGACCTGGAAGTCGATTGTGACGTTGGCCAAGGTCGGGGCGAGACTCGCCGCGTCGGCGCTGCGCGGCCGGTCGGTCCGCGGGTCCGGCGCGGCACTGCAGGGATGGATGCTGCTCGCGGCGGTCCGCGCCGAGATTCCGATCTGGACCTCGACGCAGGTCACCGATCTGATCGAGGACGAGAACGGTGTCGTCGTCGGTGTGTGCGCCATCCGCGACGGACGCGAGATCCGGATCCGTGCCCGCGACGGTGTGCTGATCAACTCGGGCGGGTTCTCACACAACGCGGTGATGCGTGAGAAGTACGGGCGCAGCCCCGCTTCCACCGAGTGGACGGTCGCCAATCCTGGAGACACCGGAGAGGTCCTGCAGGCGGCTATCGGACTCGGCGCGGCGACCGACCTGATGGACGAGGCGTGGTGGATCCCCTCCTCGGTCCTGCCCGATCAGTCGCCACTGTATGCGGTCTATGAACGGTCCAAGCCGCACGCGATCATGGTCGACGGGACCGGCGAGCGGTACGTCAACGAGGCCGCGTCCTACATGGAGGTCGGTCAGGCGATGTACGAGCGCAACGCCGTCGCCCCGGCCATCCCGAGTTGGTGGATCATGGACAGCCGCAACCGCCGTCGCTATATGTGGGGCATGTCTCCGGGGGGATTGACTCCGCGGCAATGGGTTTCGAGCGGTTATATGATCAAGGCCGATTCGGTCGCCGAACTGGCCGACCGGTGCGAGATCGACCGGGCTGCACTGGAGAAGACCCTCGAGCGGTACAACATCTCGGCTGTGAACGGCAAGGACCCCGACTTCGCGAAAGGTGAGCGGTCCTACGACCGGTACTACGGTGATCCGCGGGTACAGCCGAATCCCTGTGTCGCGCCGGTGAATCGGCCGCCGTACTACGCCGTGGCGCTGTACCCGGGGGACGTGGGCACCTGCGGTGGCCTGGTTACCGATGTGGATGCCCGGGTCCTGCGCGAGGACGGCACGGTGATCGACGGTCTCTACGCCACCGGTAATTGCACGGCGTCGGTTATGGGTCGTACCTATCCCGGCGCCGGCGCGAGTATCGGAGCGTCGTTCGTATTCGGATGGCGTGCCGTCGGGCATATGAGCCGGAAGGCCGCGGGCGGGGCCGATGCCGAGGGCGACCGGAGCCGGTCATGACCGATATCGAGCGGGCGAGTTCCTCCCGTATCGATGCCGCCTCGGTGGCTGTCGTCGAAACCTCGGTCGGCGTCGAACTGGCTCGTATCGTCGAGGCAACGCCCGAGGCTCCGGCCCTGCACTGGCTCACCCCGGACGGGCACGATTCCCTCACCTGGGCACAGCTTTACAGCCGTGCCGGTGGTGCGGCGGAGCGCCTTCGCGAATTGGACCCGCGAGGCGGGCGGGTCGCGCTGGTGGCGTACAACTCCGTCGACTGGATCATCGCGATGTACGGGTGTGCTCTTGCGGGCAGGCCGGTGGTACCGATCAGCCCAGCGGCAACCGATGCCGAGGCCGGTCATATGTTGTCGCTGGCACAGGTGTCGACCATCCTGGCGGTCGAACGAGCCGGTCAGGATGAGACCCTGGTGCGGATGGCGAAGCTGGCGCAGGGAATGCCGCTGTCGCCAACCGTGTGCAATATTGCCGAGATCGGCCGCCCGGCCGGGACCGTGACCGAGCCGGCGCCGGTGTCTCCTGGCGATGAGTTCCTGCTCCAGTTCACCTCCGGAACCACGGGGGTGCCCAAGGCAGCGGTGCTGTCTCATCGTGCCGCGATCAATTCTGCTCGGGTCTACGCCGAAGCGTGCACGGCGAGACCGGGGGAGACGTGGCTCAGTCCACTACCGCTGTTCCACGTCGGCGGTTCGGTGTCCGGGCTGCTGGTGGCCCTGACGCAAGGCAGCGCGTATATCGTCATCGATCGGTTCTCCCCGCAGGTGGCACTGCGCGCGATCCGTGAGATTCGGCCGGGCCTGATCGGTCTGGTTCCGACGATGATCATCGATATGCTCGGAGTCGAGGGGGTTTCCCCGTCGGATTTCGAGAGTGTCCGCTTGATCGTCGGCGGCGCTACCGCCGTCGATCCGGGATTGATCGCGGATATGGAGAGTCGTCTGGGAATCACCTTCATGGTCGCCTACGGGCAGAGTGAGGCGCCGATGATGGCAGCCAGTGCGCCGGACGATTCCGCTGATATCCGCACCCGGACCATGGGCAGATGCCTGGCCGGACGCGACTATCGGATCCGTGATCGAGACGGCCGGATCCTGCCGTTCGGAGAAGTCGGTGAGCTGTGTGTGCGGGGGCCGCTCACGATGACCGGCTATCTGCAGCCTGACGGCAGTATCGATCCTGCCGCCGATGGCGAGGGCTGGCGTAGGACCGGTGATCTGTGTTCCATGACCGATGGTGGCGTACTCACTTTCCACGGCCGGATCCGGGAACTGATTATTCGAGGTGGGCTGAATGTATTTCCCGCCGAGGTCGAGCGCGTCCTGACCGAATACGAATCCGTCTCCGAGGCGGCGGTTTTCGGTGTACCTGACGCGCGATTGGGCGAGCGCGTGGTCGTTGCGATACTGTCCGCGCCCGGGAACGAGGTCGACCCGGGCGACTTGGCCGCATTCGCCGCCGACCGGCTGAGCCATTACAAGCAGCCTTCGGAGTGGATTCTCGCGGCGACGCTGCCCCGCACGAGCACCGGCAAGATTCGCAAGCACCAGTTGCGAAAGTGGCACGAAGAGGGCGTGATTCGTCAGATGTGCGGCGCCGTACCGACCGAGTAGTCCACGTCATCCGAAAGGGAGGGGCGCCGCCGGTGCGGGCGGGCCCCTCCCTTTTTCGTGGAACGGGTCGTAGGTGTCCGACCGAAGTTTCGCAGGCCGATCACATCTGGTTGCAGGCGCGCTAGTGAGCCGGTGGAATCTGGCCACGCAACAGGAGGTAGGCGATGGTGGTGACGAATTGCTCGATCGGGTCGACCACATCGAAGGTCATGGCGTTCTCCTAGCCGCGTTACCTCCCGCCGCACGATGATGCGCTCGTCGTATCGGCTGAATTCGCGCGATCATTTAGCTGTAAATCAGTGATGCATCGCAGGATGCTGACTACGGTCACCTGGGCTTACGTCCGTCGGTTGTCCGAGCCGGGGCAACTCGGCGGCGAGTGTCCCGATCCCCCGTGAGTGGGTTGTTTCGTTAGACGACGATGATCGTATCGGTCGATCGTGCCGCAGGTCATCGCGTTTTTAAAACTGACAGCTTTCCTAGATAACCACGAGTTCGGTCGGCGGCAGCCGAGCGTACGGCGAATCGGCGACGTCTGAGGGCCGGTTTTCTCGTCGTTCGACGGCCGATCGGGAGGAATGCTGCTCGTTAGCGTATCGGTTGCAATCAGTTAAATAATCTGCCAAGATGAACGCCGATTGTGTGACTGAGCACACATCTTGTGTGTGATCGACCGAAGTCCTGACGCCGACTGACGAGCCCGGTATGACGCCGGGGAGCGGTTGCGTGGGCGGCTACAAGGAGGGAAAGTGCGACTTCCGCTCGATGCCCCAGTGCGTGCGGTGGGAGATTTCTTCCATATGTGCGCGACGACCGCGCGGCTCGCGGTGCGTCGCCCGTTCCAGTGGGCAGAGTTCGTCGAGCAGGGGTGGTTCCTGGTCCGCGTCGCGTTGCTGCCGACTTTGCTTGTCGCGCTTCCGTTTACGGTCCTTGTCATCTTCACCCTCAACATCCTGCTGGTCGAATTCGGCGCCCAGGATTT
>CBJNFW010000017.1:0-52643 GCA_966435935.1 uncultured Nocardia sp.
GGCGTTCGTTGTTTCCCTGGTACACAGAGAACCTCTGTCCGTTCGCTTTGTTTTTTTTCCCCTCCCCCCCGCCCCCCTGGACCGGGTACGTCGGCGAGGTGGAGGTGCGCACCGGGTTGTAACCGGGGACCAGGGCGCTGGTGGCCGCGTCGGTGAACTCCCGGCAGGTGTTGAATCGCTCGGCCGGATCCTTCGCCAGCACCCGGGCGATGACCTGATCGATGGCCGCGGGGAGTCCGGGGTTCGACGCGGTCGCCCGTGGCGGCGGCTCGTACAGATGGCCCATCATGACCATCGCCGGTTGCATTGCCGGATAAGGGTTCTGGCCGGTCAGCAGCTTGTAGAAGGCGCAGCCGAGACTGTAGATGTCGGCGCGGTGATCCACCGGATTGCCCTGTAACTGCTCCGGCGGGGCGTAGGCGATCGTGGCCACGAAACTGCCGGTCTGGGTCAGCTCGCCCGGATCCTCGGTGGACTTGGCGACGCCGAAATCGGTGAGCAGCACCCGTTCCTCGTCGTCGCCGTCACCGGCGGACAGCAGGAAATTGGCCGGTTTGACGTCGCGGTGCAGCAGGCCGCGGCGGTGCGCGTAGTCCAGGCCGCGCCCGACCTCGGTGACGATGCGCAGCGCACGCAGCGGCGTCATGGCATGCCGGTCACGGGACAGTTCGGCCGAGGCGTCGGTGCCCTGGACGTACTGCATCGCGATCCAGAGCTGCCCGTCCTCCTCGCCGCGGTTGTACACCGAGACGATATTCGGATGATCCAGTCCCGCGGCGAGATTGGCCTCGCGTTCGAACCGGGCGCGGAATTCGGCGTTGGCGGACAGTTCGGTGCCCAGCACCTTGATCGCGTCCATGCGCGGCAGGCTCGGATGCTTGCCCAGGTACACCGTGCCCATACCGCCCGCGCCGAGCACCCGCTCGATCCGATACCCGCCGACGATGGTGCCGGGACTCATCGCCATCTGTCACAAACTCCTGGTCGATCGGGGGTGAGAGGGTGCCGGTTCCGGGCGGGCGTGCTCTGGCGGAGCATACCGGCCCCGCCGGAGCGCGGTCGAGCTACGGTTCCCACTGACTGTTCGCCAGCAGTGCGTACTGCGCGGCGGCGCGTTGATGCGCGTCGATCAGCTGATCGGATTCGACGTAGCCGACGTAATTGCGGTACGCGACAATGCAGGTGAAGCGTTTGCGATTGGCGAAGATATCGGTCTTCGTATCGTTTTCCACGCAGGCCGAATCGGCGATCTTCGGCACCGCCGCGGCGGCCGACTGATGCGGTTGCGGGGTGAGCCGGTCGTGCACGGCCTTGTCCGCCGACGCGTCGTCCTTGGTCCGGACGACCAGTGCGGCATCGGTTCTGGCGAATTTGACGGCGTTCATCGCGGTGAAGGCCTGTTTCGCCTGCGACCGATAAGGCATGTAGTGCATGACGCCGCGCGGACCGTAGGCGGCGTTCTCGTCGTAGAACCCGATGGTCGTGTTCTTGTCCGGATTCAGCGCGCGGCTGATCATGTACTCCGGATCCCAGTCCAATCGCACGGTGTCCTCGTCCGAGATCGGCCGCAGTTGGTCCAGGACCGGGAATTCCGTGTCGTAGGTCTTCCGGACGAGGGTGGTGAGATTCTGCTGATCGGCTGTGGGGGTGAAGGCGACCACCGCCGCCACGTAGGAACCGTGCGCCAGAAACGATCGCACGACGCCGGTGCCCGGCCGCCAATTCGCGTGCGCGTCGGGGTAACCGGCGACAGGGATCGGTTGGTTCCTGGTGACGCCGATATCGGCATTGGAGAAGTCGGTAGCCGCGCGCCCAGCCGTATCGGCGTCGGGGAACTGCATCACCAGCAGATCGATTGCGGTGGCCTTCTTCGACGACTCGGACGGCCAATCGGTGAGATTCAGGAAGGAATCGGTATCCGACCCCACCGATTCGAAGCCGAAATACATGTTGTCGCGCTTGGCGACCGCGGTCATGGCGGGGCTGTTGCCGAGCGATTCGGCGATGACGCCGCTGGTGAAGGATACGGAGTTCAGACCCCTGGTGAGATGGGGGTCGACATCGTACGCGTCGACCACGTACTCGCCCAGCCGCAGGCCACCGACCTGCAGGCTGTGCAGCAGTCCCGGCGTGGCGTCCAGGTGGAAGTCGATCGGTTCGACGGGATAGGGGCCGGTATCCAAAGCGCGGACGTCGATTTCGGCGGGCCGGGCGATACCGTGGTCGGTACCGCAGGAACCGAGTGCGGCGACGACCGCGATACTCCCGAGGACAGCGGCGCAGGTGCGGGCGAGCGATGTCGTGGTCATTTCGCCCTCACCAGGATCGCGTACTGCGCCGAAATGCGTTGCTGCGCATCGAGAAGTTGTTCGCCCCACGATTGCGCGGCATACCGTCCGTAGGCGACCGAGCAGTAGAAGTGCACCGCCGCGCGCACCGGGCCG
The DNA here is from genome assembly GCA_966435935.1 of uncultured Nocardia sp. Classification (GTDB taxonomy): domain Bacteria; phylum Actinomycetota; class Actinomycetes; order Mycobacteriales; family Mycobacteriaceae; genus Nocardia. The sequence continues at coordinate 2,445 of CBJNFW010000017.1, forward strand.
TGGTACTGGCGGCATTTGGCGATCGGAAGGTTTCGCGGTGGTGCCGCGGATTTGAAATGTTTCGCCGGATCGCCCAGCTGATCGCGAACCTCCTTCGCGCCCTGCGCGTCCCGGGCTCGATAGAGACTGTTGCCGTATTCGGCGAACAGATCCACGCCGGCCTTCTGGAAGATCTTCTGATCCGCGACCGGGTCGGTGGTCCAGCCCAGGGCCGCGTGCGCGTGGAAGACCACGGGCGGGTTCAGCCATTCCCCCGTCGCCGCCTTCGGCCGCACCATCGTGCGGCCGAGCATGCCTTCGATATCGATCGGTTTGTCGGCGAGTTCATTCGCCGGGGTCGGCGTGAATTTCGAGACGGCCGGGACGATCGTGTCCAGGCTCTTGGTGACCATGGTGACCAGGGCGGGCAGATCGGTGTGGTGGAACCAGATCTTCGTGTGGTCGTAGTCGGAGGTGAACACGACCAATGTGCCGGTGGCGTACCAGCTGTCGATCGACTGGTTGCCGGGCTGCCAATGTGCGTGTGCGGCAGGATATTTCGGTACCGGCACCGGCTGATTATCCGGTTTGGCGACGAAATCCCGGTGTTCCAGCGCGGCGGCCGCGTCGGCGGCCTGCTTCTCGTCGGGAAACAGCAATACCGCGTTGAGCAGTTCGATACCGTCGTTGTCGCGGCTGTCGATGCCGTAACTGATATAGCCGCCGATGAAATTGGGGGCGTCCTCGGCGAAATGCTCGAAGTCGCCGAAATTGTGCAACTGGGTATCCTTGGGATCTTCGAAGACCAAGCTCCCCGAATTGCCGCCGTAGGTCAGGCCCGGATCGATATCCATGGCCAGCGGAACCACGTCGCCGAGACGTTCGGCCTCGTAATCGCGCGCCTGATAGGCGTTCTTGGGCTTGCCCATATCGCGCGGCGTCGCCTCGTAGGGGCCGAAATCCAGTGTGGCGAGGTCGATCACGGGGTCCGCCGGTGCGGCGCCGGGTCCGGAGCCACAGCCTGTCGCGCAGGCCGTGACCAGCGCCATCGCCGCCACGAATATTTTCGACCTGCGCATGGCTTCCCTCCCGTGGAACCGGCCGTCGCGATCCGCTCGGCCACGGCCCGCCGGTAGTGTACACACGGTGGCACCCGCCGATGCCAGTGATTTGCGGCCGTGCGCGAGCCGGCTCACATGCTGTTGGCCAGCAATGCGTATGCCGCCGAGGCCTTCTGCTTCATATCGGATTGGTCATTGCTGATGACCACCTCGACATATCGTCCGTGCGGAATGTAGCAGCGGAATTTGGCCGAATTCGAGTGCACGGCGGAACTGCCGAGCTGCAGGCATTTCGCGCCCGGAAGTTTGTCCGGTGCATCGGTCGGGCTGTAGGCCGATCCGGAGGCCGAGACCAGGCCGGTGATGAGCCGAGCGCCCGCCGCCGCGTCCCGCACCCGCAGCACCGTGCTCGTATCGGCGATGGCGACCGCGTCCAGACCGGTATCGGCGACCAGGCGCTGCCTGGTGGTCTCGTCCTCGGCGATGTTCACGAAGTCGTTGGGCCCGTAGCTGGCGAAGCGGTCCCGATCCGGGGTGTGCTTGTCGCGGTCGTGCACCACGGCGCGAGCGAGCAACCCGTCGGGATCGACCGGCAGGCTCGAGAACTTGTCCTTCGGCGTGGCCTCGAATGTGTCGAGCGCCGAAACCTGCGCGTCGAGGGCCTTCTGTACCCACGCCTCGAGATCGTTCTGGTCGGGCTGGGGACGCTGGATGAACAGTGAGACGACGAAGTTCCCGTGCGCCAGGAACGCGCCGACATTGGATATTCCGGGCCGCCAATGCACCAGCGCGTCAGGGTATTTCGACAACGACAGTTTCTTGTTGATGTCCGGGGCGACACCGAAGTCGGCGTCCTCGAGCTCCTGAGCGGTGCGCTTGGCGGTGTCGGCATCCGCGAAACGCATGACGAAATCGGTGACCGAGGTGGTGTCGGAGGTGGAGATCGAAGTGCCGGGGTCGTCGGGCTTGTCCGCTCCCGACGCGGTGTAACCGGTGAGCAGGCCTTCCCTGTCCAGGATCGGCTTGGACACGGCGGCGAGCAGGCGGGTGGTCGCCTCGGTGTTGTTCAGCACGATGTGGCCGCCCTGCCCGACCTTCAGGGACGGGTCGATCGCCACCGCGGGCACCACCGCCCGGGACATCCGCATACCCTCCACCACGGCGCCCTGGTCGTCGGCGGTCTGGCGGTAGGCGTGCTTGTCGACCGCGTAACTGCCGACGTCGAGTGTGCGCACATCGATTTCGCCCGCTACCGGTGTGCCCTTCACCCCGCACCCGGCCACTACCGCGAGCGCGGCTGCCGCAGCGAACGCGATCCCCGCGCGACGTGTCGTGTGAACCATCGGCCAGCCCCCGTATCTCCAGCAATCTGCTCACAAATTACCGGACCGGCGGTGTTCGCGGGAACAGTCCGCGCGCCGCGATCTGGTGAATGCCGAACCGCGCGAACCGGTCCGGGGATGGACGCGGATCCGTTGCTCTAACCTGGTGCGTGTGGTGACGACCGCATACATGGTCCGCGGAGGCCGATCGCGTTGAGGGATCGGCAGGTCGAGGTTGTCCCGGGCAACCATGTCGTGGTCCGGGTAGCGGGTGCGCTCGTATTGGTCGCCCATCGTGGCCCCGGGCCGGTGCGGGAGGAGTCGGCGGCAATGCGCGTGGCCGAGGCGCTCTCGCAGTTGGTCTTCGAGGCGACCGAACAGGCGCCGGGCGGGCCCGGCCGTCTGGTCGCGCGGGAGGCGACGAACTGGCTGATGCGCGAGGCCGAACAGATCAGTCCCGGCACGCCGGTCGATCTGGGCATCCTGTCGCAGGCCGAGACCGGCGGGGTGGCGATCTTCCTGCACGGTGCGGTCACCGCGCTGCTGGTCGGTGCCGACGGCGTCGAATACCACCGCGGCGTGGGCGCGGCGTTCACCGTGGATCGAGTGGTGCCGACACCCGCGCGGGCGGCCGCGATCTTCGCCGACGCCGAATCGGCCGGCGATCCGGAACTGCCCGAACGCGGCATCGGCGCCCTTGGCGAGGGCGTCGCGCAGGCATCCGGTGCGGTGGTCTGGTTCGAGGGACGGCGTTCCCGGGCGCGCGACCGGGACGAGGGCCGGGCCGGGCAGCACCGTCCCCCGCTGACCGGACCGGTTCCGTTCGCCGATGAGCCGCAACCGGTTTCGAATCCGCAGGCCGACCCGCCTCGCGCCGAGACGCATTCGCCGCAAGTGCGGCCGAGCGACGACTCCGTGCCGCAGCCTCCGCCGCTGCCCGCCGCGGGACCGGGTGCCGACTTCGCGCCGCAGCCGCCGCCGCTGCCGGTTGCGGGACCGGATGGCGATTCGGTCCCGCCACCGTCGCCGTCCGCTCCGACTCCGCCGCCGCTGCCCACGGTTCCGCCGCCGCTGCCGAATGCCGGGCCGGATCTGGCGTCGCGGCTGGCGCAGACCCAACTGGGTAGGCCGAGTTCGGTTCCGCCGCAACCTGGTCCGGATTCGTTCGAGCGCGGTGCGGCCGCCGGTGTCCGGGTGCTCGGATTCAAATGTGCGCGAGCGCATCCCAGTGATCCGCGATCGGCGTTCTGCACCGTGTGCGGTATGCCGGTGGATCAGACCCAGCCGCCGTCCGAGGTGCTGCGCCCGGCCCTCGGCGTGCTCGTCCTCGACGACGGCACCACCTTCACGCTGTCCGCCGACACCGTCCTCGGCCGCGATCCGCAGAACTCCGATGCCGCCCAGCGCGGCATGACCCCGTTCAAGATCGAGGACAACTCCGGCGGCATGTCCCGCGCCCACGCCGAGATCCGCCTGGTCAACTGGGATGCCACCATCGTGGACCGCGGCTCGACCAACGGCACCCGCGCCCGCCTGCCCGGCTACCAGGACTGGATCCACCTGGTCCCGAACCAGCCCCTGGTCCTGATCCACGGCACCGAACTCATGCTCGGCAACCGCGTCCTGCGCTACGACCCGTCCGCCCCACCACCATTCTGAAGGCAGTGCCTTCGGCCTCCGCCTCGCTCCGGTGTGTTCACCCGGCCTCACCGATTGTCTCGGCGGGTGCTCGCGCCTGCCGCGTGTCGGACCGGCGAGGCGGACGCGGACCTGGGTGGGCGTGCTCAGGATGGAGGAGTCCGGGGGCCGTTGCATTGCCCCCGCTTCGCTCCGGCGCATTGGCGCGGTCGGGACTCGGGGATCCGGTGCGGGTGCGTCGTTGCGGAGCCGAAGATGTTGTCCTGGGCCATAGTTCGTTGGTGTCGGCCTCGGCCGGTCAGGCGTAGCGGGATTCGCAGGTCTGCTGGTTGCCGAGTACCCCGGCTCGGAAGGCGTCGACGCGGGAGAAACCGCTCGGGACGGTGTTTCCCGCGATATCGCTGGCGGCCAAGCCGTCGCTCAGCAGGCCGGAGACGGCCTTGTCCAGGTCACCGGGAGACAGGGCGAGGTCGCCGTTGGCCACCGTGCGGGTGGGACTGGCCAGTTTCGCGGTGATCACGCCCGACAGACAGGATGCGCGCAGGCCGGTCTTGGCGCCCGAGAGTTGTTGATGCAGATTGTGCTGCACCGCCAAGGTGTAGCGGGAGATGAAGACGATGTAGGCGTTGTAGTCGCCGCCGATATGGGTCGGGAAATTTTCCTGTTCGTCGGTGTTCGCCTTCGCGCGGGCGGCGAGGGCGGGAACGTCGGTGCCGATCGTATTGGTCGCCGGGCAGTAGGTGACCGGCTCGGTGTCCGTGGCGTCCGGACAGCTCAGTTTCGCGCCGCGGTAGTCGTACGCGGGTTCGGTCGGCACCGGCATGATCGAACTCATCGCCTTGCTCAGCTCGGTGAGATTGTGCTGGGTGACGGCCAATTCGCCGTGGTCGGCATCGCTGCCGTACGACTGCGGCAGATTCTTGCGGCGACGAGTGATGTCGTTCATGTCGATCGCCGCGCAGCCCTTCGGGCCGTCGGTGAAGCCGATCTGCACCGCGGTCACCCGCTCGAAGGCCGAACCGTGCACCGACTCGGGATCGCTCGGATCGGCGTCGCGGATCGCCACCGTCGCGGCCAGCACCTTGTTCAGGCCGTCCGCGGTGTTGATCGTGAAATGCCTTGCCGAGCCTTCGGCCACATGCCGCATGAACGCCCCGGCGAAACAATCGGCCTGCTGCTCCTTGACGATCACCGGCGTGCGGCCGGTGACGAGTTCGGCCATGGTCTGCACGGCGTGGCCGTACTCGTGCGCCAGCACCATCACCACCGACATCTTGCCGAATGCCTTCGTCATCCTCGGCAGCAGAACGCCGCGGTCCCAGCCGATGGAATTGTCCAGGCGGCAGTAGGCGGCGTTGACCAGATGCAGGGTGGTCTGCTGGCAGAACTGGCCGTCCTGGGACTGCGTGGCATCCCAGGAGTAGAACTTCGGGACCGGCGTGAAGGATCCCCGGAAGTCCTTGGAATATTCAGTGCGCCAATAACTTTGGATGTCATCGATGGCGTTGAGCGCCAACTTGTCGTACTCGCCGCCGATCGCGCCGTCGGCGGTCAGGGTGCTGTCCGGAATGTCCGCGCGCGGACCGCTCGGGCCGCTGGTGGTGGGCAGACCGGCCACCTGGAACGGATCCTCGTAGATCGAGACGGCTCGGCCGTCGACGGACGAGGTACAGCCCGTCAAGGTGAGGACGGTCAGAACCAACGCGGAGACCGCGGTTGTCACCTGGAGCTTCGCCACACCTACTCCCTCCCCTGGGTGGTCACGGTTCGAATACCGGCCCGCACACCCTATGTCGGTGGGAAATTGTGGTGCCCCGACACCCGGGCTTTCGCATAGTATCCGGCACATGTCATCACCGGGGGCGCAGAAGATCACCGTGCGCCATGAGGGAATCGATCGGGGTTTCGAAGCGGGGCAGCAGATCACCATCGGCCGGGCGCCGGAGGTGACGCTGTTCGTCGACAGCCCATTGGTTTCCCGTGTGCACGCGACACTCAGCTGGCAGGGCAGTACCTGGGTACTGGCCGACAACGGCAGTACCAACGGCATATTCCTGGACGCGCAACGGGTTACGAGCCCGGTGGCGATCGGGCGGCCGATGCAGGTGCGGCTGGGGGACGCGGTCACCGGGCCGCTGCTGCAGCTCACACCGCAGGCGGTGCCGCCGCCACAGCTGCCGCACCAGGCGCCGCCGCAGCGGCCGGGTCCCGCGCCGCAGGATCGGCAGTCCGGGGCGCGCCCGATCGCGCCGCTTCCGCCGCAGGGTGTGCCGCCGGTGCCGGGCCAGATGCCGGCACAGGGCGGGCAGGCGCAGGCGGTTCCGCCGCAACGTCCGCCGATGCCGCCCGCGCCGCAGCGCCCGCCCGCGCCGATGCAGCGGCCGTCGGCGCAGGGGGTTCCGCCGCAGCGTCCGCCCGCGCCGCCGCAGGCCTCCGCCGCACCCTCGCAGGTTCAGGGTTTCGCGCCGCAGGACCGGCCCGGTCCGGTGCAGCGGCAACCGGCTCCGCCGCAGCAGCATTCGATGACGCCGCCGCAGCAGCAGGGGCCACAGTCGCAGGCCCCGCAACGTCCGGCGCCGCAGCGCACTCCGGTCGATCGGTCGAATTACTCTCCGCAGCAACCACTTTCACCGCAGCAACCGCCCTCACCGCAGCAACCGATCCCGCCGCAGCCGCTTTCGTCGCAACAGCCGCTTTCGTCGCAACAGCCGGTCGCTCCGCAACAGCCGGTCGCTCCGCAGCGACCGGTGTCCTCGCAGCAGCCGATTCCGGCGCAGCAGCAAGTTCCGGCTCCGCAACCGGCTTCGGTCCAGCAACCCGCCGCGGCCGTCGACATGACCGCGAAGGCCGATGCGTCGATGCTGCCGCCGATGCCGCCGCCGATGCGCGCCTCGACCTCCACCGCGCCGTTCGCCCGCGCGGACCGGATTCCCTCGGGCGGCTTGAACATCGGGCGCACCAGCGACAACGAGATCGTGGTGAACGACCCGCTGGCCTCGCGGCGGCACGCGCGCTTGGTCAAGGGCCCCGAGGGACTGGTCATCGAGGACGTCGGCTCGGCGAACGGCACCTTCGTCAACGGCCGCCGCGAACAGCGTGTCGCCCTGCGCGAGCGGGATATCGTCACGATCGGCAACATCGACTTCCTGGTGCAGGAGGGCGCGCTCGTCGTGCGGCAGAAGCCCGTCGCCGAGCAGGGTCTGGACGTGCACGGCGTCGGGTTCACCGTCGAGGGCAACAAGCAGTTGCTGGTCGATGTGAACATGCAGGCCGGGCGCGGCACGCTGACCGCGCTGATCGGTCCCTCCGGCGCGGGCAAATCCACGTTGTCCAAACTCATCGCCGGCGCGACGCACCCGTCCGCGGGCGCGGTCACCTTCGAAGGCCGGAATCTGCACGCCGAATACGAGGCCATGCGCAGTCGTATCGGCATGGTTCCGCAGGACGATGTGCTGCACCGCCAGCTCACCGTGCGACAGGCGCTCGGCTACGCCGCCGAGTTGCGCTTGCCCCCCGACACCTCCAAGGCGGACCGCCGCGCGGTCATCGACGGTGTGCTGGAGGAACTTTCGCTCACCGAACACGCCGATACGCGGGTCGACAAACTCTCCGGCGGCCAGCGCAAGCGCGCCTCGGTGGCGCTGGAACTGCTTACCGGCCCGGCCTTGCTGTTGCTGGACGAGCCCACCTCCGGACTGGACCCGGCGCTGGACCGCCAGGTCATGACCATGCTGCGCGAGCTCGCCGACGCCGGACGCACCGTCATCGTGGTCACGCATTCGGTGGCCTGCCTGGACATGTGCGATCAGGTGCTGCTGCTCGCTCCCGGCGGCAAGACCGCGTACTTCGGTCATCCGGGCGCGGTCGGCGCCTTCCTGGGCACCAGCGACTGGGCGGAGATCTTCGCCCGGGTCGCCGCGGACCCGGATCGCGCCTTCGCGAACTATCGCGCGAAACAGGCCGCAGTGCCGCCGCCACCGCCGCCCGCGCCCCCGGGCGATCAGGGCAAGCCGCCGAAATCCAGTGCGCGCAAACAATTCTCGACGTTGTCGCGGCGGCAGTTCCGGCTCATCCTGGCCGACCGCGGTTATCTGATATTCCTGGTGCTGCTGCCGTTCGTGCTGGGCGGGCTCTCGCTGGTGGTGCCCGGCACCAACGGTCTGGCCATCGGCCCGCTGTCGCAGGTGAGCGACGGGAAGGGCAGCATCATGTTCGTCCCCGACGGTGGCCGGGAGAGCGAACAGCTGCTGGTCGTGCTGATTCTGGGCGCGTGTTTCATGGGGTCCACCCTCACCGTCCGCGATCTGGTCGCCGAACGCGCGATCTTCCTGCGCGAGCGCGCGGTCGGGCTGCGCCCGTGGTCGTATCTGATGGCCAAGGTCGCCATCTTCGGCTTCGCCGCGCTGCTGCAATCCGCGGTGATGGTGGCGATCGTCCTGATCGGCAAGAAACAGCCCGGCCACGGCACGGTGATCCCGTCGGGCAATGTGGAGCTGTACGTCGATATCGCGGCCACCGCGATCGCGTGTGTGCTCATCGGTCTGGCGCTCTCGTCCGTCGCGAGGTCGAACGAGCAGGTGATGCCGCTGCTGGTGGTGGTGATCATGGTCCAGCTGGTGATGGCGGGCGGCGTTATCCCGGTGACCAATCGCGTGGTGCTCCAGCAGATCGCCTGGCTGTTCCCGTCGCGCTGGGGGTTCGCGGCGGGGTCCTCGACGGTCGACATGCCCGCGCTGAATCCCCTCGACAGCAGTGCGGCCACCGATACGCTGTGGAAGCACACCTCGCATGTCTGGTGGCTCGATATCGGCATGCTGGCCGTGCTCACTCTGGTGCTGATGATCGTCACCTGGTGGCGGTTGCGCCTGAAGAAGTCCTCGGCTTAACGGTTCTCCTGCCTGAAGGCGAGGGGATTTCCAGCTCAGACTGCAACCAACCATCCACCCCGAGGAGGTGATCCGATTGTCTGACATCCTCGACACTGACGTGGCCCCGTTCTGCCACGGCCAGATTCACTCTGGCAGCGTTCCGGTCCCGGCTGTCGGTGAATCCGCAGTCCTGGCACCGGAAGTTTCTCTCGTGCAGTTCGAGTCGTTTGGTTCTCGCGAAACAGGAACTGCACGTCATGGTCGTGTATGCGGGCCGGACCATCACCACCGTCCGCCCGGCCCGCCCGGCACGCTCGACGAGTTCCCGCTTCGCCGCACCGATCGCGGCGTCAGCGGCCTTGCGTGCCATGGTGGATTCGGCCAGGAACAGCGGTTCGAAGTCCTCGACGGCGATCAGGTCGTGGGTGGCGACGACTCGTTTGGCCCATACCCGGGAATCGTGGACGGTTTGCCGGGCGGCTTTCTTCGCCAGCTGAGCAGCCTGTCGCCTGGCCTCGCTGTAACCCCGCGATTGTGCTCGGCCTTTGCGGTGACGGCGGGCCATCTTCCGTTGCGCTCTCGCCAACTCGGCCGCGCATCGCTTCCGATGTCCGAAGTGCGGCAGATCGAAGGACGGCGCGGTGGTCGTCGCCGTGGTGAACACGCCCCAGCCGATACCGATCCCACCTTCACCACGCGGGTCGGTCGTGATCTCGCGGCGTACCACGAACGAGGCGTACCAGCAGCCCAGGCTGTCGCGGTAGACGCGAACCGACGTGGGCGGCGAGGGAAGCTCTCGCGACTACACCACCGGAACCGCGACGCCCTTCGGCAACACCAACCGGCCATCACGGATCGAGAACCCGCGTGTGGTGTACTCCAGCGACGGCAGGGAAGTCCTGCGGGACTTGACCTTCGGATGTCTGCGCCTGCTCATCTTGAACGAGTGGTCCAGCGCCCGCGCGTGATCGCGCAGCATCTGTTGCTGGGCAACCTGGGATCCCTCGCGCAACCACGGGAGTTTCGCCCGAGCCTGGGTGGTGTACCGCACCACCTCATCTATTCGAACATATTATCGAAAGGGGTTGTCATGCGCCACGGACGACGCTCCTGCTTTCACCTTCCCGCCGTGAGCGGTTGGGTATCCCAGGCGGAAATCCGATGAACGGTATGAGCGTCAGTTGTCGTTGTCCACATCCCGCGAAACGGCGGCGACCAGGCGATAAGCCTGCCCGGTCGCGCGTGTCGCCGAAGAAGAAGGCACACTTGTGCGTGTGACGGCTCGAGTTGGGGCGGTACATCTCGGATGGGATGTGGTGTCCGTGGCCGGCGGTGGCGGTGGCATGCCGATCCGCCCGGTCCAGGTGGAAGGAACATATACGCCGCCCGCATATCTGCTGGCGGACGCGTCCGGTCGCCTGCACACCGCGGGCGGCGATCGGGGGCGTTCCGACCTGGGTATCGCCGTGGCCGACGTGCGGGACATCCTCGGCCACAAGCAGATCCGCATCGCGGGCGCGACCTGGCCCTCGGAACTGGTGTTCCGGGCGCGGTTGTACAACCCGCTGGCCGCCATCGGCAAATACGTGCGGGGCAAGCCGGACGTCATCGCACTGCCGTATCCGGACGACTGGCCCGACGAGAAGATCGACGAATACGCCCGGCTGGTCGAGGAGCTGGACGTGACGAGCGAGCCACTGCCCGAATCGGTGGCGTTATCGGGTTACGTGCGCGCCATCGGCCTGGTCAGCCCGCCCGATGCCAGTGGCCGGGCGACGAGCGCGACCGGCGTCTACTCCGACGGCCGGATGTGCCTGGTCGTCTCGGTGAACGGCGACGACGAGCAACCCACCGAATCGGTCGGCGTGCCGATCACCCCCGACGCCATGCGCGACGCGCACCACGCCGACAACGTGGTGATCGAGGTGATGGCCGCGGCCCGCTCGATCGGCGCGGACACCTCGCGGGTGCTGCTGACCGGCAACGTCTGCTTCAACGACGCGTTGCGACTGGCGTTCCAGAACCATCTCGGCCACCGGCTGCACGTGGCCGACCACCCGATGCACGCACTGGTGCTGGGGGCGGCGCATCTGCTGATCACCGACAGTGAATACGCCGACGAGGAGCCCGATCAAGGCTATGGGCCCGAGCCGGCACGCCCCGGAGGCCCGGGCCCGATTCCGCAGGGGCCCGGACAGGCGGCGACCCCGCCGCGTCCGGATCAGGGTCGTCCGGCCGATCCGGGTCGGCCCGGCGGCGGCCGCCCACCCGGCAATCCGGCGGGCGGATATTCCGGCTCGGCCGACGGGCCGGGCACGGTGAATTCGTCCGCGGCCCAGGCCGAGGACGATGCCGGGTCGTCGGGCGGGCGGCACGGCCGGCGAGGGCCGGAGCCGACGGGCCATCTCACGGGGGTGCGTCCGGGCGGGCAGGGTCCGCGGCACGCGGCGCCCGAGGAGGGCGAGCAGACCACCGTCATCGTGCACGAGCAGGTGTCGAACGTGCATCCGGGCGTTCCCGCGATGGGCGGCCGGATGACCAGGCCCCCGGGTTCCCCGGCCGACACGATGCAGACCACCAGGATGGGTTCCGGCGGCGAACCGGCCGGTCCGCGGGCGCGTCACCCGGAGCCGCCGGTGCAGGAACAGGGTGCGGGCGAGTCCGGCCGGGTGTGGAACAAGGTGAAGGACAACCTTTTCGGCGCCCCGACGATCGTGGGCGCGGTCGCGCTGGCGGCGATCGCGGTGCATATCGGCTCGGCTCCGGGCGGTGCGAATCGGTCGAGCCTCGCGTCCGGGGTGCGCGTGGCGACGGATCTGGTGATCCCGGTCGGGACGCCACCGGACTGCCCGGGTATGCCGAACGCCGACCTGGAGCCCGGCCCGGGTATCGAGTCGGCGGACAGCTGCGCCCGGTTCGGCATTGATAATCTGCACTATCTCGTGCCGATGGTGTCCGATGACCTCGACCAGGGCCCGCCGCTGCACGTGTGAACCGCCCCCGGTCGTCCCGGCGAGCGTTCACGCAGGTGAGGTCACGGGTCCGATTTCGGGGGCGCGATGTCGGACTGGTATCGTTGCCCGCTGGCGTGCGATACGTCGCGAGTTGTTCGCGTCGTGCCACGAGTCCCGGGTCTCCGCTGGCCGCCGGGGTCGCTCGATCGTCCGCCGGGCCGGTAGAACACCACGACAGACAGGGAAGAACTGTGCCTACGTACAGCCCGAAGGCAGGTGACGTCACCCGCCAGTGGTACGTCATCGACGCCACTGACGTAGTGCTCGGCCGCCTTGCCGTTCAGGCAGCGAATCTGCTGCGCGGCAAGAACAAGCCGACCTACGCCCCCAACGTGGATGGTGGCGATTTCGTCATCATCATCAACGCGGACAAGATCGCGATCGCCGGCAACAAGGCCGATCGCAAGTTCCTCTACACCCACTCCGGCTACCCGGGCGGTTTGAAGACCCGGTCTGTCCGTCAGGTGATGGAGACCCGCCCCGAGCGTGTCGTGGAGCGTGCCATCAAGGGCATGATCCCGAAGAACAAGCTCGGCAACAAGATCGCCGGCAAGCTCAAGGTCTACGGTGGCCCCTCGCACCCGCACGCGGCCCAGCAGCCCATTCCGTTCGAGATCAAGCAGGTGGCCCAGTGACCGCTCCTGAGGAATTCAACGAGGAATACGCCGCCGAGGACACCGCGGTCGAGATCGTCGACGAGGGCGCCGGCTACGAGGAGTCCTACGAGTCCGCCTCGGTCGCTCCGATCGTGATCGACCGTCCGGTGCAGACCGTCGGCCGCCGCAAGGAGGCCGTGGTCCGGGTGCGCCTGCAGCCGGGCACCGGCCAGTTCGTGCTCAACGGCCGTCCCATCGAGGACTACTTCCCGAACAAGGTGCACCAGCAGCTGGTGAAGTCCCCGCTGGTCACCGTCGAGCGGACCGAATCCTTCGACGTGCACGCCCGCCTGGTCGGCGGCGGCCCGTCGGGTCAGGCCGGTGCGCTGCGTCTGGCGATCGCCCGCGCGCTGATCGAGGTCACCCCCGAGGATCGTCCCGCCCTGAAGCGGGCCGGATTCCTGACTCGTGACCCGCGTGCCACCGAGCGCAAGAAGTACGGCCTCAAGAAGGCCCGCAAGGCTCCGCAGTACTCGAAGCGCTGAGCCGTATCTTCGGCCTCGGCTTCGCTCCGGCGGGTTCGCGGCCCCCGAAGTCTCACCGGTTCGGCCCCGTGCCGGGTACTCGTTCCTCGTACCCGCCACGCGTCCGACCGGCGAGCCGGGCCGCGTGGAGTGCCGGTGCGGCTCCCCGTCCGGGGCGGCCGGGAGTACGGTCGACTCGGCACCCGTACGAGAGCAGGCACCCGATCGGATCGTCCGCGATCGGCTCGGGTGCCTGCTCTCGTGCTGTATCGACAACGGTTCCGCTGACCCCCAGAGCCGGGTGCGCGGATGCCGTACGCAGACATTGAGGGGCATTGGAATGGGACGTTTGTTCGGCACCGACGGAGTCCGCGGGCTGGCCAACGGTTCGCTGGGTCCGGAACTGGCACTGCATGTTTCGGCCGCGGCGGCCCAGGTACTCAGCCGCGGGAAGTCACGTCCGACGGCGGTGGTGGGCCGCGATCCGCGAGCCAGTGGCGAGATGCTCGAGGCCGCGGTGGTCGCGGGCCTGACCTCCGCCGGGGTGGACGTGGTGTCGGTCGGCGTGCTGCCCACCCCCGCGGTGGCCTATCTGACCGCGATCTACGACGCGTGCCTCGGCGTGATGATCTCCGCCTCGCACAATCCCATGCCCGACAACGGGATCAAGATCTTCGCCGCGGGCGGGCACAAACTCGACGACGCGATCGAGGACCGCATCGAGGAGCTGGTGCACCAGCGTGACTTCCTGCGGCCCACCGGCGCCGGGATCGGCCGGCTGCTGAGTGTGTCCGGGATCGACGGCCGGGTCGAGGAGCACTACAGCCAGGCCGGGACGCACGAGCGCTATGTCGAGCATCTGGTGAAGGCGACCGGCCGGGACCTGAACGGGCTGACCGTCGTGGTGGACTGCGCACACGGCGCGGCCTCGGACGTCGGCCCGGCGGCCTATCGGGAGGCGGGGGCGCGGGTCATCGCCATCAACGCCAAGCCGGACGGCCTGAACATCAACGACCGTTGCGGTTCCACGCATCTGGGCGCGATCCGCGACGCGGTGCGCGAATACGGCGCGGATCTGGGCCTGGCCCACGACGGCGACGCGGACCGCTGCCTGGCGGTGGACGCCACCGGCGCGGTGGTCGACGGCGACGCGATCATGGCGGTGCTGGCGATCGGGATGCGGGAGGCGGGCGAACTCGCGCACGACACCCTCGTCGCCACCGTGATGAGCAATCTGGGACTGCACATCGCGATGCGGGATGCGGGAATCACGGTGCGCACCACCGCCGTCGGCGACCGCTACGTGCTCGAGGAGTTGCGCCGCGGCGGGTACACCCTCGGCGGCGAGCAGTCCGGGCACGTGGTCTTCCCGAGGTTCGGCACCACCGGGGACGGCCTGCTGACCGGGCTGCGGCTGCTGGCGCGCATGGCCGAAACCGGCCGCAGCATGGCCGATCTCGCGTCCGTGGTCGAGACGGTTCCGCAGGTCATGGTGAACGTCCCGGTCGCGGACAAGGTCGCGGTCGCGGAGTCCGGGGAGGTCCGGGATGCGGTGCTCGAGGCCGAGCGCGTTCTCGGCGAATCCGGCCGGGTGCTGCTGCGCCCCAGCGGAACCGAACAACTGGTGCGGGTGATGGTCGAGGCGACCGATCCCGACCGGGCTCGTCAGCTGGCCGACGACCTGGCCAAACGCGTCGCCGCGGTGTGATCGCGGCTGCCGGGCTGCCGGGCTTTCCGGTGCGTGATCGGTGATCGGAGAGCGTTTCGGGTCCGGGCCAAGTATGGTGGACTCGACTCATGATGCGACAGCGAGAGCTTGATTTCCGTGAGGGGGAACAGTGGACGCGCTGAAGCTGGATCCGGCGGCGATGGCCGCCTACAAGGCCGTTGCCGACAATGTCTCGCAGCAGTTGGCCTCCGCGGCCGTGGCTGCGGGCGGCGCGGTGAATCCGGATCGGCTCTCGGCCGATCTGGGCCTGGTGGGAGCGGAGTTCGCGGCTCAGTTCACCGCCGCGGTCTCGCAGCATGTGCAGGCGTTGTCCACGGCGGGCCAGCTGGTCCACGCCTACGGACAGGTGCTGCGCGACTACACCTCCGATATGCAGGATTCCGATGCCGGCACAGCGGCCGCCATCGCCAAGACCGGGGAGACACTGGTATGAGGCGTGCACCGCGGCTCGAACGCCGGCCGATCACCCCGCGCTCCGCGAAGCCAGCGACCAAGACCAGCTCCGACGGTGTGGATCCGCCCATCATCGCGCGCCTGGTGCAGCCGATGCTGGCCTTGCGCGCATCGCTCGGCAGCGGGGTCAGCGCGCCCGATGCGAGTATCGTGCGGGCGCTGACGAATTCGTCCACCCAGGCCGCCGATACCGAGGCGCCGCACCGCGACGGCATGCATGTGCTGGAGTCGACCTGGTCGGGTCCCGGCGCGGACGCCGCAGTTCCGGCGTTGCGCACCACCCAGACCCAGATCGGCGACATCTCCGATCGCGGCCCGCAGTATCTGGCGGTGCTCGGCGATGCGCAGTCCACCAGTTACCGGGCCGCGCAGAAGGTCGACGCGATCATCGCCGATTTCCGTCGCGACGCGCGCACCATCCTGAACAACGCCAAGGCCGCCCCCGACACCGATGCGGTGATCAACCGGGCCAGCCAGGCCTTGCGCGAGGCGATCACCGCGGTCGATACCGCGAAGACCGAAATGGCCTCGCACACTTCGAAATTGAAGGCCATGGGCCCGCTGACGGTCACCACGCCGGTGGATCTGTCCACGAGCCGGTTCTCCGGCGACAGCACGCCGAGCTATTCGAGCAACGACTCGACCAGTTCCAGCAGCTACACGCCGAGCAATTTCTCCAACAGCTACGCCCCCCTCAACAGCGGGACCTCGTTCAACGGAACCTCGTTCAACGGCACCGCGCCCGCGCTGTCCGTGAACGGGACCGGCACCGGCCCTCAGCTCGATCCCGCCGCGGCCGCGCAATTGCAGTTGCAGGAGCAGCTCATCGCGGCGGGTGTGGATCTGGGGTCGTCGGCGATCAGCGCCGGGGTCAACATCGGCACCGAACTGATCGATAAGATCGCCGAGGTCGGTACGCACGCCATCGATACCGGGGCGCAGGTGGCCGAGCAGGCCATCCCGCAGCTGATCAATCCGAAGGCGAACACCGGCGGGACCAATGGATCCGGCGGTACGGACGGAACCGGTGGCGGCACCAGTTCGAGCCTGTTCGATTTCGGCGGTTCGCAGTCCACGACCTCCGCCCAGCCGGCGCAGAACTCGCATTCGATCCTTCCGCCGGATCAGGGCGGGTCCGATTCCGCTTCCGATACGCCCGCGCCGGGCGGCAACAGCACACCGCCGGGCACGAGCGCACCGGCGCCCATGGCGAAACCGGTTCCGCAACCGGCGACTCCCGCGCCCGGTGCCTCGGAGCCCGCGCCCAGTCAGTCCGGGCCGACCGCGGGGCTGGCCCTGCCGCCGTCGGCGGGTACCGGCGGCGGTGACCAGAAACCACGGGACGGCCAGCTCGGTGTGACGGCTCCAGCCGCGGCGCAGATGGTCCCGACCGCCGTCATCGGCGATCTGGGCGATGACGAGATCTGATTCCGAGGAACCGGATCCCGGGCAGGACAATCCGTTCGACCTGGGTCTGCCGATGCTGCGCCCGCCCACGCGGCAGCCGTCCCGGCGGCGGCCGGGACGGCGAGGCACTCGTCGTCGGCGTCCTCCTCCGGCGCGTCCCGCGCCGGTGCCGATCCCGGGCACGGCGGACCGCTCCGGCGATTGGGAGGAATGGCTGGATCAGGGTGCGCGGCAACCGGATCCGCCTCCCCAGGGGCCTCCTCCCGAGCGGGTGCCGGTCAGAGAATACGACTACAGCGACGACGACGGTCCGGTCCGGGTTCCGCAGATCGTCGACCGATCGGGCGGGAGCGCGGGGTCCCGGCTGCGCCGGGCGCGTTCGCGCCGAGCCGACGATCGTCGTCGCCGTGACAAGGTGTTGAGCCTGCTGATCCTGGTCGGCGTCGGCATCGTGATCGTCTCGGTGGTATTGACCGTGGTGCACACCGGCAATCGCAAGCACAACGCCACCGCGGCGGCGAGTGTGCCTGCGGTAGTGGAGGATTCGGCGCCTCGCGGCACACCGGCGACCACCGCGGCGGCCTCGCCGGCGCCGGTCGCGACCGCGGACTGTGAGCAGCGCCGCGACGCGGACGAGGTCTCCGGCACTGATCCGGGCGGCACGAGTTCGGGCCCCGACGCGATCCTGGCCTTCGAACGCGCCTACTACGTGCAGCGTTCCGGTTCGGCGGCTCGCGCGGTGGTCACCGACGACGCGACCGTGTCCTCGGCGTCTTCGGGCCCCTCGGCCTTTCCCGCCGCGGAGAGCATTCAGCGCGGGATCAACCAGGTTCCCGTCGGCACCCGCTACTGCGTGCAGATCACCCGCGGCAGCAGCGACGGGAGCCAATGGGAGGTCCGGCTCACCCAGCAGAAACCCGGCGAGCAGCCGCACACCTTCACCCAGATCGTCAGCACTCGGACCATCGCCGACCGCACTCTGATCTCCGCGATCAAGGAGGGCTGAGAGCGGCTTCGCCGGCAGGGTGGCGGACAGCGGATCATATGGCCGTGGTCAATCGGTGTGCCCTGAAGCCCGCCGCCGCACCGGCTCGGCATCCGCACAGGTGTGCGCGTTGGCGACCACGGGCCGATCGCGCGGACGATGAGGACTGCGAGGTCGTCCCGGCGTCCGCGCGCCCACCGTCCAAGTGGAGCTGACGGGCACTTCCTGGTCGCCGCCGCGGAGTGGCGATGTGCCGCGCGGGTCAGCCTTCGGTGAGCTGCCCGCCGGTCATCCGCCAGCGTCGCGTCGCCCGGACGTTGTCCAGCATGCGGCGGTCGTGGGTGATGAGAATCATTGTGCCGGTGAAGGATTCGATGGCCTGCTCGAGTTGTTCGATGGCGGGCAGATCCAGGTGGTTGGTGGGCTCGTCGAGGATCAGCAGGTTCACCCCGCGCGCCTGGAGCAGCGCCAGTGCGGCGCGGGTGCGTTCGCCGGGGGACAGGGTGTCGTTGGCGCGCAGCACATGTGGCCCGCGCAGGCCGAATTTGGCCAGCAGTGTGCGCACCTCGGCCTCGGGCCAGTCGGGCACCTGTGCGCCGAACGTCTCGGCGAGCGAGGTATTTCCACGGAACAGCCCGCGCGCCTGATCGACCTCGCCGACGGCCACGGCGGAACCGAGCGCCGCGGTTCCGGTATCGGGCGTGACCTTGCCCAGCAGCACGGCCAGGAGAGTGGATTTGCCGGAACCGTTGGCACCGGTCAGTACGATGCGGTCGCCCCAATCCACCTGTGCGGTAACCGGTCCCAGCGTGAAGTCACCGCGAGTGAGGCCAGCGCCGGTGATGGTGGCGACCACCGAACCGCTGCGCGGGGCCGCGGCGATCTCCATCCGCAATTCCCACTCCTTGCGCGGCTCCTCCACGACCTCGAGGCGTTCGATTCGCCGCTGGGTCTGCCGCATCTTCGAGGCCTGCTTCTCGGTCGATTCCGCGCGCATCTTGCGGCCCGCCTTGTCCGAATCGGTCTTGGCCTTGCGGCGAGCGTTGCGCACGCCGTGTTCGAGCCAGTTACGCTGCATCGTCGCGCGCGCCTGAAGACCGGATCTGGTCTCCGCGTACTCCTCGTAGGCCTCGCGGGCGTGCCGGCGGGCGATCTCGCGTTCGGCCAGATACGACTCGTAACCGCCGTCGTACACGCCGACCTGCTGCTGCGCGAGATCCAGCTCGACGATGCGATTCACGGTGCGCGCCAAGAACTCCCGATCGTGGCTGATCACCATCAGCGGCGCCCGCGCGGCTGTGCTCGATCGCCGTCGTGCCCGGGGCTCTTCGTGGTTACCCGAACTGCCGCCCGCGGGCCCGTCGGTCACGCCGGCCACGAAGCGCTCGAGCTGGGCCAGCCCGTCCAGGTCCAGATCGTTGGTGGGCTCGTCCAGCAGCAGAATGTCGAAGCGGGACAACAACACCGAGGCCAAGCCGGCTCGTGCGGCCTGCCCGCCGGACAGACCCGTCATGGGCGTGTCCAGACCCTCGGGCAGGCTCTCGCTCAAGCCGAGCTCCGCGGCCACCTCCTGGGCTCGCTGGTCCAGATCCGCGCCGCCCAGCGCCAGCCAACGTTCCAGGGCGGCGGAGTAGTCGTCCGCGTCGTCGGGAGCTTCGGCCAGCCGTTCGGCGGCGGCGTCCATGAAGCGTTGCGCCGCAGCGACTCCCGTGCGCCGGGACAGGAATTCCAGCACCGTCTCCCCGGAGATGCGTTCAGGTTCCTGGGCGAGATAGCCGACCGTCGCGTCGGGCGGGCTCAACGAGATCTGCCCCTCGGACGCGTTGCCTTCGGACAGCATGCGCAGCAGCGTCGACTTCCCGGCCCCGTTCACTCCGACCAGCCCGATCACATCGCCGGGCGCCAGAATCAGATCCAGGTCACTGAACAGGACGCGTTCGCCGTGTCCGGCGGACAGGCCGCGGGCGTGCAGAGTCGCGCTCACGATTCCGCCTCGCCGGCGCGCACGCCGTGTCCTGTCGGTCCCGGGCTGACAAGCTTGTTCACGGATATGAGTCTGCCTGCTCGGGGTTGTACCCCGAGATCGGGCCCGCGGAAATCAGGGTGGGCATCGGTCCTGGTCCCGATGTGCGTGCGGGTGCCGGGACGGCACAGTGGAGATATGACAACCAGTGATATGCGTCGCCTGACCCGTTCCCGTACCGATCGCTGGATCGGAGGCGTATGCGGTGGCCTGGCCGAATACTTCGGCTGGAACGCCACCCTCATCCGCCTGCTGTTCATCCTGTCGTGCCTGCTGCCCGGACCGCAGTTCCTGATCTACCTGGTGTTGTGGGTGGTGATCCCGAAGGACTGAGAGCGGTCCCGAATCCGGGCGTGCGCAGTTGTCCACAGCCGGGTTCGGTTGCCGCACATATGCTCCACGTCGCGATTCGGAAGTTGTCCACAGGTAGCCGGCAAAGGCGGATGCGCCGCGGGTGGGTCGGATGACAGGATGGAGCCACTTCCCCGCCGGACCCCATCCGAGGAGCTGCACATGGTCAATTCGGGCGACCTGCCAGGCCTGGACATGCCGGACGTCGACGCGCATTCGGATCTCGGCGGCCTCGGCGCTGTCGAGCTCCACCACCCCACCCAGGATCTCAACGGCGATCACATCCCCGACGCCGAAACCGTCCACGGCACGCACTCCATAGACGTATGGAGCGATCTGGACCACGACGGCTTCGCCGATCACGTCACCGCCGTCGACAACAACGGCGACTATTCGGCATGGGAATTCCACCACAACCCCGACGGCACGACCCAGTGGGTGCGTACGGATCAGGGGCACGTGGGCGACCACAAGCACTAACCAGCTCTCGCGGCCGGAGTCGACGGCGCGCCGGATATATGTGCCCGCGACTCCTATGATCGAACGGAACCGTTCGTGTGCCGTGTGCGTCCAAACAGGTAGGGCGATCGCAGGCCGAAGGACCGGCGGAGCGGTTGCCGTAGCCGGTCGGGGAGTGGAGGGACACAGCGATGGCGAACGCGCCGTTGGACGTCAGTACGGACGATCTGGCCAAACTCGCTGGGCACATGCGAGATTCGGCGACGACCGTGGCCAATCAGGCCAAGGCGGTCAGCAGCGGCGATCATATGTTCGGCACCGGCCGCAACGGTGCGGAGTGCGAGGCCGGGCGTGCCTATGTCGCGCAGGGTGCCGCGATCCACGACGGGCTACAGCACATCGCCGACTGGCTGCAGCACTGGAGTGATGCGACCACTGCCACCGCCACCGCGCTGGGGACGAGCGCCATCGCCTACGGCTGGACCGACGGTTACAACGCCGACCAGATCTCGAACGCCGACAAGTAGCCGCGGATAACCAGGGGAGCGTGAGATATGGGGATCGCGGCACCGACCGGCGATGAGGTCAAGGCGCATGCGGGGCAGTCGGTCGATCAAATTCTCGATTGGGGAGCAAAGGGCGGAATCGTCTATTTCATGAAGTTCTACCCGCTGTATCTGAAACTGTGGCCCTCGAATCGAAGTCTTGCGGATATCGAGGCGCGATACGACGAGCAGCGCGGCATGAACCTCGCGAAGCTCGCCGGCACTCGTGATGCGTTGTCGGCGGCGCTGGCCCAGGCACAGACCGAGCAATACACGCAGCAGAACTGTGCCATTCGGCTTCAAGCCGTATGGAGCGGCGGGGCGACCTCCGAGACCGCGCATAAGATGGCAGTGGAGCAGGTCCGGCTGGCAGGTAACGATATAGCAGCAGCGCAGGCAGCGGTTGATGCGATCAGCAGGTTCATCGATATGGCTCGCAGTGCCGTGACTGGTAAAGCGGCGAATGTTCGCGGGATCACAGATTTCGACGGGGACGATCCGAAGTTGCAGATCGACGGCAGGTCTGCGGATGACATTCAGGAAATGATCGACATTCGCAATGCCAAAGAGTGGATCAGCAATACCCAAGCGGATCATGTGGAAAAATGGTTCCCTGCCAGGCAGTTGAATAAGCTGTATACCGGCGACCATGGAAAGACTCCTATTGAACACTCCGATACTGGCCCCGCAGGGCGAGGGGAAGCCACTCAGATTGCGGTCAATTGGTGGTTGGAGAACGTCTTCAAAGGAGATGTCGAAAGGAAGCTGGCAGTACTCGACACGGTTTGCGCTGAAGCCGACACCGATATCAACAGTGCTTACAAGCTCGTCACCGATGCCATGAACGCGGTGCACGACACCAGCTATCCCCGCCCCGCGACGTCCAACGCATCTCCTGCGCCGTCGCCCTCCCCGTCTCCCTCGCCCTCCCCGTCTCCGTCTCCGTCCAAGTCGACAACGCCGGCATCGACGACGACCACCGATTCGGGGGACAAGACGACGACCACGGCGGCGCCCGCGAACAACAACACGAACAACTCGAACAGCAACAATTCCAACCTCGCCACCACGCTCTCCAGCCTTGCGAGCCAGGCCAGTTCGCTGACCAGCACCGCCACCTCGGCGTTGAACGGCCTCGGCAGCACGATGAGTTCGGTGGTCACACAGGGCGAAAGCGCGATCAGCGCGCTGTCGGGGCAGATCGAGAAGGGGATCGATGGCGTCCTGAAATCGGCGGGCGGCGCGTCGGGCGCCTCGGAGAAGTCCGTCGCCGAATTCGATGTCGGCGGAAAGCATGTGAAACTCGGGTTGGGCTTGCAAGGCGGTCTCGCGCTGAATCTGTCCGACTCGGCAGGAGACGACAAGACCTACACGCTCAAACTCGACGAGCACGGTATGCCCGTCATCTCCACCGAGGATCACAGGGCATCAGGCCCGCAGGCGGCCTCGGATACCAAGGGCGCGTCAGGACCTCACGGCACGTCGGACTCGCACAGTTCTTCGGATTCGCACAGTTCTTCGAACTCGCACAGCACCTCGGAAACGCCTGGCGCATCGGGCAGTTCCTCGTCGACATCCTCGGATTCGGGCGACCACAAGAGCGAACCAGCCTCGGGTGTTCAGAATTCCACCACTGAGCAGACGCAGGACAAGACGCCGAGCGTCGATAGCGGAAACACCGGAACGACCGTCACTCCGGGAACCGCCGCGTTGAAGAACAACGACCAGGGGGCGAAGAACCAGCCCACCCCCGCCCCAACCAAACCGCTCGACAGTGGCGCGGAGCTGCCGGAGGCGGGGCCGCTGTGATCCGCACCGGGGCCTACTGAACACGGAGTGTCGAAATCGTGGACTACGCCGCTGAAATCGAGCGTATCGGCGCGGAGAACCGCCGCCGGATGTCGATGCTGAGGGAGGAGCTGGACGAGGCCAAACTCCAGACCGAGCGCAACGCCCGGGCATGCACCGAATGGTTTGCCGCGGAGGCGAACCGTGAGCGTCAGGAACGCGAGCAGGCCGCTCGATCCGCAGCCGATCCCGAACACGAACATCGAGCGGCCGAGGCCGACGAACAGCAGGGGGCTGTGACCCGCCGTGAGGCGGAGCTGCGCCAACGACATATGGTTCCGCGCACCGCCCCGGTACGACGGGCCAACGACCCTGCGATTCAACAACATTACGAACAACCCCGCGAAAGTTCGGAGCCGGCCGAACAACTCACCGAGGCCGAACGCCGCGAGGCCGAGCTTCGGGAGCAACGCGCCGCTATCGCACGCGCGGCCGCATTCCGCAAGGCCAACAACGTGGTTCGCCCGGTTGACGACGAAGACGAGGACGACGAATATTACGGCCGCAAGAGTTGGCTGGTCTGAACGGGACGTCGCGGCGCTTGCGCGAAAACTCACGCGGCCAGGCGAATTGAAGCTGCACTTCGGTCGGCACCAAGAAATCTGGATCGACAATTGAAGGGGGATCAATGGCCGTCAGTGTGAAAGTGCCACCCAGCGAAGACTTTTCGGGCTTCTGCGGCTTGGTTGCGAAGCAGGGAGAGCATTTCGGCCCCATGGTCGCCTGGACCGGTAAGCAGTGTTCGGATGTGGACGGGCTGGACGGTCTGCTGACGGTGCTGCAGCCGACGGTCAAGGGAGCCGCCGAGGAGATCGGTGATCTGCTGAAACAGTGCCAGACAGGCATGGGCACCATCAAGACCAAGGTCAGTACGGTCGACAAGGAGTTGCGGACCGAGGACGAGAAGAACGCGGCCGCGCTGAAACAGGCGTTTCCGGACATGGTCGCCGGGGTGCCCGACATCTCGACATTGAGCACCCCGGCCGGCGAGCAGTTGAACTTCAACGACGAAGCGGTGGAGTTGAAGGAGCCGTCAGAGACCAGCAGTACGAAGTCGGGGTTGCTCACGAGTGTTGCCGCGGGATTTATTCCGGGGGCGAAGGACACGAGTAAACCTTCGGTGCTGAGTCAGTTGAAGGACAATTTCAAGGAAGACGGTCTGGGTAATAAGTGGTCCGGTGTCAAAGGTACTGGAATCACAAAGACGACAGATATTCTCAAAAAGCAGGTAACAGGTGAAGGCAATACCATCTGGATTGCTGACAAGGTCTTCAAATCCATCACCGGACACAGCTTTATCGATCTGATCTTCAAGCCGTTGCTCGGTGATTGGGATCGCCTGATATATCTGCATGACGCCTACGACACACTCGGCGACGCATGCTATACGGTGGCGGGAACTCTCCGCAAAGGTTCCTGGAAACTCGGTAGTGAATGGCAGGGGGATACCGCTACCGCATTCGACTCGTACATGTTCCGCTGGACGAACGGAATCGGCGGTGTCGGAGACCGAGCCAAGGTCATCGCGGATGAGTACAAAAAAGGGCACACGATTATCCTTTCCATCGTGCAGCTGGTTGTCTCCTATGCCAGCCAGGCGTTGGACAACGAGATCAAGCAGCTTGCCTTGGATGCCGCGGAGACGGCCGAGGTCGACACTGCGGTGGAAGTTATCGGCGGCGGCCCGGAGGATCCGCTTGCCGATATCGTTGCCGGGGTATTCACCGCCGCGCAGGCAGTGAAGATCTACAAAGATGTCAGAATGGTGGTCAATGTTATCGAACAGATCGATAACTACTACAACTTGATCAAAGAGACAGTCGCAGAGGTGAAGTCGGTCATCGAGAAGATACAGCACCCGGACTTCTCGGGCAATCAGAGCGTCGGCAGCCTGGTTCAGGATGTCGAGCAGCACGGTTTCGATTTCGAGAAGCAGGGTGGCTGGTCGCCCGAGAATGGCACCTCCCGTACCGGCTATCTGGCAGCTCTCTGAGGGGGATAATACGATGTTGGAAAATGTGACGGAATTCAGCGTCAAAATCCGGTACCTGGCGGGAGAGCAGAGACACGACATTTTTGTTCCAGGGATCAGGAAACCTGTTGCCCGCATGGAACTCATGAATGCGGGACATCCCGAAAAAAAGCACAACATAGGGCTTCTTCGGGTATTCGCCGGGCCGAAACTCCGGGATGTTGTCGGATATGTCAGAATGAATGAATCCGCGTTGAACGCTGCGGGAGCGAGAATCGGAATGGTTTCATTCGCCGGAGGATATCCTAATGGTCCTGTCGTCGGCGAATTCGACCAGTTCGGGCTCGGTAAACTGACTCGAGAGTGCATTCGGAAAAACCCGGAGCGCTCGTACGAGGAAATGAGTCGCTGGGCCAAGATCAGGGCGGAAAACGGCTCTCATGTTGCCCGGTACAGCAGCGCTGACAGTGCCGGATTCACCGTAACCGCCCGAAAGGGGTCACGCGTTCATTTTACGGTACACGACGATCGAGTGAACCGATTTCTGATGCTGGCCACCTATCAGAAAGAGCAAAATGATAGTTTGCTTTTCGTCGTAGGCCTGCTGCTGCTCGCAGGCGTGCTCCGGGTATTTTCCGGGAGATGAGGAATAGACCGGCCTCTCGGATCAGACCAACCAGGATTGCCGAGACTGCCCGTAGCCGTCGTCGTCGTCCCAGTCGGACGGCCCGACGATCTGGTCGCGGTTGGGTTTCCGCGTTCCGGGGATCACTCGGTTCGTGGCGGCCGGCGGGATGGGTGCTGGGCGTGGCGGCGGAGGGGTGGCCGGTGGTGGCGGGGGAGTGAGCGGACTCTCCTGATCCGAAAGCTCTGGGACGGGGAAGAACTCGTCCATGTTCGGCATATCCGCAGGGATGAGGCCCGATCCGACTGAGTCCATACGAGTCTCGTACATCTGGCGAGCCGCTCGCCCAGCTGCTTCGGTGATTGCCGTTGCGAGTTCGCCGACCGTGCCACTGTGGTACGCATCGGACGAGATCTGCACCACCGCAACGATTCCCAGCCCATCGACACCGACACGTGCCTTGTGATCGGTCGATGTCGCCTCCGCTCCGGGTAACGCAGGTGCGTTGGCCGAGCGGGGAATTCGTGGTTCATCGATGGCCGCGCTCAGCTCGCGGCCGATCTCGGCGATGGGTGCCGCCGCGGTCTTCGCGCTCTGCCGGACCTGGCGGGTCGCCTGCTGTGCTGCCTCGAGCACGGATCTGCCCAGATATTGGGGAGTGCTGCGGCGAAATGTCTCGGGCGCCAATGTCACGCCGGTGACCGCGCCTGTGGGACTCACCGTCACCTCGACCAGGCCGTCCGCGGACCGAGCCTTGGCGCTGATAGCCGCGAGCTGCTGCTGGGCAGCCATCAGATCGGCCTCTTTCCGATCTATGTCGGCAAGGATCGCAACGAAATTGATCGGCTCGAAATCGGCTTCTTCGTCCATCGGAACTCCCACACCCTCGAATACTTCGCTCGATGATAGCCCCGGCCGGACTCGGCCGGGCAACGAGAAACGGTGATCGAAGCACGGTGTGCCGCACCGGAACGAGGAGCCGAACCCGGTGTGCTGTAGTCGTTTTGGCGGGAATCGAGGATTCGACGGATTCAGCGGTTCGGCGAGTAGAGGCGCTTGCGGGATGGCGAGGGCGCGGAGCGCGGACTGAATGCGAACTGTGAACGCGCGTTCCGCGATCCGGTCTGTTACGTGCCGGGCAACTCACGGCGAGGCGCAGGCGTCACTATCGGTGGCGAGGGGTGCTCGAGAATACCGGTCCCCTCGGCGATCAGAACCGCCCGTGCGGGACTGCGAGCGGTTCGGCTGTGATCCAGCCGCGCGTTCGGCGATCCGGCTCTGTCCGGGCGGCGACTTCTGCAGGGCGGAGGTGTCAATGCCGACGCGGAGCGTCGTGCTCGGATTCGCCTGTCCGCTGGGCGATTAGACCAGCCCGCGTACGACACCTGGCGATTACGTGTGTCGTGGGGCGGGCGATCAGGTCGCCGTACTGGGAAGTACCTGAGCCTCGGGTGTCACTGCTACCCGAGGCTCACGGTGGTTCATCGGATGCGATCGATCAGCTCTGCTCGAGCTTGCCCGATCGCACAGAGGCGGTGAAAGCGTCCCACTCGGAAGGAGAGAAGATCAGGGCAGGGCCGGTAGGGTCCTTCGAGTCACGGACTCCGACCATATCGCCGCCGAGGAACGCGGCCTCCACGCAGTCGCGTTCGGGGCCGCTGTAGCTGCTCTTGAACCACATTGCCTTGGATAGGTTGCTGTTCATTCGAACTCCCTAGCTATGTCCAGGATGAGTTGCCTGGAGTCCTGCTCGCTCAGCGCCGCGGCTCGAATCGCCTTGCACGCCAATTTGTATCTGTCGATCTCACCGGGCTTGTCCAGGTAAAGCGCACCTGTATAGCCCTCGACGTACACGACCGGCGGCTCTGTCAGTCGCGACGTCGGATGTGCGGGGAACTCCAACAGTGTGAACGATCCGGCAACGAGATGCAGGGGCATTTCAACTGTCAGGGGCACAACTTGGAGGGAGACTGTCGGCAAGTGCGAGGTCGAGGCGAGATGACGATGCTGCTCAGTCATGACGGCTTTGCCGCCGACTCGATGTCGCAGCGCCGCTTCGCTGACGAAGGAGCGAATACTGAACTGATCGGGCGTCTCGCGCAGTCGCACTTGACGTTTCAGCGCGAACTCGATGCGACGCTCGACCTCGACTGTCGGCATCGAAGGGAAGGTTGCCCAGATCATCGCGCGCCTGTAGTCCGCAGTTTGAAGCAGGCCCGGCAGCAGGGTCAGATGGAAGGTCGTCAGCCTGTATGCCGCCTCCTCCAGCCCCAGATATAGATCGAAATCGGTCGGCACAGCATCCCCGTACGCGTGCCACCACCCCGGATTCTTCGTCTCCGCCACCAGGCTCACCAGCACCGCCGCATCATCCTCCGGCGCGCTGTACAGCCGGCACAGCCTCTCCACGTAGATGTCCTTCAGCTTGGGTCCGGGCTGGCCGGTCTCGATGCGCCACAAGGTTTGCGGGGCAATCTCGATCGCTCGGCACGCAGCGGCCTGGGACACTCCCGACCGCTCCCGCAGTTGCTTCAGACGCCGTCCCAGCATGCGCCGGGGGATCGTGGATCCAGCTGTCATACCTGGCCTCACTATCGGTCGTGTGAAAATTTGGAATGGTTCTGCCGCGGGAATTGGATCTTGGGAATTCTTCGGCCGGATTCACCTCTCGGAACCTTCCCCCGCTCTTGTGGCGAGCGTACTACTGAACGCACTCCAGGTAGCCGGGATGAACCTTTCGGACTCGAAAGTTTCTGCCTTCGGGACCGTTTCGGCCCCGGCTATCTGGTATGCCAAACCATCGCATTCATTCTGGAGTGTTCGCATGTACAACCTGCCAGTGACGAACCATCGTGAATTGCCCGTGATGACAACCGAATGCGCGCACCTGGGGTGCTGACGACGGCTCCGCTGATTCCATCGGAACCGGCTCTGTCCACTGAATCCCGTTGCCCCACAACGTGGCTCCGGCTCGGCATGCGGAGCCGAGGCCGAGCGGGCGGCGTCCCCGGACCTGCGCAACGGCCCCGCGCGGTCTTCCCGGGGTGCCGGGGCCGCCAACGGTCGCCCGTACCCCGAGGGCGACGAGGGAACTCCCGGAGGACATGGCGACCTGCCCGGAATACCGGCCGGTACCCACCCTTCGGGAGTTCCCCGAATCTCTGCCTCGCGCATGGATTCCGGTGATATGGCGTGGAAATTACTGCCCCCCACTTTCGAAGGCTGTCATGCCAATTGCAGGCAGTTCGAAATCACGTCCGCCGAACTGGAATATCCAGAACCGGCGGCCCATGATTCCGCCCGGCGACACTGTAATCCCGTGCGCGCATCGACATTCGAATTGATCGCCGGCAGCGGCGGAGTTGGAGCGAGAGGGCAACTCGTCTCGGCGCTCGACTGAGAATCCAACCCCGAGAGTGCAATACGCGTCGGCGGGAATCTGTCCCGCGAGAGGGAAGCGACGCCGAATGGCGTGACTGGGATCGTGGCCGAGATCTTGCCACCCGCCGGGCGGTGTCCGAAGCTGCCGCCAGCGCATCACCCGCGCTACTCCGAGGCCGGACGCTAGGTCACGCTCGATTCGCGAGAGACCGGCCGCGCCGTGCTGCAGGAGGGCAACGCGTTCTCACGCCCTGAGTGCCGGAGCGCTGACCGCGTTCGGCGTCAGCCTCGGGCACCGGAGGTAGCGTGCATCCATGTCCGATGTGCCTCCGTTCAGTCCGACGATCATGCTGCTCACGGTGAGCCGGATGTGGGAGGCGGCTCTTGCCGACGGGCTGAAGCCGCTCGGGCTGACCACGCGCCAGTACGGGCTGCTGGGGCATATTCGCGCGATGCCGGGAATCTCGTTCAGCGAGCTGGCGCGACGTTCGCGGATCGCCGTGCAGAGTGCGCACACCGCGGTCGCGCGGTTCGTCGCGGCCGGTCTGGTCGATGACAGCACCGCACATGCCGGGGCGGCATCGACCCTCGCTGTGACGGCAGCGGGGGAGGCTGTCCTGGCTCGGGCCGCGGAAGTGGTGGCCGAACTCGACGCGGAATTCGCCGCCCGGCATCCGGACCTGACGGACGCGTTACGGGCGCAGATGAGGCGGGCGCCCTCGGCAACCGACTAACCTTCAGCTAGGCTGAAGGTTGTGAAATATGATGAGGCCCTGTGCCCATGAGTATCCGGCATTATCTGCGGCGGCCCCCGGCCGTGGGCGCCGCCGAGGCGGTTCGCCTCGTCGAGGGCGGCGCGCTCGTGGTGGACGTGCGGCGTCAATTCGAGTGGAATCGCGTCCACATTCCGGGCGCGGTCCACGCACCGCTGGAAGTGCTGTTGGATCGCTGCCTGGACTTTCCCGACGATCGCCTGCTCATCACGTTCTGCACCGGCGGCATCCGGTCCGCGGGTGCGGCGAACCTGTTGGTGGAGAACGGGTTCGACGCGGTCAATATGAGCGGCGGTCTGGTGCAGTGGCGCGCAGCTGGTGGACCGCTCACCGACTCGTGAAGTGCTTCAGGAGATCGATGTAGGTGCTGATGGCCTGGATGACGTATCGATACCCGTTGTGGGACACCGGATCGCCCAGTACCGGGTGGCCCTTCAGGGCGCGGCCGCCCCGGACTGTCCTTGCCCACGACGATCGCGCCACCGCACGGCGGTAAGGAAGTAATCCTCGGGTCGGTCGGGCCCCGCGGAGCCGGAGCCGTTGCCGAAAATTTCAGCGGCGACGGCGAGCGGCAGGTAGAGGCCCATCAACCACATCGCGAGCAATCGGCCGAACGACGGGTACCGGCCGGTGTCCGGCCGGAGTGCGACCAGGCCGAATACGGCCTTGCCGATCGTGGTGTGGACGATCGCCTGGATGATCACGCGGTTGACGAAGGAGGCGGCCAGGAAGAACAGAACCGTGAATACCACGATGGGTACGGTGTTCTGCCAAACGCGATGTAACACAGCCTGTTTCACCGGTTCCGGCGCCTTCGCGAAAGCAATGGCCGCGCCGGCTGCCAGATGGATGAGCACATCGAGCCCGAATCCGAACGAACGCCGGAGTTTACGAGGCGACGGATAGTCCGGATCATCCAGCGCCCCATGGCGTTTCGGCTTGGATTCGGCGTCGGGCTCCCCGGGACGTTTCATCATGACCCGGCCGTTCTCCCGCTGCATCTCGTACTCGCCCGCATCGGATGACCGCGGCTGCTGGTCGCCTGGATCGCGATAGGCGAACGCCGGCGGCTGCCTCGCCGCGGAGTAGTACGCATACCGCAACGGCCCACCGCCCTCGTGCACGGAGATGACGCCGTACTTGCGTGGGTCACCGGCGAACCAGACCTCCGTGGTCCGATGGTTCACCAACTTGCCGATGCTGTTCGCCCAGGTGCTCAGGATCAGCGCCGATACCGGCCGGCGATTCGCGTCGAGAAGTTCCACCCATTCGTAACGGCCGGTGGAGATGTAGTTGATCTGCCAGCGCATCCACGGATTCCGCCGCAATGCCCGGCGTCGTCGTCGGTGTATCCACAGGAACGTCAGCGAGAACATCAGGCCGAAGACGAAAATCAGAAACAGCGGTCCGGCAAGAAATTTGCCCGCCTTCGCCGCACCATGTACCCCAGGGTGGTTGAACGTATCGACCGCTACCACGGCCAGCGGTCCGCAAGCGGCGCTGACGAATACGGCCATCCAGAGCCACAACCGCCGATAGCCCAGAGTGGCACGGGTGGCGGGCCAGTCGATCGCCCGCGGCGGATGAGCGGAATCGGCCACGCCGACGGATTGATTCACCATTGCTCCCCGGCTAGAGATTCAGGCTGGAGTACGCGGGCGTCAGTGCGGCGAACTCGATCGAGGTAGCCATTCCGAACAGCATTTCGCCGTACAGCGGGCCGGAATCGACCGACAGTGTGGAGAATTCGATGACCGCAACGGTGGTGCCGTCGTCCGAGGGAACCAGCGCCTCGAGCTGGAATACCGGGATATCCCCGGACTCGCCCTCGTACGCCGGAAGGTCGGGGGCGGGGAATCTCTGGGTGACCTCGGAGAACAGCATCGGCCGTCCGTCGGCTTCGACGGGCTCGACAACTGCCGACGGGGCCTGAGCCAGCTTGTTCATCGCGAGGTCCTGGACGACGAGCCGTGGATTCTGTGGATCTCCGCACTCCAGCAGGGAAATCGTGATCCACGAGGTGATCGATTCACCCGCCTCGGTCATGTGACGTCCCACGCCGCAATATACCGTCCGGCGGGCCGCCAGTGCCTTCAGGAAGAATTCGAGTACGCCCAGCACTTCCGGAATGCTCGAATTCACTGAATCCGGGGCGGTTTCGGTGATCGGTCCCGCCACGTCCCGGAGGGTGCGGTCGATATCCGTCAGCGGCAGCGGATGGTATCCGGATGGGATGTCCACACCGATCGAGTACTCGATCCGGTGCTTCGGTGTTGTGTTCATATGCTCAGCTCGTCGCCTCGTCGTATCCCCAGCTCCCGATCTTGGTCACCGAACTCTTGACGCCCTTCAGGACCTTCAGGGCGACCGCCGGATCGGGTACGGCATGCGCGCCTTCGACTTTCATCGCTTGTAGGACGGTGTGCGTCCCGGCGGTGAGGCCACTGCTGTTGAGCACTGTCGCGAGTTTGCCGGTGCCGTCACCGATCAACTTCTGATTGATCCACCCCGGCGCGTGCGCGGATTCCGACCATGCCCGCGCCATGCCCTCGAAGCGGCCGACGTCCCCGACAGCATCGCCCAGCATGGCGACCTTGCCCACCTTCGCCAGACCGCCGACCCCGGGGATCATGCTCATGGCATCGCCGCCCACTGTCTCGGCGGCCTTCAGCTTGTCCGACCAGCTGCCGTGCAGGAAGGCGTCGCGAATGTCCTTGTCGGTCGCGTCCAGTGCGAGTGCTCCCGCGCCCGCGGCGAGTGACACTCCCAGGGCGATGGCATCGATCGGCGGCGGAGTGACGACCGCCAACAGTCCGGCCACCGTGGAAATGATCGACAGGGCCTCGTGCAGGCCTTTGCGATGCTCGTCGATCCACTTCCCGACCGCCTTCACCGCATCGGTGATGCTGTCCCACCAGTGGTGGTTCGGCGCGCTGGGGGCGAAATCCTTTGCGGCGGCGTCGAGTTCGGCGGCAACCTTGCGGGCGAGTTTGCCGTGTTCGGATTCGAGGTCCTTGGCGCGCTTGATGATGGAGTCGATCCGGCCCTGACAGTTGGTGACCGATGTCGTCGCGCTGCGGACGGCGGCGGTGGCGGTGTCGAGGCGGGACTGGGCCGCGGCCAGGGCGTTCTGGTCGGTGAAGGTTCGGTTGGCCAGGCCGAGGTCGGGGTTGGCGCGGGCCTGCTGGAGCGCGGTGACCGCCTTGGCGTGGTCGGCGCGGGCCGCGGCTGCCTCGATTTCGAGGGTTTTGGCGGTGTCCTGGTAGCCGACCAGGCCGGTGTGCCATTCGTCCAGGACGGTGACGGCGCGTTCCAGGGAGTTCTGCGCGTAGCCGAGATCCTGGGCGAGGGTGTTGTCGAAATGCGTGCGGAACGCGTCGCCCGCATCGCCCTTCCAGATGTCGTCGTTGCTGTTGCGCAGACGTTTGAGCAGGTCGTTGGTCTCCTTGACCGCCGTGCCCGCGGAATTGATCTGCGTCCGCAGGTCGGTGACGCCCTCGGGTGTGCCGGGGACCGGGTCGAAACCGATATTGGGATACGGATTGGTCCGGCTCATACCTTCGTCTCCGCGGCGGAGGTGCTCTCGACGGCGGACTTCGCCTGGGCCAGTGCCTCGGCGAAGGCGGTATCGGCCTCCTGATAGGCGTCGTGACATTGCGAGATGCCGTCCGCGGTGGACCTCGCCGACTTGCCGATCTGCTCGATCCCGTACTTCCACCGGCGCTGGAAGCTCTCGGCGGCGTCGTTGAGCACCTTCGGCCCGATTTCGCCGTGGCCGCCCTGGCCCATCGCGTTCACCGCATCGGTCAGCACCTGTTCGGAGTTGCGCAACGACTGCACCGCTCTACCCAGTGCCTCGATGTCGACCGAGAGAAATCCAGCCAATGTGCCAGCCACCTTTTCATCCGTCACGCGACGTACGACGTCTCCAGTGTTTGCTTGGACGTCCCCGATGGCGTTCCGGTTCCATGACTTTCCGGATAGTCCCGGGGATCTTTCCGTGCCCGGGTGCGGTGCGATCGGCCACCGGCCGGGGCGCAGCCGCCCCCGGACGCGGCGGAGCAGCGGGCAGAACGGGCGAAATATGCCGCCCGTCAGTCGCTTTCGCTACTTGCGCAGTAGCTGGACGACCTGCAGCAGTTGCGTCTTCGACGGCGGCTCGGGCTCCTCGGGCGCGTGCGGATCGATGATCTCCGTGCGCGAGATCACCTCTTCCGGTTCGGCGAACGCCTTGTACTTCTTGTCGCCCAGCAACTGGTAGGTGAGGTAGCCGACCAGCAGGCCGCGGGTGAGCCGTTCGGTCTTGGGCTCGAATTTGGCCGCTCCCAGCGCGGACAGGGCCCGGCGGCCACGGATGATGCCGTTGCGCGTCGCGCCGTCGACCGAGCGCAGGATCGCGGGACCGCCCCACGCGGCGGCCAGTGCCACGGCATCGGAGCCGACCGCATCGGCATCCGCACCGGCGCTCAGGATCAGGGCCGGAGTTTCGATATCGGGGGCCAGGGATTCGGCCGAGGGGGCGGTGACCGCCGGATACAGCGCGGCGACGGCCGCGACCTCGCGCCGCGAGGCCGCGATGACCGCGGCGCCCGCACCCATACCGTGACCGGCCAGGGCCAGTTTGCCGGGATGAACGCTGATCTTGCCCTCGCCCAACCGCACTCCCGTGCAGATGTCCAGGGTGGTGAGCAGATCGGTGGCCAGGTTCAAGTGCGAGGGAATCGGTCCGCGCTCGGTGTCGGGTGCGGCCGCGACGAAACCCCAGGAGGCGAGATGTTCGAGCAGCTTGCGGTAATGACCCGCACCGGTGAGCCAGCCGTGCCCGAAGACGACGGCGGGCAGATTCCGGCCCGTCTCCGGGGTCCACACCAAACCGGGCTGCCCGGCGATGCCGAGATTGCCGTGCAGGACCCGATGCGGGCCGGGGCTGGCCAGGGTGCTCAGGAGCGATTTCACAGACGCCGACACGACGTCGAATTTATCCGATGGCCGCGCGGGGGCGGCGTTTCGCCGGATCCCGGGATCGTCGCCGAGCCCGACGATTCCGGCGGCAGCGCGTCTGCCAGCGGTTTCCAGGGCGAACCGATGCGACGCTCCCGGCGTCCGACACCCGACACGCCCGCTTTCCGCACCCGATGCCACCGCTTCGCTCGAGCGAGTGTGGCGCTTTGCCGCGCCGAACGAGCGCAGCCGGGCACGCGGGCGAGCGCGTGTCGCGGCCCTGTCGCTGTCCCGGTCGCGCCCCAGTACGCTGGGTCCCCATGTGCGGAATCGTGGGCTACGTGGGGTACCGGGACGCGCTCGGCGTCGTCGTGGACGCGCTGCGCCGTATGGAGTACCGGGGATACGACTCCGCGGGCGTGGCCATCCTGGACGGTGCGGGCGGGATCGCCGTGGAACGCAAGGCCGGTCGCCTGGCCAATCTGGAGGCCGAGCTGACCGAGGCCGGGATGGCGACCTTCGCCGGTACCACCGGAATGGGCCACACCCGCTGGGCCACCCATGGTGCGCCCACCGACCGCAACGCCCACCCGCACCGCGACGCCGAGGGGGCGGTGGCCGTGGTGCACAACGGCATCATCGAGAACTTCGCCCCGCTGCGCCATGAGCTGGAGGCCGCCGGGGTGGAGTTGCGCAGCGATACCGATACCGAGGTCGCGGTGCATCTGGTCTCGCGCGCCTACGCCTCCGGTCCGACCGCGGGTGATTTCGTCGCCAGTGCGCTGGCCGTGCTGCGCCGGCTCGAGGGAGCGTTCACGCTGGTGTTCACCCATGCCGCCCATCCGGGCACGATCGTGGCCGCGCGCCGATCGACGCCGCTGGTGGTGGGTGTCGGCAAGGGGGAGATGTTCATCGCCTCGGACGTGACCGCCTTCATCGAACACACCAGGGAGGCGGTCGAACTCGGGCAGGACCAAGTGGTGGTGATCACCGCCGACAGCTACACGGTCACCGATTTCGACGGCAATTCCGGTGTGCCCACCCGCCCCTTCTCCATCGACTGGGATCTGGCCGCGGCCGAGAAGGGCGGTCACGACTACTTCATGCTCAAGGAGATCGAGGAGCAGCCCGCCGGGGTCGCCGATACCCTGATCGGGCATTTCGACAAGGGCCGGATCGTGCTGGACGAGCAGCGCCTGGCCGATCAGGAGCTGCGCGAGTTCGACAAGGTCTTCGTCGTCGCCTGCGGCAGTTCGTATCACGCGGGTCTGCTCGCCAAGTACGCCATCGAACACTGGACGCGGCTGCCCGTCGAGGTGGAACTGGCCAGCGAATTCCGTTATCGCGACCCGGTCCTGGACCGCTCCACGCTGGTCGTGGCGATCTCGCAGTCCGGGGAGACCGCGGACACGCTCGAGGCGGTGCGGCACGCCAAGGAGCAGAAGGCGCGCGTGCTGGCCATCTGCAATACCAATGGCGCGCAGATCCCACGGGAGTCCGATGCGGTGGTGTACACCCGCACGGGCCCGGAGATCGGGGTCGCCTCGACCAAGGCGTTCCTCGCGCAGATCACCGCGAATTACCTTGTCGGCTTGGCCCTCGCGCAGGCACGCGGGACCAAGTACCCGGACGAGGTGGCGCGCGAATTCGGTGAGCTCGAGTCCATGCCGGAACTGGTGGAGCGGGTGCTGGAGACCGCGCCGCAGGTGCGGCAGATCGCGCGGCGGTTCGCCAATGCCTCCACGGTGTTGTTCCTGGGCCGTCACGTCGGCTATCCGGTGGCCCTCGAGGGCGCGCTCAAGCTGAAGGAACTGGCGTATATGCACGCCGAGGGTTTCGCGGCGGGCGAGCTCAAGCACGGTCCGATCGCGCTGATCGAGGACGGCCTGCCGGTCATCGTGGTGATGTCCTCGCCGAAGGGGCGCGCTGTGCTGCACTCCAAACTGCTCAGCAATATCCGGGAGATCCAGGCCCGCGGCGCGAGCACCATCGTGATCGCCGAGGAGGGCGACGACACCGTCCGTCCCTTCGCCGACCACCTGATCGAAATTCCCGCCGCGCCAACCCTTTTCCAGCCGTTGCTGTCGACGGTCCCGCTGCAGATCTTCGCCGCCGAGGTCGCGCAGACGCGCGGTTACGACATCGATAAGCCGCGCAACCTCGCCAAGTCCGTCACGGTCGAGTAGGCGTTCGGTCGCGCTCGGACCTGATCCCCACCGCGCCGGGGCGAGGCGTCCTCGGCCGTCGGCGCGTGTGCCCGGGGCGCCCCCGTGGCGTTCGGAGTTTGCTCGATCCGTGCCGAAGAGTCACTGTCGGATAACGCGAACTCTCCGGCGTAGTGGTTGTGTGATATCGCCGGTTGCGGTGTCACCGCCAGGCCATTGCGCTGGTCACAAGGGTGTGCTCGAGTCACCTCCGACGACCGAGAGTTAGATATGTCTCACCTCAAATTGTGTTTAGTTATACTTTTGTTAACCTTCAGTTCATTTGTCGCGACCATTCTGTGACTTGCCGAGATGAGCCAAGAGCAAATCTCCAGCGTATGGACACGACCGCTTTCGCGACATTCGTCGTCACGGCAGCGTCGGCTGTCGCCGGTTTCCGGCCGGTGTGAGACCGCACGTATCCGTCATGTCTTCGGATAACTGAATCTCCAACTCCCACAACACAACCGACAAACGCCACAGGTAGCGGCGACCGCTTCGACCGCCAGGTCGAGCCGAGCGCTCGCGGGTACCGTCGCGCTGTCAGAAACCCATTCGACATGCATCTTCGAAAACTGATCCCCCTGACCCTGCTAGCCGCCGTCGCGGTGGCCCCCGTGGCCGCGAACGCCGACACATCCATCCCGGGACTGCCGCCGCAGTTGCAGCAGCCCGCTCAGCAGCTGCAGCATCAACTGCCGGCCGCGCAGCAGGCCCAGTTGCAGCAGTTCCTCCAGCCGCTGCCGCAACCGCTGCCGCAGCTGGGGTCGCCCGCCTTCCCGAACAATCTGGACGGCTGGATCCGCAACGCGCAGTTCGTCATGTCGCAGCGCGGCATTCCCGGCAGCTACGAAGGAATTCATCGGAACATCATGCGTGAATCCGGTGGCAATCCGCGGGCTATCAACCTGACCGACTCGAACGCCGCTCGCGGCATTCCCTCCAAGGGGCTGATGCAGGTCATCGACCCCACCTTCCGCGCCTATCACGTGGACGGCACGTCGTGGGACATCTACGACCCGGTCGCCAACATCAGCGCCGCCTGCAACTACGCGGCCCACCGGTACGGCACGATCGACCGCGTGTTCTCGGCGTACTGATTCGGTCAACGCGCCGTCACGGTGCCGTGCACATCGGCTACTGCACCGTGACGGTGCCGTGCATATCGGGGTGCAGCGGGCACAGGTAGCGATAGGTGCCCGGGACGGTGAACGTGTGACTCCACGTGCCCGTGTTGAAGATCGGGCTGTTGATACCCATCGCACTGTCGCCGATGCCCTGCACCGCGTGCGGGAACCGGTCGGCGAAATTCCACGTCACGGTGCCGCCGGTCTTGATGGTGACCGCGTCGGGGGAGAACTGCATATTCTTCACCGCGACCGTCACCGCCCCGGCGGGCGCGGGCGCCGCGGTCGGGGGATCCTATCCGGCGGCCGGGGCCGATGTCGGGGAGGATGTCGTTGTTCCGGAACCGCATCCGCTCATCAGCAGGGTTCCCGCGAGCGCGGCGGCCCCGAATCCGGTGCGCAGAAGGTTCCGGCGACTCCAGTCCATCGGCATGCCGCCCAGCCTAATCCCCCGATAACCCCCCTCCGCCGCAGCACCGTTGTCCGTTTCGGTGAACCCGGTATGAAAACGGCTGCTGTCCAGCTTCGGTGGATACGGTGCGAGGACGGCTGGCTCGACTGCCGGAGAGTGCCGGGTGAGTGGGCTCTCGTGGACGTTTGGTGGTGCTGCTGAATGTCGAGCGCGGGCAGGTGTGTTGCTGAACAGGTTCGGCGAACTCGGTGTGAGTGGGTGCCGCGTCGTCGTCCGGTTCGTCTCGTTACTTGCCGACCGGGAACGGCTGTTACCCGAGCGGCCGGGTTCGGTCACGTCGGCTTTGCGGTCGGCCGGGACGTTCGGTGCCGCGGCGTAGTCTGCTGTCGTCGGATGTGCCTGGTCGGTGGGTAGGAGGCGAGCGATGGCGGTGCGCGGGTATTACACGGCCGACGAGGTTCGGGCGGCGGAGGCGGAGCTGTTCGGGCGCGTCGCGGCCGGAGTGCCGATGCACCGGGCGGCATACGGGCTGGCGAATGTCGTCGCGGGAGAATTGCGGGAGCGGACCGGCGGGGTGGCCGGGCGTTCGGTGACGTTGCTGGCCGGATCGGGAGACAACGGCGGCGATGCGCTCTGGGCCGGATCGATGCTGCGCCGGCGCGGGGTCGCGGTGTCGGCGGTGCTGCTCGCGCCCGAGCGGGCGCATGCTGAAGGGCTGGCGGCCCTGCGACGTGCGGGTGGGCGGATTCGGGAGGACATCGGCTCGCCCGACCTGGTGGTCGACGGTATC
Source organism: uncultured Nocardia sp. (assembly GCA_966435935.1). GTDB lineage: Bacteria > Actinomycetota > Actinomycetes > Mycobacteriales > Mycobacteriaceae > Nocardia. The sequence continues at coordinate 41,472 of CBJNFW010000017.1, forward strand.
GTGGGCATCTCCGGCCACGGTCCGCTGCGCCCGCGAGCGGCGGAACTCGTTGCGGCAGTGGATGTTCCGATCATCTCCGCGGATCTGCCCAGTGGCGTGGACCCGAATACCGGCGCGGTGGAAGGTCCCGCGGTGCGCGCGGACGTGACCGTCGCCTTCGGCGCGTACAAACCGGTGCACGCGCTGGCTGCGCCCTGGTGCGGCCGAATCGAGTTGATACCCATCGGGTTACGCCTGCCCGAACCCGGTCTCGGCGCACTGGAACCGGGTTCGATCGGCGCGAACTGGCCGGTCCCCGGCCCGCACGACGACAAGTACACCCAGGGCGTGACCGGTATCTGCGCCGGAAGCGCGACGTATCCGGGTGCGGCGGTGCTGTGTACGGGCGCGGCGGTGGCGGCGACCTCGGGCATGGTGCGTTACGCCGGGACCGGTGCGGCCCAGGTGCTCGAGAATTTCCCGGAAGTCATTGCCGCCGAGACGGTCTCGGCCACGGGCCGGGTGCAGGCCTGGGTAACCGGCCCCGGCGCCGGCACCGACGACGCCGCCCGCGAACGGCTCTCGGACATCCTCGCGACGGACCTGCCGGTTGTCCTCGACGCGGACGCGCTGACCCTGGTGGCCGCCGACCCCGCCCTGATCTCCGGCCGCCGCGCGCCGACTGTGCTCACCCCGCACGCCGGTGAGTTCAAGCGCCTCACCGGTGCGGAGCCGGAGCCGGACCGGGTGGCAGCCGTACGCGATCTCGCTGAGAAATGGCAGGTCACGGTGCTGTTGAAGGGGCGGGCCACGGTGATTGCCGCGCCCGGCCGTCCGACCCTGATCAACGAGGCGGGCGGGTCCTGGGCCGCCACCGCGGGCGCGGGCGACGTACTGTCCGGCGTCATCGGCGCACTGCTCGCGGCCGGACGCGACCCGTCCTGGGCCGCCGCGGCAGCGGCCCGGGTCCACGCCCTGGCCGCCAACCTGGCCGCGCACGCCGAATCTCCCAGCGGTCCGGGCGCTCCCATTTCGGCGACCCCGCTGCTACATCACCTGCGCCCGGCGATTCAGACTCTGCGTACCCTCGCCGAACCGTAGCGGTCATCGAAAAGCGCAGCGGCACAGAACTTCTCGTGGCCGGTTTTCAGGATCCCTGGGCGACTTCGGACACCTTGTTCCATTCGCGCCACTGCGCCAGCCGGGACTCGTAGTCCGCCGTCGCGATGCCCAGCGGATCCACGCCGAAGAAGATGCGCAGCGGCGGCTGCTCGGCGTCGACCACCTGCAGGATGGCCTCCCGGGTGCCACTCGGCTCACCGACGCTGCGTTCGGACCGCTGCTTCTCGCGCAGGGCGCGAACCGCGTCGTACGCCGGATTCGGGGTGCTGCGCTTCGCGGACGGGCCCGCCCAGTCGGTGCTGAAACCGCCCGGCTCGATCAGGGTCACGTGGATGCCGAAACCGGCCACTTCCTGGGCGAGGGATTGGGAGAAGCCCTCCAGCGCCCACTTCGACGCGTGGTACGCGCCGATATTCGGAAACGCGCTGATCCCGCCGATGCTCGACACCTGGATGATGTGACCGCTGCCCTGCGCGCGCAGAATAGGCAGCGCCGCCTGCGTCACCCACAGTGCGCCGAACAGATTCGTCTCCAGCTGTGCGCGAACCTCTTGCTCGGTGAGCTCTTCGATCATGCCGAAGTGGCCGTAACCGGCGTTGTTCACCACGATGTCGAGTCGCCCGAAGTGCTGCGCCGCCTGCCGCACCGTCGCGAAATCCGCGTCCCGGTCGGTGACGTCCAGGTGCAGCGGCAGGAAGGTGCCGGGGTATTCGGCGGTCAGATCGTCGAGCGTGCTCACCTCGCGCGCGGTTCCGGCGACTCGGTCTCCCCGCTCCAGCGCCGCGATCGCCCACTCGCGGCCGAATCCACGCGACACGCCGGTAATGAACCAAACTTTGCTCATGGGAACCTTCCATGTCAGTGGTCGGGGCCCTGCCGGCCCCGAAATCAACGGTAAGTACCTGGAGTGCGCTCCAAGCAAGCGCTTCCGGATGGACTGGACCAACCGGACGACGGCCCTGGGCGCGGCAATGGCAGGATCGGTAGCCGTGAACAGCACAGCAGCGCAGGTGGAGACCGTCGTCGACCTGGACGCCATCGCACACAACGTGCGTGTGCTGCGCGACTGCGCGGGTGGCGCCGGGGTCATGGCCGTGGTCAAGGGCGACGGTTACAACCACGGCGCGGTGCAGGTGGGACGGGCCGCGCTGGCCGCCGGCGCCGCCGAACTCGGCGTCACAACCATCGCCGAGGCGCTGTCGCTGCGGGAGTCGGGAATCCGGGCGCCGATCCTGAGCTGGCTGAACGTGGTCGACGCCGATTACTCCGCCGCGGTCGCCGCGGATATCGAGCTCGGCGTGTCCTCGGTATGGCAGCTGCGGGCGATCGAACGGGCTGCCCGCGAAACCGGCGTGACCGCCACGGTATCGCTCAAGGTGGACACCGGTTTGAATCGCAACGGCGTCTCCGATATCGAATACCCGCAGGTCTTGCGGCTGCTGCGGGACCTGGTCGACGAGCGCGTGGTTCGGTTCCGGGCGATCTTCTCCCATCTCGCCCACGCCGACACCCCGCAGCATCCGGGTAACGATCTGCAGCGCGATCGGCTGCTGGAGGCGATCGCCGCCGCGAAGGAGTTCGGACTCGAGCCCGAACTCGCTCATCTGGCCAATTCGGCCGCCGCGCTGGCCCGGCCCGATCTCACCTTCGACATGGTCCGGCCCGGTATCGCGATGTACGGGTTGTCGCCGATCGAGGCGGATGGATTCGGGCTGCGGCCCGCGATGACCTTCCAGGCGCAGGTCGTACTGGTGAAACGGGTCGCCGAGGGGGAGGGCGTGTCGTACGGGCACGAGTGGGTCGCACCGCGCGACACCACCGTGGCGCTGATTCCGGCCGGCTACGCCGACGGCGTGTTCCGCTCGCTGGGCGGGCGGATCTCGGTGCGCATCGGCGAACGCGACTATCCGAGCGTCGGGCGGGTGTGCATGGATCAGCTGGTGGTCGACCTGGGCGGCGATGCGGCCGGTGTCCGGGAGGGCGATACCGCGGTGCTGTTCGGCGGCGGTCCCGGGCAGACGCATCCGCAGCGATGGGCCGATCTGCTGGGTACCATCCACTACGAGATCGTGTGCTCGCCGCGTGGGCGGGTCGTGCGGCGTTATGTGGGCGGAGGGGCCTGTTCATGAAATACGCTCGGCCACAGAGTATTGCGAGAGTCGTCTGTCAGGGCGGGATGGCGACCGCGGGTGTGCTCGGCGCGCTCGCCGCAACGCACGCGCTGCGGCGCGTCGGCGCCACGGTGCAGTGGCCGGCCCGCGTCGACGAACTGCGCGAGGAGGATTTCACGCTGCTCGATCGGGACCGGGCGCGCACGGTGGTCACCGAAGACGGTGTGGCACTGGCGGTTCGGGAGTGCGGACCCGAGGACGCGCCCGCCACCGTGATTTTCGTGCACGGCTTCTGCAACAGTATGGAGTCCTTCCACTTTCAGCGACGCGATCTGGAAAAGCTCTGGGGCCCAACGGTTCGCATGATCTTCTTCGATCTGCGCGGGCACGGCCGCTCGGGGGAGTCGAGCATAGGCGGCTGTACCGTGCCGCAGCTGGGCCGTGATCTGGTCCGGGTGGTGCGGGCGTGCGCGCCGGACGGTCCGCTGATGCTGGTCGGGCATTCCATGGGCGGGATGGCGATTCTCGCCGCCGCCGCGCAGTTTCCGGACCTGTTCGCTGCATCCGATGCCGACCCTTCCGAGGGCCCTGCGTGGTTACGCAAGCTGTCTCCTTCGGGCCCGCCGGGCGTGCCGGGGCGGGTGCGCGCGGTTGCGCTGCTGTCGACCACGGCCGCGCAGGTCGCCGCGGCGGGCGTGCCGCAGCTGCTGCGCAATCCGGCCGTCGACGGATTCCGGGTGGCGGTGCATGCCGCCCCCGCGCTGATCCAGGCCGGGCGGGTCGCCGTCCGGCAGGTGATCACGCCGATCCTGCACGTCAGCTCGTTCCACGGCGAGGTGAGCCCGACCCTGTCCCGGTTCACCACCTCGATGATCGATCGGACCAGCGTGGACACCATCGTCAAATTCCTCGAGGCACTGCACCTGCACGACGAATCCGCGGCGCTGCCCACGCTCGCCCCACTGCCGGAGCTGGTCCTCGGCGGCGGGCACGACATGGTGATCCCGTTCCGGAATTCGGTCGCGCTGGCCAGCCGGTTACCCGAGGCCGATCTGGTCCGCGTCACCGATGCCGCGCATATGGTGCATATGCAGTACCCGGATCTGGTCAATGCCGCTCTGGACCGCCTGCTGTTGCGCGGCGGGCTGCTCGGCGCCGGGGAGAAGCGGGAGGTCGCAGGTGGCTGAACAGCGGATTCTGCCGACGGTCGAGGATACCGAGGCGCTCGGTCGCGAACTGGCCCGCGACCTGGGCCCCGGGGATCTGGTCGTGCTCGACGGTCCGCTGGGCGCGGGCAAGACCGCGTTGACCCGCGGGCTCGCGGACGGGCTCGGGGTGCAGGGACGAGTCAGCTCGCCGACGTTCATCATCGCCCGTCAGCATCGCGCCGGGGACCATCCCGGCGCGGTAGGCATGGTCCACGTCGATGCCTACCGCCTCGGCGGAGATCTGGGCGAACGCGACTCCCTCGATCTGGACACCGATCTGGATCACGCCGTCGTGGTCGTCGAATGGGGTCTGGGCGTCGTGGAACATCTCGCCGATCGACACCTGCGCGTGCTGCTGCGCCGCGAGCCGGATTCGGACGTTCGCACCGCGACCTGGGAGTGGGTCGCCGCCACCTGAATCGGCGGGCTCGAATGTACTGCCGGATCTCCGGCTCGCGACGGGATCGCAGTGCCCGCGCGGTGTGATGCCGGACACCATCGCCGGGCGTGAACGCCGGATCGTACGGTGACGGCAAGCCGCGACGATGCCGGTAATCGTTGCGGTGCTTGGTTGTTGGCGTCGGTGCACGGATCCGCGCTACCGGTTGCGGTCCGAGCCGGTGCTACCGCTGCGACGACGAGGTGAACCGGGGGCGGCCGGGTTGCCGTCGTGGAGGTGACCACCCGGTATCGTTGAGGCAATCATGCTTGTACTCGCCCTCGATACCGCGACGCCTGCCGTCACCGCGGGACTGGTGGCACTGGAGCAGGCCGCGCCCCAGCACCATGAGGCCCGCACGCTCGCGTCCCGGGTGACCGTGGACGCCCGCGCTCACAACGAGGTGCTCACCCCGCAGATTCTCGAATGCTTCGACACCGCAGGACGTTCCCGCGCCGAACTCGACGCGGTCGTCGTCGGCGTCGGGCCGGGCCCGTTCACCGGACTGCGCGTCGGGATGGCCACCGCCGCCGCATTCGGCGACGCCCTGGGCCTGCCGGTGTACGGGGTGTGCAGCCTGGACGCGATCGCCGCCGCGGCGTGGCGCGACATCTCCGCGGTCGACGCGGAACTGCTGGTGGTCACCGACGCCCGGCGCCGCGAGGTGTACTGGGCCCGCTACCGCGCGGTGTCCAAGGCGGCCCTGGCCGGATCGTTCGTGGTCGGCAGCGGCAACGGCGGACCGCAGGGGCGCGCGGTGGTGCGGGTCGCGGGCCCGCAGGTGTGCAAACCGGGTGAGCTGGAGTCCGGTGATTCCACCGTCATCGCCGGATCCGCTTCGCATGTGGACTTTTTCGATCTTCCGGTGCTGCCGGTGGAGACACCGTCCCCGGCCGGGCTGGTCGGCTGCGCCGCCGCCGAACTGCTGGCGCGAGCCACTCCGCAACCGCTGATCCCGCTGTACCTGCGCCGCCCCGACGCGGTCGAACGCAGCTATCAGGCGGTCCGGGCATGAGCGGTCGGGGCCGGAGGCGGCAGCGCAGCGTCACCGCGCGGGCCGCCGCTCGTGCCCGAGATGGTGCGGCCATGAGCGGTCGGGGCGAGAGGCGGCAGCGCGGCGTCACCGCGCAGGCCCCCGCGCACGCCCGGAAGGACACAGCATGAGCGGTCGGATCGCGCCGTCGATCCGGATCGAGCCGATGGATCGGTCGGCGATCGATCGCTGTGTCGAACTCGAGCAGGTGCTGTTTCCCGAGGACGATCCGTGGCCGGAGGTGGCCTTCGAATCCGAGCTCGCCGGCGCGCACAACCGGTACGTGGTCGCGCGGGACGAATCCGGCCGCATCGTCGGCTATGCCGGGATCGCGCTGCTGGGTCCGCTGAATCATCCCGAGGCCGAGATCCACACCATCGGCGTCGATCCGGACAGCCATCGCGGCGGGATCGGCACGATACTGCTGCGCGCGTTGCTGGCCGAGGCGGGCAGGCGCGGCGGGCCGGTCTTCCTCGAGGTCCGCACCGACAATGCCCCGGCGATCGCGCTGTACGAGAAGCACGGCTTCCACATCATCGGTCTGCGCAAGAACTACTACCAGCCCAGCGGGGCCGACGCGTTCACCATGCGCCGTCCCGCGACCGCCGGTGTCGTCGATCCGAACGAGGTGCTCACATGAACCGCGGCGCACCGCTGGACTTGATCCCTGCGGGCTGTGAAACAGGCTGTCGCACAATCGATGTGCCGACCGACAGGGGTGAGCGGGCATGATCGTGATGGGTGTGGAGAGCTCCTGTGACGAGACCGGCGTCGGCATCGTGCGCTGGCGCGAGGACGGTAGTTGCGAACTGCTGGCCGACGAGGTCGCCTCGAGCGTGGAACAGCACGCCCGATTCGGTGGCGTGGTCCCGGAAATCGCCTCGCGCGCACATCTGGAGGCGATCGTGCCCGCCATGCGGCGCGCACTGGCCGCGGCCGAGGTGGCCAGGCCCGATGCGATCGCGGTAACCATCGGCCCCGGTCTGGCCGGCGCTCTGCTGGTCGGCGTCGCCGCGGCGAAAGCCTATGCGGCGGCGTGGGATATCCCGCTGTACGCGCTGAACCATCTCGGCGGCCACGTCGCCGTGGACACCCTGGAACACGGTCCGATGCCGCCGTGCGTGGCGCTGCTGGTGTCGGGCGGGCACACCCATCTGCTGCACGTCACCGATCTGGCCGAGCCGATCACCGAACTCGGCAGCACCGTCGACGACGCCGCGGGCGAGGCCTTCGACAAGGTCGCCCGGCTACTGGACCTGGGTTTCCCGGGCGGACCGGCACTGGATGCCGCTGCGGCGCAGGGCGATCCGCAGTCCATCGCCTTTCCGCGCGGTATGACCGGCCCGCGCGACGCGCGTTACGACTTCTCCTTCTCCGGGGTGAAAACCGCCGTGGCCCGGTATGTCGAGGCCGCGCAGCGCGAGGGACGGGAACTGCCGATTCCGGACATCGCCGCCTCGTTCCAGGAGTCGGTCGCGGATGTCTTGACGCGCAAGGCGATTCGCGCGGCACAGGACGTCGGCGTGGACACCCTGGTGCTCGGCGGCGGCGCGACCGCGAACTCCCGCATCCGCTCGATGGCCCAGGAACGTTGCGCCGCAGCCGGTCTCACCCTCCGCGTCCCCAAACCCCGCCTCTGCACCGACAACGGCGTCATGATCGCAACCCTCGGCGCCCACGTCATCGCGGGCGGCGCGAAACCCTCCCCGCTCACCGTCGCCACCGACCCGGGCCTCGCCGTCTCCACCACCCAACTGCCCTAGTCCGGGCGGACTGGACAGCTGCCCTACGCGGCGAAAGCAATCGTCAGATGCTGATCCATCGCATGAGCAACCCTGTTCAACGTTGCCAGCGAGGGCAGGACCGTACCGGCCTCCAGGCGGCTGATCGCATGCGGCTTCATGCCGGCCTGCCTGGCAAGCTCGCTCTGCGACCAGCCCAGGGCCTCACGAGCAGCTTTGACCTGCTGGCCCACGGCATAGGCCAGCTGCAGTCGTTCCATCTCTTCCTGGTACTCCGCAGTGGCTCGCACCTCTGCGCTCCGACGGTCGAACTCGTCCTGTGTGATCATTCGTCCTCCTCTCTTGCAGGGTAAACACGCGATGGTACGTCCGGTCGTGGTCGTTCTCGCAGGCCTTCTTGGCAAGTGATTCGGGCATTGCGGTTGTCCGTGAGAGTGAAGCGGAGTTCCCGCACACCTTCACCCAGGTTGCGGCGAACAGGAACTCGACCACTTCCGCCTCTGCGATTATCTCGAACAGCGCAGAACTCAACCTATCACATGAATGTGATAGGTTGAGTCTGAAGGCGCGCTCCGGCGGCCTTCGGTTCGTGTCGTGCAGGCTGTTCGGACCGCTTGTCGCTCAGTGTTTTTCGGTGCCGTCCGCGTTGAGGATCAGCTGGGTGGCCTTGGGGGAGGCGAAGTCGAACATGCCGGACAGGTCGCCCGCGGTGGCTTCGGAGGAACCGTTGCCCAGAACCGGCAGGGACCAGTTGGATTCGATGAACTTCACGATCGACGTCTCATCGGTCAGGGTGTGGTCGACGTGGTTTGTCTTGGCGTAGGGGGAGATCGCCAGCAGCGGCAGGCGCGGGCCGGTGCCGCAGCGGCCCTGGTGACCGCCGAGGGCGGGCTTGCTCGCGCACGGGCCATAGACGTCCGAGGCGCTGGTGGAACCGTTGATCACCGGTCCGGCGACGTGGTCGTACCAGCCGTCGGAGTCGTCGTAGGCGATGAAAATCGCAGTGGACTTCCAGTCCGGCGACTGCTGGATCGCGTTGATCCGGTCCACCAGGAAGTGCTGCTCGTCGATCGGGTCGGAGTATCCGGCGTGGCCATCCTGATATTCCGACGCCTTGACGTAGCTCACCGCGGGCAGCTTGCCCGCCTTGGCGGCCTGGTCGAACCACTCCAGCCCGTACTGGTGGTTGGCCGGACCGGCGTGGCCGACCTCGTCCAGCGAGGCGGGCACGGTGTGATGCGGATTGGACGTGGATTTGAAGTACTGGAACGGCTCGTGGTGCGGGCTGTAGTCCAGCGCCTGCTGACCGCCGACGTTGGCGTGCTTGGAACCGCACACGGCGTACCCGGCGTCGTTCTTGCCGGTCGGGGTGAATCCGCCTTGGAACCAGCCCCAGCTGATGTTCTTGTCGTTCAGCTCGTCACCGATGTTCTTGGCGTTCGTGGCCATCAGGTTGTCGGTGGTGGCGTGGCTCTTGTTCGAGCAGTCGTCGTAGGCGGGGTCGGCGTCGTCGATATCGGAGCCGACGCCCTGCGCGTCCGGCGCGGCGACCAGGTTCGGATCCTGTACCGGCTTACCGGTTTTCGCGTCGATGGCCTGCGCGCCGTAGGTCTGCGCGGCGGTCACCTCCAGCGCGCCCGGTGTGGAGGGGCCGAAGGTGGTGCCGAAGGAGTTGTCGCTCAGCGCGTAGTGCTGGGCGTAGTTCCACATGGCGGTGACAGTGTTGCCGTCGTAGTAGTCCATGACGATCCCGTTGGGACCGTAGGCGGCCGGGCATTCGTCCTTCTGCGTCTTCTGGACGAACTGATCCATCTTGCCGTTGTCGAACGCCTCCTGCTCGGCCTTGTAGGAGTGGTCCTGATCGCAGGTCATGGCCTTGTCCGGCCCCAGCCGCTGCGGCTGGAACAGATTCGGGTTGTGTGTCAGCAGATCCGGGGTCAGACCGTTGATCGCGGGGGTGCCGGGCGCGGCCTGGAACTGCACGCCGTCGGTGTTGGCGGCGTTCGGGTACGTGCCGAAATAGTGGTCGAAGGAAATGTTCTCGTCGTACAGCACGACGATGTGCTTGATCGGCGTAGTGGTGCTCGCCGACTGCTCGTTCGCGGTGGTGCTGGTCGAGGACGAGCACGCGGCCGCGAGCAGCCCGACCGTCGCGACGGCGGCGGCGATCGTCGTGCCTCGCTTGGACTTTCCGCTGCCGCCCCGCGCCCGTGCGCGCCACTGGGAGCCTGTACTCACGTGTCCTCCTGGGTCGATCCCGCCTCGCCGCTCATGCGAAGTCACACGATAGTCACGAGCGGAGATTTCCCAGGGGTGAACACCGGGCGACGTCCGCTTGTCGGATGGAAGTTCCGCTCACGACTCCGCCTCGCTGGCGCTCGCCTCCGTCGTGCGCGGTGCGCGCTGTGCCGATGGTTCGCTCCGCTGCGCTCCGCTCACGACTCCGCCTCGCCGGCGCTCGCCTCCGTCGTGCGCTGTGCCGATGGTTCGCTCCCTCACGTCACCAGCGCGCGAGCGTAGAAATCCGCGTCGTCGCGCACGCCCGGCAGTACGAAGAAATACCCGCCGCCGAAGGGGGAGATGTAGTCGGCCAGGGGTTCGTCCGCGAGCCGATTCTGCACGGCCTCGAACTGCGCGTGCGGATCGGCCTGGTAGCACAGGAAGATCAGGCCCTGGTCGAGATTGCCGGCGTCGTCGTTGCCGCGGTCGTAGTTGAAACTGCGGCGCAGGATTTGACTGCCGGCGGTATCGGGCGTGCGCGGATTGGCCAGGCGGATATGGGCGTTCAGCGGGATGACAAGTCCGGTGGGATCGTCGCTGTAGTCCGGCAGGTCGCTCTCGTGGTTGCCGTTCAGTGGTGCGCCGGTATCGCGCACTCGGCCGAACATGTTCTCCTGCTCGGTGATCGCGACCCGATCCCAGAACTCCACGAGCATCCGGATCAGCCGGACCACCTGATAGGTACCCCCGGCCGCCCAGGCGGGCTCTCCGGCCCCGGCCCAGACCAGATGCGGAAAGTCGGCACTGCCCGGATTGGCGATTCCGTCCTTGAAGCCGAACAGATTTCGCGGTGTCCCACTCGGCCGGGGCGGGCTGACGAAGCCGTTCATCCGCCAGCGCGGCTGCATCGCACCGCGCGTCGCGCGGGTGATGTCGCGCAGTGCGTGCACGCAGACATCGGCGTCGGCGGCGGTCAGTTGCAGGCTCAGATCGCCGTGGCACCAGGCAGATCGGAGATCGTCGTTGGGGAACTTCGGCATCGCGGTCAGTTTCGCCGGCCGCTTGCCGGACAGGCCGTACCGGTCGTCGAACAGACTCGCACCCACGCCCACCGTGATCACCGGCCCGCCCGGTGGTGCGTCCGGCCCGAGTACGCCGCTGTCGGCGGGGGGTGCGGTGATGCCGACCGCGGCGGGCGGCCCGCCGGCGCTGAGGATGCGGGCGCGTTCGGTGAGGGTGCGGAACAGCTCGGTCAGCTCGGCCGGATTCTCGGCGATGACGTCGAACGCCGCTGTGATTCCCTGCGCGCCGGGCGGCG